>DATGHS010000199.1:0-7082 GCA_035307785.1 Gemmataceae bacterium
CCTGCCACTCGGCCTCGGGCACGCCGAGCGAGTTGCGAATGATTTCGGCCGGTGCTTCGGTTAACAGGTCAGCCACGATCCCGGCCTGACGCTGAAGCTGCGCGGCCTCTTGCCGGCGCGCGGCCGGCCAGTGCGGCGACAACTCGAGCGCGGCCGCTAGCTCCCGTTCCGCCTGATGGAAGGACCCGCTATCGATCGCATTCTCTCCGGCCTGGAAATGGATCTCGGCCTGCTGCTCCGGGCCTAGCGGCGGCCTCGATCCGCCTTCCGGGCTGGTGATAAAACGTACCAGCAGAAAGATGCCGATCGCGCCAACCAGAAGCGCCAGGCCTGCGCCGACCAGCGGAGCGCGCCAGACGCGCCACGAGCCGGCCTGCAATACCGAGGATGCCGAATTTGCCGTTTCCGCCTTCACGCCAGGCAGTGCGCTGCGCGGCAGGATGAAACGCTCGGCATCGCATTGGGCGCAGCGCACGACCTGATGATGGGCCAATCGATGTCCCTGGAGCATGGCGCCGCAATGGCAGCGCACCGTGAATGGCGCTGCCTTTTCGCCTTCACGCTCAGGGAGACGCAGACCGGTAAACACGACGGTCGGCATAATCAAAGATCCAGAGCCGGGAGCGCGAGCGACCGGATAGAAAGTCGCTCTATCCGGTCGTTCGTGCTCCCGGCTCAAGCTCAAATCTTCGGCTCCCAGCCTTTTTCATACTCGCGTCGCCAGAATTTCATCGCGTCGGCATCGTCGAGAATGTGGCCGTTCTTTGGATCGCATGTCAAGGCCCGGCCGGTGCGGTGAGCAATGTTGCCTAGATGGCAGAGCAGCGTGCTCTTGTACCCTTCCTCAATCTCGGAGTTAAGCTTCTGGCCGGTGCGCACCGCAGCCAACAGATTGCCGATGTGCAGGTCGTCGCTGGCCGGTCCGGAGGTTTTCTGAATCTCCTTGCCCTTCAAATCGTAAATCGTGTAACCGTTGCCCTGGATGGCGATGCTGCCTTTTTCGCCCTGGAAGAGCACGTCGGGCCGGCCGCCAGGAATCTGGTTACAGCTGAAACCTTCCCAGGTGACCGTCTTCCGGTCGCCGAAATCGAACGAAACGATGTGCGTGTCCGGCGTTTCCTGATCGTCTTCGTAGCGATACCGGCCGCCGGATGACGTCACGTGGATCGGATAATCGATGCCGAGGCCCCAGCGGCAGAGGTCGATATAGTGAATGCCGTTGTTGCCGAGTTCGCCGTTGCCCCAGTGCCAGAACCAGTGCCAGTTGTAGTGCAGATAATTGCTCTGGAACGGCTTGCGCGGCGCCGGTCCCTGCCAGGTGTCGTAGTCAAGGCCGTCGGGAACCGGCGCCTGTTTGCCGTGACCAATGGAAGGCCGATTGGCCGTGTACCAAGACTGGGCGTAGTACACGCGGCCGATGATGCCGGCTCGGACCTTCTCCATGGCTTCGATCACTTTCGGCCAGCTGCGGCGTTGGTTGCCCATCTGCACGTTGCGCTTATGCTTGCGGGCAGCAGCCACCATCCATTCGCCTTCTTGCGGATTGTGGCAGCACGGCTTCTCGACATAGACATGCTTCTCGGCTGCGCAGCCGAGGATCGCCGCCGGGGCATGCCAGTGATTGCACGTGGCCACGACCAGAATATCCACCTTCTTGTCGTCGAGAATTCGGCGGTAATCCTGAACATCTTTCGGCGGGCTGGCGCCGGTCGCAGCCACCGCGCCGGCCGCCGAAGAGGCGCGCTTCTTGTCCACGTCGCAGGTGTAAGCGACGGTGACGCCGGGTTGGCGGGCAAACGTTTTCGACAAATCGGTGCCCCGGCCGCCGGTTCCCATCACGCCGACGATGAGGCGGTCATTGGCGGACGGCTCGTCGGAATGGACGCGATTCAGGGCAGCCAGCGAAAGGCTGGCAGCCGTTGCGCCGAGGAAGTGGCGGCGATTCAGGTTTTGGGACATGAGAATTCTCCGGGAGAGTGTGCGGGCGGGATCACATTGGATGGAAGGTCCACGTCCAGTTTGTATCCGCAACGTGTTGTAACTCTACTCGACCATGAAGGCGAGTTCCAGTGATTTGCAGGATTAACTGGGCACCGATCCGCGAGGCTCGAAGACTCGCCTCGCGGCTTGGGGGCTCCGATGAATAGCTGCCAAAGTCCCAGCGCGTTACGCTGCCACGATCGGCGCTAACCGGGCCTTCGTAATCGAGATAGAACTTGCGATGATCTGGCAGGCACGTCGCCGCGATAAGCTTCCGCGCGGCTGGCTCCTCCGCCAGGCGCCAGCCGCGCAGCACGTCGCCTTCTTCCAGGAAGAAGTCCCAGTGCAGGTGCGGATGGTCATGCGTCAGGATGACGAAGCGGGGCATAGAGGGTCGTGACCCGCAGGGCTCGCTGGCTCGCCCTGCGGCTTGGCGTTCTCGTTTGGGGGCGATTCTGCTAACATACTCAGCGCATGGCCAAAGCGAAGAAGTCCCAAACGGAAGACGACGCAATCCGGGTGATCTGCCGGAATAAACGGGCCTGGCATGATTACGAGATCCTGGATCGCATTGAATGCGGGCTGGTGTTGCGCGGCACCGAAGTGAAGAGCCTGCGCGACGGCTTCGCCAGCCTGGAGGACGCCTACGCGCGCATCGACAACGGCGAAGTCTGGCTACTCGGCAGCGAAATTCCCGAGTACGCCATGGGCAACCGGCTCAACCACAAGATTAAGCGGCCACGCAAATTGCTGCTACACCGCCGCGAAATTGCTCGCTTTGCGGAGAAGGCGTCGCAGCGCGGCTTCACGCTGGTGCCGCTGCAGATTCATTTTCGCGAAGGGCATGCCAAGGTGGAACTGGCCGTAGCCAAAGGCAAGCAAATGCACGACAAGCGCGAAGCCAAGAAGAAGCAGGAAGCTCAGCGCGAAATGCGCCGGGCCATGGTGAACCGGCAACGAGGATAGCCCAGGGACTTCCGTCCCTGGGCTTTCGTTTGCTCAAGGAGGAGCAAGCAGTGCGCCTTTCAGCTCTCGTAGAAATCCCGCATCACGTTTGTTGCCGATACCGTTTGCGCGCGTTTCAGCCCTATCTCGAACAAGCAGGCCACGATTTCAGCTACCATGCGCTACCACGGCATTGGTGGCAGCGGCTTCGTCTCGCAGAAGCGATTCCTTGTAAAAACGCTCTGATTCAACGCCGTTTGTTGTCGACTCTTGAAATTCGTCGCCTTCGCCGCAAGGCCGAAACTTTGTTCTTCGATTTCGATGACGCGGTATGGTTGCGCGATTCTTTCTCCGGTCGGCCGCTGCGCTCGCGGCGACGCGAACGGCGCTTCGCGCAACAAATGCAGCAAATGGATCATGTGATTGCCGGCAACCATTTCCTTGCCCAGCACGCACGACCCTTCGGCCAGGATGTGCGCGTGATTCCCACTTGCGTTGATCCGGCTCGCTATCCGCTCGCACAACACGCGGAAGATCATGCAGCGCAGCTTGTCTGGATCGGCTCCGCGAGCACGCTGCGCAGTTTGGAGCAACAACGGCCGTGGTTCGAAGCATTGGGCCGACGGTTCCCCAATATATCGCTGCGCCTGATCTGCGATCAGTTTGTGTCGTTCCATAGCTTGCGAGTGATACCGCGCCTTTGGTCGGAAGAATCCGAAGCCGCCGACCTTGCTCCGGCCGACATCGGCATCGCCTGGATGCCCGACGATGACTGGAGCCGGGGCAAGTGCGGGCTCAAGGTGCTGCAATACATGGCGGCGGGGTTGCCCGTGATTGCAAACCCGGTCGGCGTGCATTGCGAAATGATTCGCGATGGTGAGAACGGCTTCCTCGTTACCTCGCCGGCGGAATGGACCGATGCCGTGGAGTATCTTACCCGGCATTCGGATGTTCGCCGCCGCATGGGCCTGGCCGGCCGGGCCCGCACGGAGAAAGAGTACTCGGTCGCGCACGGGGCCAAGTTGTGGCTCGAGTTGTTGCAGCATGCCGCTCAGTTCCGGCGAGCGGCGTAGGCAAGGTCGGCCATGAAACTGCAATTAAGGAACGACTTTCGCTGGCACGTGAAACCGGAATTTCGCGCATCCATTGACGAAGTGTCCGCTGCGATCGCGGCCGGTCATGCACAAGTTGTCAAGCAGGGCCGCTTGCGCACGGTCTATCGGGTCCATTCGCCAAACCTTGATGTCTATCTCAAGCATTGCCGGCCCGTCGGCTGGCGTGCCTGGCTGCGCGAGTGCTTTCGCCCGGCCAAGGCTATCCTGGAATTCCGCAAGCTGGGCACGGCGGCAGCGAACAACGTGCCTACGGTAAGCGCGCTGGCATGCGCGAAGCGGAATCGCTTTCTGCCGGGCGAAAGCATTCTCGTCACGCGAGCCATTCCGGGCGCCGTCCCATGTGGCCAATATCTAGAACAAACGCTCCCCAACCTGCCGGAACCGGTGCGAAGACGGAAGCGACAAGCTCTTGCAAAATCATTGGGGCGATTTCTTGCCGACTTGCATCGGGCCGGTGTCGTGCATCCCGATTTGCATCCCGACAATCTGCTTCTAAGTTATCAGCACGAAGCGCCGGTATTCTATATCCTCGATGTCCACGATGTTCAAACCGGCGTGCCCTGCGGAATGCGCGCGAGCTTGAAGAACCTGGCAGTTTTCAACCGCTGGTTCGTGCTGCGGGCGAGCCGGTCGGATCGACTGCGGTTTTGGAAGGCGTACACCGCTCGCCGCCGGGAACTGGATGGGCAGGAATGGCCGCCCGAAAAATGCCGCGATTTAGAGGCGATGACGCGGGCATCGAATTTTCGCTTGTGGCGGAGCTGGGCGAAGCGCTGCTTCGGTAATAATCGCCGGTTCGCCAAAGTTCGTGACCACAAAGTGATGGGCCACGCGATCACGGAAGTCACGACAGGTCAGCTGCAGCCTTTGTTGGCCGATCCCGACGCACCATTCCGGCAGGCGAGCGCGCTGTTGAAGAGCTCGCGCAGTTCGGCCGTGGCGGAAATCGCATTCTCTTGTAGGGTGGGTGGAGCGCAGCGCAACCCACCTGCTTGCTCAGGTGGGTTGCGCTGCGCTCCACCCACCCTACCAAGCTGCATTTACAAATGTTTTCGTGCCAGCTCCCTTTGGCAGTTCTTCAGCAACTTGTTTCGCCGTTCGGCTTGTTTGCGTTCCTGGCAGAATGGCCACGCGTTTCGTGATTGCTTGCTGCCCACCCCGCGGCCCCTCGCGGTTTGGCATCGCCTTCGTTTCGGCCTGCTCCGCGAAGGTTATTTGCTCACCGAAAGGATTACAAACGCGGAGGATCTGCATCAATTTCTGAGCCGCGTGCAAGCGCTTCCGAACGCCGAGCGCATCGGCTTGCTGCGGCAAGCGCTGGATCAACTCGGCCGGCAGATTAGGCAGTTGCATGAAAGCGGATGGGCGCACCGAGACCTGAAAGCGACGAATATACTCATTCAGATGCACCCAGAAAGCGCACGCAACGAGAGTGCCGCCCCTCACCCCCGGCCCCTCTCCCCAGCGGAGAGAGGGGGGATATGGTTCATCGACCTCGTCGGCGCCTGGCGGCCGTGGCGGTTGTGGGAGTCGCGGCGGCACAAGGACTTGTCGCGGCTCAACGCAAGCTTTCACGCTTCGGTTCACCTTTCGCGCACCGACCGGCTACGGTTTTTGCGCGCTTACATGAACTGGAACCTGCACGGCCAGCGCGGCTGGAAGGAATGGTGGCGTGCCATTCAAAGATTCACTTCCGCCAAGATTTCCCAAAACCAGCTTCGCGGCCGGCCCCTGACTTGACTATTTTTTCTGAATGAAGTTGCGGAACCGATTGTGCCGAAATTATCCAATGTATCGGCGATAAAATCGGCGACTGATCTGGAGTGGATTCTACCCAGACGCTACAATCGCCGCCGGCATGGGTAGCCAAGACTCTGCCGCTGGAGCCAAGGACTGGTTGATGAACCTGCGCTTCGCTTCCCGAACTATTCGGCGCTGGCTCGTGGGCTTGGCGCTCATGGGCGTGCCGAGTTTGGCCGGCTGCACCCTGTTCCATTATTCCATCGCGCCGAACGACCGCGATACGGCAGTTGCCACCAGCAGCCCGCAGTTACCAGTCAAACATAATCAGCGGGCCTCGCAATTCATCTTCGTCTCCGACTTCGAACTCAAGCCCGATCAGCCGCTGTTCCGCGAACTGGCCGACATGCGCGAGCAAATCATCAAGGATCTGCGGCTGCCCACACCGAACTCGTTGATCACCGTTTATCTCTTCGAAGACCGCGAGCGCTACGAGAGCTTCATGCGTTACCGCTATCCCGATTTACCTCGGCGGCGAGCCTTCTTTGTGGCGCAGCCGCGCGGTATGAACGGCGGCGACGACCTTTTGGTTTACACTTTTTGGGGCGATCACATTCGGCAGGACCTCCGGCATGAATTGACCCATGCGGTGCTGCACAGCGTGTTGAAAGACGTGCCGCTCTGGCTGGATGAAGGCCTGGCTGAGTATTACGAATTGCCACCCGATGTGCAGGGCGTCAACCGCCAGCACCTTACCTTCCTGAAGAATGAAGCCTTCCACCCGGACCTGAACCGCCTCGAGCAACTCAGCCAGGTGCAACAGATGAATCCGGCCGAATACCGTGAAGCCTGGGCGTGGGTGCACCTCATGCTCCGCAGCAAGCCCGACGCCAAGCAGGTGCTGCTGGCTTACGTAAAGCAATTGCGAAGCACCGCCAACCCCGGCCCGCTGCAACCGCACTTGAAACAATGCTTCGTCGATCTTAACGACGCGCTGCTGGCACACCTTGCAAGTATGTGACACGAAGCCCGCAGGCGAGTCTTCGAGCCTGCGGGGTCGAAATCCACGCGCTTCTTTCTACCATCATCTCCAGACACTCGCGCATTTACATAATCGGAGCCTCTCACCATGCGACCCTATCTCGCAGCCGCTCTTGTTTTCCTTGCTTCGCTTCCTGCCGCGGCTTTGGCCGCCGACTTACCGGAGGTTGCTCAATTGCCCGCACAGCCAAATTTGCCCGACCCGCTTGTGTTCTTCTCCGGCAAGCGCGTCGAGACGCGCGAACAATGGGAAAAAGAGCG
>DATGHS010000200.1:0-3141 GCA_035307785.1 Gemmataceae bacterium
ATAATCGGCCGCGCCCAGGTTGCGCACCGTGGTCACACCGGTTTCGAGTGTCTTTCGCGCATTCTCTTGAGAAAGAAAAACAACGGCAGAGTTACGACCGGACTGGCCGACCGGGTTATCCAGCACATAGGTCAGGTGCGTATGCGCATCGATCAGACCCGGAATGGCCGTGAAACGCGACAGGTCGACGAATGCTCCGGTGCACGGCCCGACGCTCTGAATCCGCTCACCCTCGGTGGAAATACAAGTATCCTTCCAGACCTTGTCGCCATCCCAGATGGCGCCAAACTTGTAGGTTCCAGCGAACGCGGGAGTCAAAACCAGCAGGACCAGGGCCATGCGCTGGCGGAAGGGGCGGAGACACATAGGGCATTTCTGCATGATTGGCGTCATGATAACCAAACCAACGCAGAGTCTGCTGAGCGGCCTGAGACCGCTTCAGTACTACTACAACCAAGGCGGCGATTAAGCCGATTCCCGCAAGCGAGCTACGCCTTTCTCCAGTAAATGCGTCACGCTGGCGTTACTGGATGAGGGAGCGTCATCGGAAACACAGGCGGCCGCGGCTTCCGCGATGCGTCTCTGCTCGCGCTGCTTACGGTCCTGCCAGTCACGAAATGCTTCCCGCTCTCGTTCGATCTCTTCGACTCCGGCGGCGATTCGCGTTCGATACCGACCGCAAATCGTCTCCATTTCGTTTGCCAGCCGCTCGTTCTCGCGCAGCTTCGAACCTTCGAATTCCTGCAGTCGCTGCAACTGGGTCTCTTCGTTCTCGTTCAACGCACGCTGCCTTTGCACCGCATCCTGCAGCATGTCCTCCACGGCAACCGAGGCGGCCTTCAGCGCCATCATCAGCGCACTGTGCCTCGCCGCCGGCGATAAGCCGTGAAGATCGTCGCTGTTGACCATGTCCGCCACTTTCAGGATGGTGTACTCAGCTGTTGTGGTGGCCGTTTTGCAGGGCGACTTGCGGTAAATATCGTCGAAGGATGGCAACTTCGTCGTAACCGGTCTCGGCGGTGGATCTATCCGATCCCGATCGCTAAAGGTGGGGCTTGACAGCCCCGAAGGAGTCGCATTCGGTTCTTCCACGGTAGCCGGCGCACGGCCTAACGTGGAAGATACCTGCAGCATCTTCTTAAACATCCGATACCTCCTTTTCGAGGTGCGCCACACGTTATCACACCTGATAAATCGATATTTAGTGTTTTGCCGGTTATCAAGTTCTCAATCTATTTCCGTGAGAACGATCTGGCCGCGTTGACACTATTGATCGTTAGGAATAGTCCCCGTGAAGATCCGAGGTGTGGTAGTTCGGCTGGTGGAGTGGCGCGCACGGTCGTTCTCGGACCCCGCCGAACGC
Organism: Gemmataceae bacterium; assembly: GCA_035307785.1. Lineage (GTDB taxonomy): Bacteria > Planctomycetota > Planctomycetia > Gemmatales > Gemmataceae > DATGHS01. Next base: position 1,364 of record DATGHS010000200.1, read on the forward strand.
CTGCAATTTCTGCAACGTAAGCTCGGTCGATCCTCGGCCATTCGTGCGAGTCCGAGGCGCGCCTTAACACGCTTACCGATCTTGACCACGCTCGGCCTCGCCTTGGCCGGCGTTGGGTTCATGCCGGCTTGCCGCCGCGCACTTGGGCTAGCCTTGCCATTTGTGCTGGCCTCTTCGCCGGCCGCGCCGAAGGCTCAAATCGCCCCGCCAGTCGTAATCCGAAACAGCCCGGTCGCGCCAGCCTTTCTTCCTCGCGTTTGGCAAGTTGAAGCAAACCGTCAATTCGACCTGTATAGCAACGGGTTGCGGGTCGAGAATCGCTACCAGACCTACACGCAGGCACGCTCCTATCTGGCTTTCTCTCGCCTTTCGGACGAGCCTCTGACCAGCGACCGCCGCACCCAACCCGCCGGTATCGTCTTTCACACCACTGAGAGTCACCTGGCGCCTTTCGAAGAGGGTCAAAACCGCATGCTCAAGCGAGAAGGCGAAGGCCTGCTCGAATATGTCTCCCGGAACCACTCCTACCATTTCGTCATCGACCGCTTCGGGCGCGTCTTCCGTATCGTGGCGGAGGCCGACTACGCCAATCACGCCGGAAATTCCATTTGGGCCGATCAGACCTGGATCTATGTCAACCTCAACCAGAGTTTCTTCGGCGTGGCTTTTGAAGCCCGCAGCCAGCCGAAAGAAGGCGAACTACCTGTCAATGCAGCGCAGGTGCACGCGGCGCGCACTCTGACTGAAATGCTCCGCGCCCGCTATGGCATCGCTGTGGACAATTGCGTGACGCACGCCCAGGTCTCCATCAATCCCGCCGCCCGCAGCGCCGGCAACCACACCGATTGGGTTGCCAATCTGCCGTTTGAGGATCTCGGGCTGATTGACAATTATGCGCGGCCGCTGCCCAGCATCACGCTGTTCGGCTTCTCCGCCGCCGCATTGCTGGAGGAAGCCCGGGAGTCGCCGCTGGCGCGAGGCTTAGAAGCAGCCGAAGACCAGGTCCGCGCCGAAGCCGCCGCTCACAACCTTCCCGAGAATCGTTACCGCCACGTTTTACAGACAAGATACAAGGACGCTATTACGGCGCTTCACGCCAAGGGCATCCTTCAGGAGAACAATTAAATGACAAACACGAACACGCAGGCAGCTTCTGCCATTGGGCTCGACGTTGGCACCAGCCGCATCGTCACCGCCCGCCGAAAGGACAAGGACACCCAGTTTGCTAAGCAACTGAACGCCTTCGTCACCATCCCATTTTCAAAACTAACCCAGGGCGTCCTCAAGAAGGAGCGCATCCCGCATCTGATTCAGGATTCCGAGATTGTCGTGTATGGCGATGAGTCGGAACGCTTCGCCAATCTCTTTCACAAAGAGACCCGGCGGCCAATGCTGCGCGGCGTTCTCAACAAAAACGAGACTGAAGGCCCCATGCTCGTCCGCCAGATTGTGACCATGCTGACCGGCGAAGAGTTTGGCGAAGGTAAGAAGCTTTGCTTCAGTATCCCGGCCGCGACCATCGGCGCCGGTGAGGAAGTGAACGCGCACGAAGCGGAGTTGAAAGGCATGTTCGGCAAACTCGGCTACGAAGCGCGCAGCATTTCCGAAGGACTGGCGGTTGTCTATGGCGAAATGGAAAGCACCAACTACACCGGCATCGGGATCAGCTTCGGCGGCGGGCTCTGTAACGTCTGCCTGGCCTATCTTTCCGTGCCTGTGTTCAGCTTCAGCATTCCGAAAGGCGGCGACTTCATCGATTCCAGCGTGGCCGAGCTGCG
>DATGHS010000201.1:0-6351 GCA_035307785.1 Gemmataceae bacterium
CGGATCTGAAGTCGCCGCCGTATGGTGCGGTCTCGGAGATCCAGTACCCTCTTGAGCCGGACCCGGACTGCCACAAAAACTCGTGGCATGGCATCCTCCACCGGCAGGCCATAATAGCGGTTGGAAGCTAAGGTTTCTGCCATCGCCGTCTCGGGCGTCAGGGAAGCATAAACGGCGGCAATGCCGATTGGATTCCAGCGCCCGCCGAATTGCGCGCTGCCCCGGCCTGTCACTAGATCCGCTTCGCTGGCATATTTCGGACTGGTGGAGCGGTATACCACGCCCTCAAAAGCAGAAGGCCTCGCGATCACGTGCAACAGCCGGGTTAACAGTTGTTCCGACGTCGGCTCAGGCATGGAAGTACCCGGTTGAGGCAGCGAGGTTAAAGTTCCTAGCGACCGTATTGGGACCGCCCAGGTTATTCAAGATTCCGTCGAAATAACTTCGGCTCAACGATAATGGGTGAGCCGCAGGGCCTGTCCCGGCGGGGCTTCCGGCGGGGACAAAGCCCCGCCGCTCGCTTTTGTACTTCTCGCGTCTGCAGATATCAGGCAGGCAGATTGTCGCGTCGTCCACGAATGATCATGCGCACGATTCCCTGACCAAACAGAATCGCCGCGCTGCCGGTCCAGGCCCAATAGCCGATTTCTGTGCCAATCCTTGCTTCAAATTGCGAGATTGCCAGTAACGCCAATACCGAAGCGCTGCCTCCGAAGATCGTTGCAGCACGCCAGTATCCTGCGGCGAGTAATAAGATACCGATCCAAATTGCCGGATTCGCAAACCACGGCGCGCCCAGCGCGCGCCAACCAATGTCGTTTGGTTCGGCGTGGTGCAGAAACTTCCATGATTCGCGAAAAGCAACAGAGCCAGGTCCCAAAGGGGGATGGTTGGACGGCGCGCCGACTCCCTTGGGACTGCTGGTTGAAATTCGAATCGGGGAGCCTACGGGTAAGAAGAAAGACGAGACATAGAGTGTGCAGCTAGCCGCGGCCACCAGCCAATGAGAGCGCATCCTCATTTCACACGCTCCGCATTTCATCCCGGCGCCGGTTCGATAAAGCAGCCCAGCGGGCCAAGGTCGGTTCCGTTGCGCTTTTCGTGACAGGTGACGATCTGCTCGTGCTTGAGTTCCGCCACTTCCTTTGCCCCGGTCCAGACCACGGACCGTCCGGTCTCGTGTGCTTGCATCATGAGTTGCACGCACTTTTCCATGGGGTAGCTGAACACCTTCTTCAGCACCTCGACCACGAATTCCATGGAGTGGTGGTCGTCGTTTTCGAGAATGACGTTATACGGCGGCTGGCGCTTGACCTTGGATTCTTCGCGTGTTTCGGGAACCGTTGCAGGCACCATGCGACCTCCAATCGTTGGGTGCGGGATAGGGACATTATAGCACCAGCAAAATCCGAAATTCGAATTTCGAAATCCGAAACAAATTCAAATATCAAAATCCAAATTTCCAAACTCGGCAGGTTTCTTGTTGGTGATTTGAATTTTGGATTTTGGATTTGTTTCGGATTTCGATCTTCGGATTTCGGATTTGATTTCATCATGGAATTAACAGTTGTATCAACCGCACGAGCAGCACGTTCGCGATCAGCACCAGCAGCGTTGAAAGCTCGACTCCCCGGGTTGCGGCATGGCCCACGCCTTCGGTTCCGCCCTGGGCCTTCATGCCGAAATAGCAACCACTGACGCCGGTGACGAAGCCGAAGAAGAGCGTCTTCAGAACTGATGGCACGACGTCTTCCATCCGCAAGCCATTCCAGGTGTTCATCTCGTACTGAAGCGAGGTGATGGTGCCGGTAAGCATCTCGGCCGCGAATGCGGCCAGGATCGCCAGCACGGCAATGAAGATCGTCAGCAACGGAAGCGCCAGCATGCACGCCAGCACGCGCGGGCCGATGAGCCGCTTCATGGAAGACTGTCCCATCGATTCCAGGGCGTCGATTTGCTCGGTGAGCCGCATGGCGCCGAGTTCGGCGCCAAGGCTGGCGCCGGTTCGGCCGGCGACAATTAACCCTGCTCCAATCGGCGCGAATTCCAACACTACCGCCAGCGCCACGGCCGTCGGCAAATATGGGATCGCTTCTTTGCCGGCCGTACGCACCAGCGGGCCGCGCAGTTGCATCCAAAGCACCAGCCCGATGGCCAGCCCGGCAACAAGCCCCAGCGGCAAGGCGCCAATGAGGATGCGATAGAACTGTCGCGTGGTCTCGCGCGGATTGAGCAGACTGGCAGGCAGAACGAGTAATGACTTGTAGCTGAAATAAGCAAAGTGGCCGATCTCTTCCAGAATGCGGAGCATAGTTAGTGGTGAGTGGTGAGTGGTGAGTGGTGAGGCGAGTCGTGACCCGCGGGGCTCGAAGACTCGCCCCGCGGCTTGTTTGGTCTTTACCAGCCACCACTCACTCCAACCCATGTCCAATGTCTATCGGATGTCGCTTGTACCGTCTCGGTGCTGAAGCCGGCTTCGGCCACGAGTTCACGAATCTCCTCGAGCGTCAACGCGGCATGCAGCGATTCGGCAAACATCTTTTGCTGGTGCGCGTTGGCAGTTCCAGCGTAAGCTTGGACCAACAAATCAAGCGTTCGCCGGTCCGGCGGGCGCATGAGGTCGCGCACGAAGATGGTCCCGCCTTGCCCGCACACGCGCACTATTTCCGCAATGCACTCGAACGGTTCGGGAATATGGTGGATAATGCTGTTCGAAATCACCGCGGCGAAAGCGCCGTTAGCATACGGCAGCGCCTTCGCGTCTTGCTTCTCGAGCCGGATGTGCTCCGCGAGCCCGGCCTTCCGTACATTCTCGCGGCCCACGGCCAGCATGTGCTCGGCCATGTCGATGGCGGTGAGTTGCGCTTTGGCGCGCTGGCGGCACAGCTCGATGGGAATCTGCGCCGTGCCGGTGCCCACGTCAAGAATCGGGTTGCGGCCATTCCAGATGGCCAGGAAATCCGATACGAAGAGGCGATTGACCGAGGAATGGTCCATCGCGTCGTAATCGCGCGCTTCCGCGGCACTGTCCATCACTTCGGGTTCGAGCACGCGGTCGAGCATGTTCACACCGCCGCGAGTTCGGCCTGTCGGTTGGCCGGCCGCTCGGGCTTCCGTTCGCGCCGGCTGCGTTCGGTTTTCAGCACTTCCAACAGGTCCGAGCGCAAGTGCCAATCGTGCGGCCCGCGATAGTCCCATTCACGAATGACGGCCGACGTGGCGGGATTCAGCCCGGCCACGCGCGTGAGCCAGTTGACGCCGGCCTCATGAACCAAGTGCTCGGTGCGCGGATGGTGCCAGGCAACATGTGTGGCCAGGCAACCCATGGGCGTGGCCCGCGTGAAGCAGCCATGAATGAGAAGCGGACTCCCCGATTCCAACAGGTCGATGAGCCGGCCGAGTCCCGCGTCGGTCATGTTCGGAAACCAAACCGTTTGCAGTTCGTGAACCACGTTGGCCGAAAGCATGTTCGGTTCCTCCGCGAAAAAAGAGATGACGTCCCTGCCCAGCGATCCCAATTCTGGGACTGGCTATTATACTGCGACCGGCCGGCGAAAGGGAAGTGGGTATGTTGAAATATGTAAGTGATTTGGCAATAAATAGTTATGACGATAATCCAGCAGCAAAAAAGTGCCATCTGTCCGCAAAACTATGTTCCGACCAACTTCCGCGTGACATTCACCGCGGCGCTTCTACGATAGTGCTGATTCGATATCCCACCGGAAATTCTCTCCTCTTTCTGCCTTCTGGAGGATGGCATGCGCTGGTTTAGCTTTTTGTTCGCGCTGGCCACGGCTCTGCCGGCGACTGCTGCCGAAGTTAAAGTTCTGCTTCCCCAAAACCGCACTGCGTTTCAAACGAATGAATGGATTGATATCTCGGTGCAACGCTCATCGGCACAGCCGCTTGCGGCTTCGCCGTTAGTGCTGAAGCTCACCGGCGCCGATGGCAGCGCAATTGAATCGAAGTTCATTGCGCCGGCGAAGCCGCAAGCGAGTCAGGTGCTGCATTACCACGTCAATGGCTGGCTCTTGCGGACCGGGAAGTACACGGTCGAGGCGACCGCCGATGGCGCGACCGGCAAAGCCGAGATCGAAGTTTATTCGCATATTCGCCAGAGCGACTTCCGGCTCATCAATTGGGGCCGGGCCACCAAGCAGCAGCAATTGGCCGAAGGCGAAGACAGCTTTGGCTTCAATCTCTTCTACGGCGGCTACGGCAATGACGACGATGCCAACTTTATTCGCGCCGGCGTCGATTTCATGTCGTGCTGCACCATGAGCGGCGCCCACCAGATGGACATCCGAATGGAATGTGACTGGTCCGATCCATACGTCACGCGCGGCGGGACGCGCCGCGTGGCTCGCCGGGCCATGATCGACCGTACCCGGCCCAACGTTCCTGGAGTGCATTTCTACGACGAGCCGGGGCTCACCTGGGGCAAACATCCGGTCACCGGCGAATTCGGCCCGCATGAGATTCCGGCCCAGATTCGCGCATACGTGAGCGCCTTCGGCCAGCCGCCGCTAGCATCGAACGAAGTCGATCCCAAGAACCCGGAGCACGTGGCGCGCTGGAAACAATGGGCCACGTGGAAGCTCGGCTTCATGGATGCGGCCTGGCGCGAGGCGCAGTTCGGCGTCAGCCAGGTGCGCAGCGACTTCCTTTCGGCCACGCAGAGCCAGTACGGCTGGTCGGCCTTCACCGACGGCTATTACTTCAACGTGGTCCGCAGCCTGCCGGTCACGAGCGGCCACGGCGGCTACCACGACTTCGGCCCCGGGTACTTCAACCCGTCAAACTTTCTGGAAATGGCCCGCGCCCGCGATTTCTGGAAGCCGAACTGGTATTTACCGACTTGGTACGGCAACACGATGGCCGACCAGTTCCGCATGGAGCAGTATCTCTCGTTCCAGATGGGCATTCAGGGCATGATCTCGCCGCCTGATTGCGAGCCGGCCACGAATGCCTTGCCACGACAGGGCATCGTGGAATCGAATCAGTTGATGAAAAAACTCGGCCCAATCTTCACCACGATGCCGCCGACCCGGCCGCCGGTGGCGATGCTCTATTCCCTTTCACAAGCCATTCACACGCAAACACTCGACCGCTCGCAAAACTACGCCCACAGTATGCCGCAGGGCGAGCATTTGCCGCTGACGTATTTGGCCGGAAAGTTGATTCAACAGCAATTCTCGGCCGTGGTGGATGAAGACATCCTCGACGGCACGCTCGCGGCCAATCACAAGGCCGTGATTCTCACGTCGATCGATTTTCTCGATCCGCAGGTAATCAGCGCGCTGGAGCAATTCATTCAGGCCGGCGGCAAAGTGTTACTGACCGGCGATTCCTCGGTAAGTATTCAAGGCGCGATCAAGCTTTCGGTAAGTCCGAGCATGCCCGATCAGCCGAAAATTGATGAGATTATGAAAGCGAAGAAGTACGAGCAACTTGGACCGTACACAACGGTGGGCAAGTGGCTCGAAGGGGCGAAGCCACTGGCTGAAGCCATCCGCCCCGAACTCGAAAAAGCCGGCATCCGGCCGGCGCTCGGCTCCAGTGTGCCGACGATCATCACCACGCGACAGGCGGCCGGCGATATCGAATACCTGTTCGCGGTGAATGCGACATACGATGAGACGGCGAAGGATGCTAAAGGCCAGGCGGAGAAGAACGCGCTCAAAGCGACCGCCGCCCGGCTCTTCTTCAATTGCGATCCGATGGCACTCTACGACGCGGTTCGCGGCGGCATCGTCACCGAGCTTCAGCCCGACAAAACTGATCAAATGGGCGTGATGACCGGCGAATTCCGCTTTGGCCCAGGTCAGATGCGCGCGTTTGCGTGCTTGAAGCGCCCCATCGGCGGCGTCCATGTCAGCACACCGGTGCTGCGGCAGGAACCGGTCTTGGAGCAGGCACCGATCCAGCTCGAAACCGTGGCCACGCTGGTCGATAACAATGGCCGCACTATTAGCGGTTCGGCCCCGCTGCATATTAAGCTCATCGATCCACTCGGCGTCACGCGACACGAGATATATCGGGCCACGAAGCTTGGCACATGCTCGATCACTTTGCCGCTCGCGGCCAATGATCCACCCGGCAAATGGCGCATTCAAGTTTGCGAGTTACTGTCCAATAATTGCGAGACGATCAGCTTCAACTATCAGCCGCCGACCCAGGTGCGCTCTATCCTCGGCGAAACGCCGCGGGCCGTTGTTGCCGCGAATGATCGCGAAAACATCTTCCGGTTCATTCGGCACTTTCACGATGTCACGATTGTCAAAGGCAAGAGCCCGTTCAACGATGCTGCGGCCAAGCGGCTGGCGAAGATTCTCGAACCGTGGGGGGTGC
>DATGHS010000202.1:0-18408 GCA_035307785.1 Gemmataceae bacterium
ATTCGTTTAACCGAGGCGATGGCTGCGGCAATTTCTTCAGGGAATCGAGCATGAAGGCTGCCCCGTTGGCCGTGGGCACGGCAGGCAACACGTCGAGGATGGCTTCGCGTTCCTTGTCGCTCAAATCGGCCGGCTTGGCCAGGAATCCCGTGTCGCGGACCTGATTCCGCAATGCCATCCGGACTTCGTAAAGCAGGTTCACATCCCCCGGCTGCACACTTTGCCGCAGATTCAACAGCGGCCGGATGAAATCCGGCGACGGATGTTGCGCCATGACCTCTGCCACCAGCCGTTCGTAATACGGCTTTAGCACCGGGTTTTTCTGTTCCAAGAGCTTCTCAATGAGATTCGCTTGTTCCGGTGTGGTTTTCGACCGCTCAGCCAGAATGCGCATGGCATGCGTCTTCACGCCCACATTGCCAGACTCCAGGCACACGCGCAGGTTGTCGTCACTTAGCGCATGCTGCCGTTCCAGACTCCAGAGGGCGAACATGCGCTCGGTCTGGTTGCCCGAGTGCATGATGTCGAGCAACGCCTGCCGGCCCGCTTGGCCGCGATCGACGAGCTCGTGCATCGCCATCATGGCGGCAGTCAGGTTCGGATGCTGCAGCGTGCGAACGAGATCGGGAACACTCGCTTTCGTGTAATCAAAAATCGGCGCCAGCGGCTTCGGCGCCTTGCCGTCGGCGCCCTTATAGACGATGCGCCAGATGCGGCCGCTGCTGCGATCGCGGCCGGGGTGAGTGAGAGGCGCTTCGTAATGGCCAATGATGCGATTGTAGAAATCGGTCACGTACAGCGCGCCATCCGGCCCAAGGATCGAATACGCCGGCCGGAACCACGGATCGTCGCTGGTGAGGAAGTTCTCGCGTGTCGCTTTCGGACTCGAGCCGACGTAATCGATCTTGTACGCATTGAACCGGTTTTCAACCACGTCGCCCAGAAACATCATGCCGCGGTATTTCTCGGGGAAATGATCGGCTGCATAGTAGACCACGCCGCATAGGGCCGTCGAATGCTCCTTGAAATCGCACATGTGCGGGGCGAACCCCAAGCCGTCGTTCGGCTTGGCGAAGCTGGAGTACCAGGCGCCGCGCATGAGTTGGGTCAGTGGCATGCTGTGGCAATCGCCGGAATAAAGATTGCCCAACGGATCGAAGCAAAGACCAAATGGGTTCACCTGCCCGTGCGTAAAAATCTCGCAATGCGAGCCGTCGAGCTTCATGCGGTACACATTGCCGGAGTTCATCTTCAGCACCTGGCCGTCGCTGCCTTTGAGTTCGGAATCGTTCAGGTAGCCGTGGCAGGCGTACAGCCAGCCGTCGAAGCCGAGCATGAAGGAATTCGTCATGCCGTGCGTGTCGCGCGGAATACCGTTGATTCCGATGCTGCCATAGAGCAATTCTTTCTTATCGGCCTTGCCGGCGCCGGTCGTATCGGTGAGTTTGTAGATGTTCGGGATGCTGTAAACGATGCAACCGTCTTTGAGCGGGAAGAGGCCGATGGGTATATTCAGCCCGTCGGCAAACGTGGTGATTTTCCGGGCCCGGCCATCGGGGCCGAAGTCTTCGAGAATCTTCACGGCGTCTTTCGCTTTGCGGTCCGGCGGAGCCGGGAACGGGTACTCCTCGGATTCGGTGAGCCAAAGCCGGCCACGGGCATCGAAGGCGATGTTCATGGGCTTGCGAATATCCGGCTCGGCCGCCACGAGTTGCGCTTCGAACCCCGGCGGCAGATGAAACTTCGCCTTCTCTTGCTCCGGCGTGAGGTGCGGCGTGGACGCGACGACCGGTGGATCGGCGTGAAGAGTTGAAGCCGAGATTCCGAGTAGCATCAGGAGAGCAAGTAGGCGCAAGCGCGAAACGAACATGACCGTGGCTCCGGAGAGATTGTAAGGGTGAGAAGGTCATGTTAGGCGCGAGTCGTTTCGAATACAACCGGCGCGGTTCGGTTAGCCGCGACGCGCACGCGACGCTCCGCTCCGAAGACTCCGCGTCGCGGCTAACCGGCAGTCCCTTCGCGCCGTATCATTCATTTGAACGATTCCGAATTCCGAATTCTGCATTCCAAATTTCCCCCATGATTGGCCAACCCATTTCCGCCCTTGATTCGCCGCAGCTTTTGCTGGACCTCGGCATCCTTGATGTCAATCTGGAGCGCATGCGGCAAGGCTGCCGGAAACATGGCGTGAACCTCCGTGTGCATTTCAAGTCGCTGAAATGCGGCGGGCTGGCGCAATACCTCGCGCGGAAGGGCGTCACGGCGTTTCTGGCGGCGAAGCTGAATGAAGCGGAAGTCCTGGCCGACGCAGGCATCGCCGACATTCTGATTGCAAATGAAATCATTGGCCCGATCAAGCTCCGCCGGCTGGCGGAGTTGGCGAAGCGCGTGCCGGTGATGGTTTGCGTCGATGATCTCGACAACGTTGCCGCGCTGGGCGAAGCAATGAACGCGGCCGGGGCCAAGCTCGGCGTGCTGGTGGAAGTGAACATCGGCATGAACCGCTGCGGCGTCGAGCCGGGCGAACCTGTTGTGAAAATAGCTCGCGCTATTGCCCAACACGAGAATCTGCGCTTTGCCGGGCTTCAAGGTTACGACGGCCATTTGCAAATGCTGCCCGATGCGGGGGAGCGGCGGCGCAAATGCTTGTACGGCCTCGCGTCGCTCCTGATGACCCGTCAGCGGTTGAAAGAGAGTGGCTTCAACGTTCCCATCATCAGCGGCGGCGGCACCGGCACCTGGGAGTGGGTGGTCGGCTTTCCCGGCATGACCGAAGTCCAACCCGGTTCGTTTCTGCTTATGGATGCGGCTTATAACGCCATCCGACCGGAATTCGCCTGCTCGCTCTCCATCCTGGCGACCGTCATTAGCCACAAGCCCGATCGCTATATTCTCGATGCCGGCAGTAAAGCCATCTCGAAAGACTTCGGCATGCCCGTAATCAAAGGCCACGACACCGAGAAAGTGCTGAAACTGGCGGAAGAGCACACCATTGTGGAAACACACAATCCTCCGGCCATTGGCGAGCGCCGCGAAGTGCTTCCCGCGCATTGCTGCGCGACGATGAATCTGCACCGCACCTGTATCGCCGTGCGCAATGGCGTGGTCGATGCCGTCTGGCCGATTGAATGCAGCGGGCGGTATGACTAGATGAGGAACGAGCCGGAAGCGTAAGCGACGGACGATCTTGGTGATGAACAAGCCGGAAGCGTAAGCGACGGACGATCGACCCGTCGCTTACGCTTCCGGCTTGTCACTTTGCAGTTCGTTCGGTCAACAGCTTCTCAATCGCCGCCATACGGATCGGTTTCACCAGATGGTGATCGAAGCCGGCTTCCTGCGAGCGGCGGCGGTCTTCGTCTTGGCCCCAGCCAGTAAGCGCGATCAAAGTCATCTCTTGACCCCACGGTTCGGCGCGAATACGCCGGGCAGCTTCGTAGCCGTTGAGCTTTGGCAAGCCGATGTCCATTAACACCACATCGGGCTGGAACGATTTGGCTGCGGCCACCGCTTCTTCGCCGTCATAGGCCGCCTGGATCTCGTGGCCGAGGAAGCGCAGCAGTTTCGCCATCGTGTTGGCCGTGTCGCGGTTATCGTCCACCAGCAGAATTCGAAATCTGGCCTCCGAAGGCGCCGCTTCTTGTCCTGCTGGTGGCGCTGCCGGCCGCGCCGACTTGTCCACAGGCAACCGGACAATGAATTCCGAGCCATTGCCTGGACCGTCGCTGTGTGCTTCAATCATGCCGCCGTGCATTTCGACCAGGCCCTTCGAGAGCGTGAGGCCAATGCCCAGACCGCCTTGCGTGCGCTCTAGCGCCGGCGTCAGTTGCGAGAACATTTCGAATAGCTTCGGCAAATGCTCCGGCGCGATGCCGATGCCGTTGTCTTTGATGGAGATCACGGCCTCATCGCCTTGGCGCCCGGCTTTTACCTCGATGCGGCCGCCCTCCGGCGTGAACTTGGCCGCGTTGTTCAACAGGTTGGAGAAAATCTGCGCCAATCGCACGAAGTCGGCATGGACAAACACCGGCTCCGGCGGCAGCTGAAGCTCGAGCTGATGACCCTCCGTTTCGATCAAGGGCCGGCTCGTTTCGATGGCATGCTGAAGCACGTGGGCCAGATCGATGCACTCGGCGTGCAACTCCACTTTTCCGCGCGTGATACGGCTTACATCGAGCAGGTCGTCTACCAGGCGCACGAGTTGGGACAGTTGCCGTTCCATCATGCCACGGGCGGTTTCGATCTCGGGGTGGCCGTTTTTCGACACCCGAATGAGCTCCAGCCCGTTGCGAATGGGGGCCAGCGGGTTGCGCAGCTCGTGCGCTAGCGTGGCCAGGAATTCGTTTTTGCGCCGGTCGGCATCTTTCAGGATTTCCTGCGCGCGTTTGAGGTCTTCAATGTCGGTACAGGTGCCAAACCAGTATGTGATCTTGCCTTTTTCGTCGCGCATGGGCACGCCGCGCGTTTTGAACCAGTGGTATTCGCCGTCGTAGCGGCGGATGCGGTATTCCAGGTCGTACTCGGCCTGGTCGGCACAGGCCGCCTGCCAGCTGGCCAGGGTCCGTTTGCGATCATCCGGATGGATGACCTTCTCCAGCCATTGCAAGCCAAGGAGTTCTTTTTCTGGAATTCCGGTGTACCTGCCCCACTGGCTGCTGAGCCAATCACATTGCCCGTTCGGCAGATCGGTCCAGACCAGATTGGGCAATGCTTCCGCCATGGTGTGCCAGCGCTGTTCGCTGTGCCGCAGCGCTTCCTCCATCTGCTTACGCTCGGTAATATCGATGACCACGGCCACCCAGCCATCAACCGCGCCACTGGAATCGAAGACTGGCGTGTACACGGCATTGATCCATCGGGCTCCGATCGGCTCGAAATGGATTTGCTCTTCGTAGCGAACCACGTGGCCGGCCAACACTTGTTCAAATTGCGGCCGAAGTTCGTCGAACGCCTGGGCCCCGATGATGGCGGCGATCGGTTGGTCCACAATCTCCGCAACCGTTCGGCCCTGCCAGGCCGCATAAGGCTTGTTGACCCACAGATACTTGAAATCGCGGCTACAGCGGGTGACCGGCGCCGACATGGCATTGGTCACAATTTCCAATTCCTGCTTAGCCGCACGCAGTGCCACTTCTTGTTCTTTGCGCTTGGTGATGTCCATATTCACGCCCATGATGCGCACGGGCTTGCCCTGGCCGTCATTGAACACTTCTGCGCGGGCTTCCAGCCAGTGCACGCTGCCATCGGGCCAAATCACACGGAATTCCGAGAAATACCTGCCTGTTTCCAGTGCACGTCGCACATCCTCGTCAGCCTTCGGCAAGTCGTCGGGGTGTAGCAGTCTGGCCCAGGCCGCATAAGTGCCGCCGAAAGCACCCGGCGGCAGGCCATACAGCGCTTCAATCTCGGGCGACCACTTGTTCTCGTCGCTGATCGAATTCCATTCCCAGTGCCCGACCTTACCGATCTGGTGCACGAGTTTGAGGATTTCCTGCTGCCGCTGCATGGCCACTTCGCTCGCGCGGTGCTCCGAGGCATCGCGGAAGACGAGTACCACGCCGATGACCGCGCCATCGTGGCCGCGCACCGGAGCAGCACTGTCTTCGATGGGCCGTTCCACACCATCTTTGCCGATCAGCACCGTGTGGTTTGCCAGGCCAACGATGATCCCTTCGCGAAGCACACGATGAACCGGATTCTCCACGCTGTTGCGCGTCTCTTCGTTGACGATGCGGAAGACATCCTCCAGCGGCCGGCCAATGGCCTCTTCCTTCCAGCCCGTCAAGGTTTCGCCCACGGGATTCATCAAGATCACCCGGCCGCTGGCATCCGTAACCACCACGCCGTCGCCGATGCCGGTGAGCGTGGCGTGCAGGCGGTTTCGCTCCTCATGCAGGTCTGCTTCGGCCCGTTTGCGCTCGGAGATGTCGCGCACGATCTTCGAGGCGCCAATAATCGCGCCCTCCTCATTGCGGATGGGAGAAACGGTCAGCGAGATGGGCACGAGCCGGCCGTCTTTGGCCTGGCGCACGGTATCGAAAGGGTGTACCTTCTCGCCGCGCTTGATGCGCTCCAGAATTGCGGGCATTTCATCGGCCCGGTCGGGCGGGGCCAGCATCGCAATAGACCTGCCCACCGCTTCCTTGGCCGAGTAGCCGAAGATGCGCTCGGCGGCCTGGTTCCAGCTGGTAATCATGCCGTTGGTGTCTTTGCCAATGATGGCGTCGTTGGAGGATTCGACAATCGCGGCGAGAAACTGAGCAGAGCGCTCGGAGTGCCGGCGCTCGGTAACATCGCGAAAGATGAGCACGACGCCGGAGACGTTCCCTTTGCCGTCGCGAATCGGAGCGGCACTATCATCGATGCAGTACTCGCTGCCGTCCCTGGCGATCAGGATGGTGTGATTGGCCAGGCCGGTGGTTTTGCCTTCCTTGAGGGCTCGCAGGGCAGGGTTTTCGACGCTTCGTCGAGTCTGTTCGTTGACAATATGAAAGACCGTGTCCAGCGGTTGGCCGATGGCTTCTTTTTCGGCCCAGCCGGTTAAAGCGACGGCCACCGGATTCAAGGAAAGCACGCCGCCATTCGCATCGGTCGTGATAACGGCATCGCCCATGCTGGCCATGGTGATGCGCAGCGATTCGCTTTTTTCATACACGCGCCGCCAGGCAATGCGCGTGGCTTCGCCCAACCCGATGATGACGGCGCACGAGATGACGTAGCGAAAGCCGCCAACGAGATCGCGGCTTTCTGCGAGAAACAAGGCGCCGCGAGGCGGGATGAAGAGATAGTCGCAAGCGAGGAAGCCGACTACGGAGGCGAGCACGGCGGGCCGATAGCCGCCGAACCAGACCGCCACCGCAAGCGCGCAAAAAAGCGTGACAAAGGGCAGTTGATCGCCCAAAAGTGGATCGACTAGCCGGCGGACTAGAACGGCCAGCGCCACACTCAAAATGGCTATCAGGTAGCCGCGCAACTCAAGCGACAATCGGCGGTCCATGGCAGCCTCGGCGCATCGCGACGGTTGGGGGCCATGCATTAGCCCCACGAGGAATGCAATTCATGTTTTGGGTGGAAGCGCGATCGTGACGCGACAGCGCCTGCTTTCTTCCAGCCACCCTGGGTGGAGTTGGCACAATAGCCAGGGGCCGCGAGGGCAAAGCCTCAGGCGGCGCAAGCGCTAGAATTACTGTATGCTCGCGGCATCGAGCGTTCAATAGAAGGGGGTCGCGGTGGGGCTGGTGGTGATTGGTCGCAGCAATCTTGCAGCGGACTTCATTCCACGACCCACACGGCGATTCCTTCGCCGTCACGGACCAATTCCTCGGCCACTTGTTTTCGAAATAGACGCTGCCAGCCGGAGAAAGACTTTCGGCCCACGACCACCGTGCCGCAGTGGTGTTCCTTCGCCGCATCGAGAATTGCTTTTGTAATCGTGTCGGCGTCGAGCGGTTCCTGGAATTCGACGAAGCGGCCCGTAACCGCGATCCCGCGGCGCGTGAGGATCGACTGCATGCGGTCCATAACCGCTTGGCCTTTCAACTCCCGGCGCTCTTCTAATTGGTGGTACGCATCCGCACGCTCTCGGCTAACCTCGTCTTCGATTTGGGGATCCTCGGAACCGCCCCATTCGAGCATGCGCGGCGGCAACTCCAGATGCAACATTTGCACCTCGAGGCCGTTCGCGCCGGCCATCAGGTCGGCGACATAGCGGGTGACCTTTTGCGACGCTTCAGCGCCGTCAACGGCAAGAAGGATTCGTTTTGCGTTTGCCATGGCACTCTGCCCCTCTGGGATAAAAAGCACGAAATTAACCGCAACAACTGGCCAGTTGCGATAAGGCGCTGGATTGTGGGCGTTGGCCGCTACCGAGCACTTCCGCCGCCAGCGGAATGGTGGTTAGCGCGCCGGCAAGCACCAGCGCCCATCCGGCCGCCCGGCGTTGCTCGTGGTCGAGTCTCTCGGCCAACAAGAAGCCGATGCCAACACCCAACAAAACACGCGTGCCGGCGATGAGACCAATTTCCGGCATGGTGACGATATGTTGTTTCATAATGGAATCCTCGCAAAGAAGTCTTGGGAATGCCGCCACGTTCGCCTGGCGCGCCTCTCTCCGAGAGACAAGTTGTGCAACTCTCATACCTGAGAATGCAGCTCGAATGCCCGTATTTGGTACAGCAGTTGCTCTCTACTCGTTCAGACTGAGGCATGAATCGGATCGAGAGGTGCATTATGTTCGGCACACGCTGGCGCATGTTCCGTTTGCTCGGCATTCCGGTGAGCGTGGATCTGAGTTGGTTGATTATTCTCGGATTGTTAACGTTTACCTTTGCGTACGGTTTCCCCACGTTCGCCCGCGATTATTTCCCACGTGCAGCCGAGGTGCAATTATCCGTCTTCACGTACTGGATCATGGGCCTGATCACGGCCATCGCGTTTTTTGCCTGCATTCTTCTTCACGAGCTCGGCCATGCGGCCGTGGCTCGCTCCCGTCGTATGCCGGTCCGTGGCATTACGCTCTTTCTTTTCGGCGGCGTCGCGGAAATCAGCGACGAGCCCAGTTCGGCAAGCGATGAATTCTTTATGGCTATTGCCGGGCCCGCCGTGACGGTCGTCCTGGCGATTATTTGCGGCTTGTTGAGCTGGTTCGGCTACACGGCCGGCTGGGCGCCTCCGGTATATTTGGTTCTGGGCTATCTGGCTTTCGTCAACATCATGGTACTGGTGTTTAACCTGATTCCGGCATTTCCGCTCGATGGCGGCCGGGTGTTCCGATCCATTCTCTGGGGCGCGAGCGGCAACCTGGTCCGCTCCACGCATTGGGCCTCGATTGTGGGCCGGGTTTTCGCCTGGCTGTTGATCGCCTGGGGCGTGGTGCTCTTGTTCTCGGGCAATTTGTTGGCAGGCATCTGGACCGGGCTCATCGGCATGTTCCTGAACAGCGCTGCCCAGAGTGCCTATCAACAGATTCTGATCCGCAAGGCGCTGCGGGGCGAGCCGATTCGGAAGTTCATGAATCCGCACCCGGTCGTCGTAGCGCCGAGTTTGGATTTGCGAACGTGGGTGGATGATTTCGTGTACCGCTATCACCGCAAGGCGTTCCCGGTGGTGGAGAACGGCCACCTGGAAGGCCTCATCGAAACGAAGTCGATTTCTGACACACCGCGCGCGGAATGGGCCCATCACACCGTGAACGAAGTCATGCGGCGCGATCTCAAGAAGATCACGATTCCGCCGAATGCCGATGCCCTTCAGGCGCTACGAAAGATGCAACGCACCGGTATGAGCCGATTGCTCGTGGGCGAAGGCGATCATTTGGACGGCATTCTGAGCTTGAAGGATCTAATGCATTTCTTGAATTTGAAGCTGGAACTCGAAAGAGACGACGGGCAGACGCCGGATGAAATTCCAATGGCGGAACCCGTGGAAGAAGAAGACCGGGATACCGATATTCCGATTCGGCGCGGATAAAGCGTAATTGGCTCCCCACAGGTTATATACGGCCCGTGGGAGCCAATGGTCATTTTTTCGCCACCATGATGATGTAGCCCCGGTTCTCGAATAGCTCCGGCTCGCCAAAGACTTCGCGCACCATTGCTTCCATCTGCTCGAACTGCTTGGTTACCAGGCAGAAGCTGCCGCCGGGCTTCAGCAATTCATGCGAGCGCCGAATAAACATCTGCGCGATCGACTGCGAAGCGTAATACGGCGGGTTCGTCAGGATGACATCGAACGATTTTGGCTCAAATTCTTCCAGGCGGATCGAAGCCATTGCCCGAAAATTGCTGAGCCCCGCAGCACGAGCGTTGATTTCCGCGAGGGCGATGGCCCTGACGTTGCTGTCCACAAAGATAATCTGTCCTTCCGGGCCCGCTTTGCGAGCGGCCGCCAGGCCAACGGCGCCGGCCCCGCAACCCAGGTCGAGGACCCTATCACCTGGATTTACTTCGGCCGCCATCAGCAACGCCCGGCTGCCCTGGTCCATCTGGCCATAAGCGAAGACCCCTGGCCGCGTGAGAAAGCGCAGCGATTCGCCTTCGTCCATCTTGGCTTGCACCATGACCTCATGCCGGCGACGCTCGCGCTCCTTGTCGCGGATGCTCCAGATGACCGTGCCGTCGTCGGTATGGACCGGGGCCGACTTGCCGAAGATCCGCTTCATCATGCCGGGGAATAGCTGATCGTGTACCACCGGCGAGAGGACGACGAAGGTTCCTTTTGGCCGAAGGACGTGAAAGCCCTGCTCCACCATGTCGAGCTTTAGCTCCCGTTCGCCGCGCGGCGGCGACGGGAAAAGTACCGTTTGAAAGTTGGCCGGCAGATCCCAAAGGTCGGGCGCGGTCTTCACTTCTGCTTTCAAGCCGGCCGGATCGAGTTCCGTGCTCAGCTTTTCGGCCTGGAACAAATCCATCTGGTAGCAGGTCGTGTCGGAATAGCCGAGCCGCCGGACGAGTTCCACGACCAAGAGCGGCGCGCCCAGGACGATCAGCACCGGCGGCTGGATGCGCGCGGCTGCGCCTTCAAGGAGAGGGAAGAAATTCGACATAGAACAATTGCCGCGTGCGGCTTAGCCCTCACGGAGGAAAGAACCCGGCCTCGCCCTCATACGCGGGCATTTCCCGCAACAAGCGGGCCCGAATGCGCTGATAATCGGCGCTGGTCCAGCCCATTCTCGTCCGTAGTTGTCGCGCGGCCTCGCCGGTGTCGGCGCCGAACTTTCCTTCGGCATCGTGGAAATCCTGGGTCACCAGCAAGTCGGGACGGAATGAAACCAGTCGCTCGGCAAACGCTTCCGGATCTTTCACCGGCAACATCGGCGTGACGCAGATTCCCACCGGGATGCTGGCCGCGCGAAGTTCTGCGAGCGCCTGCCAGCGCCGCTCCAACGGCGGCGACTTGGGCTCAAACGCCTGCCAGACATCTTCATTATCAGTGCCGATGGAAACATTCACGCGAATTCTTCGGAATTGCGTGAGAATATCAATGTCGCGCACTACCATCGGTCCACGCGTCTGAATCACAATTCGCGGCTGATAGGGAACCAGTGCTTCGAGTATTCCGCGCGTGAGAAACAGCGAGCGCTCCATCGGCTGGTATGGATCGGTCACGCTGGAGACATAGAGCGCCTGCCCGGCCACCTTCGGCGCCGTCTTCTGGGCGACTTCCACCGCATTTCGCTTGGCCGTAACCCACCGGCCCCATTCCGCAACCGGGCGGCGATTCTGTGGCAGAAACGCGGCGTAGCAATAAGTGCAGCCGAACGTGCAGCCGACGTAGGGATTGCAAGTTTTATCAAACCCGCCGCGCTTGATGAAACCGGTCGCGTCGGAGAAGATCGATTTGCAATCAATGAGGTCCATCAGAATTCACCGCGGGGACACAAAGAGCGCAAAGAGAATAATGGAATTGTACGCTGAGCCAAGCAGGAACGAACGCACT
Source organism: Gemmataceae bacterium (assembly GCA_035307785.1). Taxonomy (GTDB): domain Bacteria; phylum Planctomycetota; class Planctomycetia; order Gemmatales; family Gemmataceae; genus DATGHS01. The sequence goes on from DATGHS010000202.1 coordinate 11,437, forward strand.
CTCTGCCTTTTCTTTGCGCTCTTTGCGGTGAATCACTTGTTCCCCTGCACCAGCGCCCGAAAGGCCTCGCACAACAGCGGCGCCGTCTCAGGCCCGAGGCTATTGATCTCGCCATAAGGCGGCTTCATGTTGCCGTAAGTAAACGGCGGCTTTTCGTCCCACTGGCGTTTCGGGATGACGTAGCCGATCTCATCATTGGCCAGGCCGATGATCATGCGATGCGGGCCGCGGAGTTGCTTGTAGATGGCCGGCTCGACAGGCGCGTCGGGGAAGTCGGCCCCTTCGGGAGCAGGATCGGGAACCTTGTCGAGCACTAGTTCTGGATAGATCTCGCCCGGGATGCAAGCGATATCGAGGTCGCCGAGCCGCAGCCAGGCGACCTCCGTCTTCAGGCACGAGCGCTTCTTATTCAATTCCGCTGCCGGGGCCGCCTCGGCTTTCATGGGGTCGCCGGTCCAAAGAAATGCTTCGCGCTGCAATACGCCCATTTGCCGGCCCAGCTGATAGATCTTGTTATCGACCGGCAGATAGACATGGCGATGCCGCACTTGAAAGGGCGTGAGCGAAACGTCCTTCGAGTCTTTCAGAGCCTTGTTCGCCGCTTGACCGAGAAGTTGCCCGTAGCGTTTCGCCTTCTCGAAGGTGCCGTCTTCCAGCTTCTCGCCCTTCTCGCTACGAATGTCGGTCTTTAGCGAACTCATGAGCCCGCCCACGGTGCCGGTCAGATAGACGACCGGGCAAGCCTGCTTCGCGGCTACCTCCTTGACGGCATAGCCCACAAAGTCGCCACTGAGCTTTGTGTTCTTGTCGGCCAGCGTTTCCGGGTGGCAATTCCACTGCACCACGATGCCGGCCGGTTTTTTCATTTGCTCGTCGAGGAATTGCAGGACCACCAGATCGTCGTGCAGAATAATCGGCATTCGGCTGTCGTGCAATAACTCCGGGTGCCTGGCCGCAGCGATCTTGGCGGTCACCGGCCGAAGCGCTTTCTGAGCGGTTTGCACAACCTCGACGATCTGTTCTTCGAGCCTCTTCATGTACTCCGGATCGATGCCGCTCTTGAACGGCGACGAGCCCCACAGGCCCAGAGTATCCGGCCCTTCGTGGTTGTGAGTACTGGAGATCAGAACATAATCGAAGCCTGGGAGCTGCTTGCGGACGCGCTCGACATTGGCATGAAAGAAGCCGACGACATCGATGCAAACGAACGCGAGCTTCTGCTTGTCGTGCTTCAGAACGAAGCCGCGGGCCATGATTGGATCAGCGACTTCGGTCGCTTTGCGATTGTGGCCGAAGCCCGCCATGAAAACGGCCTTGTCGCCAAGCTTGGGTGTGACATCAGCTTCGGCGAAGCCGGCCTGCAGCGGTTCGGCGGCGGGCAATCCATTGGTCAGAAACAACAAAAACGCTAGCAAGAACATTCGTAGAACGGCGACGGCACGCATTGTCCCGTCCTCGAAGAATTGAACGGAGAGCCGAGCCGCGTAAGCGGCCGGGTTGAGCGTCGCTCACTCAACCCGGCCGCTTACGCGGCTCGGCTCGCCACGAAGAAACTGCTTACGTCCCGTGTTCCCAGCCGCTGAGATATTTCTGCTGCTCGGGTGTAAGGGTGTCGATCGCGATGCCCATGCTGGCCAGCTTTTCGCGGGCTACGTATTCCTCGATCTCAATGGGCACCTCGTGGACTTGATTGCCGAGCTTGCCTTTGTTCTTCACGCAGAATTCGGTGGCGAGTGCCTGCGTGGCAAAGCTCATGTCCATGACGCTCGGCGGGTGGCCTTCGGCCATGGCAAGGTTCACAAGCCGGCCCTGGCCCAATACATAGATGCGCTTGCCGTTGCGGAGCTTGTACTCATCCACCTGGGGGCGAACGTCGGCCGTGACCGAGACGGATTCTTCCTTCAAAGCGGGCAATTCCAGCTCCACATCAAAGTGGCCGCTGTTGCAGATCATGGCGCCGTCTTTCATCGTGGCGAAGTGTTCGCGGCGGATGATGTGCTTGTTGCCGGTGACGGTGATGAACACGTCGCCGACCTTCGCCGCATCAGCGATTGGCATGACCGAGAAACCGTCCATGGCCGCTTCCAGGGCCTTGATGGCATTCACTTCGGTGACAATGACATTCGCGCCCAGCCCACGGCCACGCAGCGCCACGCCCTTGCCACACCAGCCGTAGCCGCAGACCACGAGTTTGCGGCCCGCGAGCAAGACATTTGTTGAGCGGATCACGCCGTCGATCGTGCTTTGGCCGGTGCCGTAGCGGTTATCGAACATATGCTTGGTCGCGGCATCGTTGACGGAAATCACCGGGAATTTCAGGACGCCGTCTTTTTCCATCGCCCGCAAGCGGATGACGCCGGTGGTCGTCTCTTCCATGCTGCCGATCACGGAGTTGAAGCGGGTTTTGCGTTCGGCCGGCGAAAACTTGGCCGCCCACTGGCGCACCTGCTGATGCACGTCGTCGAGCCGGTCGAGGGCAATGAACACCATGCTCGAAACCAGGTCGGCCCCGTCGTCCATCGTGATATTCGGCTGATGTTCCAGCGCGGCGACAATGTGCTTGTAGTACACATCGGTGTTTTCGCCGTGAATCGCGTACACGGCGATGCCGAAGTCGTGCACCAGGCTCGCGGCCACGTCGTCTTGCGTGGAGAGCGGATTGGAAGCAATGAGGACGAGGTCCGCTCCACCCGCCTTCAGCGTGCGGGCCAGATTCGCCGTCTCGGCCGTCACGTGCAAACAGGCGGACATGCGCATGCCGGCCAGCGGCTTCTCGCGGCCAAAACGGTCGCGGATGCGGGCCAGCACCGGCATATCCTGATCGGCCCACAGAATGCGCCGCTTCCCGGTGGTCGCCAGGCTGGGATTGGCGATGTCGCAACGCGTCGGCGTGGCGGTGGCAGTACTCATGCTCGCTGTCCTCGGGATGCAAGAAAAACTCCATCCAAATACGAGAAATTGTTTTATGCGGCCGCACGCGATTTTGCCAGGGGAGATTGGTCATGGCAAGCGTCGCGCCGTAAGGCCGACGTGGCAGCGGCCCACACATCGGACGTACGGCTCGACGCTCGCCCAAGAATGCAGAAAAATCTTTTCCCTCTGGATTCTCGTCTGGAAGATGAGACACTGTCTTTTCGGTATCGCTCGCGCCCACAGGCTTTCTCCAAACCAGGGTGACCATTATGCGCAAACTCTTCTGGCTCGCACCGCTGGCGCTCGTGCTGGCGGCAAGTGCGTTCTTTATTCTCAAACCGCGCTCGGGCAGCGCCACGCCCGGGCCGCAAGACCCGGCCGGGAACAATGGCCAGGCCGTGCCGAATTTGCCCATTCGCAACGTGGTGCTGTTCAGTAGCGGAGTCGGATACTTCCAGCGCAAGGGCGAAGTCGATGGCAACTCCCGGGTCGATCTTACGTTCCAGGTTCGCGATATCAACGACCTCATCAAGAGTATGGTGCTGCAAGATGAAAAGGGCGTGGTCTCGGCCGTGAGCTACGATTCGCTCGACCCCGTGGAACGCACGCTGCGCAGCTTTGCCGTGAACCTGACGAGCAACCCGACCTTCGGCGCCGTCCTCACCCAGATGCGCGGTGAACGCGTGGAAGTCGTGCTGCAGCAGAATGTGGCCAATCAACCGGGAACCATTACGGGCGCGATTATGGGCATTGAACGCCAGAAGCAGCCGTCGAAGGACGGCGCGCTCGATGCCGAAGTGCTAACACTTTGGTGCGCAGAAGGCGTGCGAGCCGTGAAGCTGACGGATATCCAGCGCTTGCGCTTCCTCAACTCGCAGATGGAAAACGAATTCCGCAGAGCGCTCGACACGCTCGCACTCTCACACGACGCTCAGAAGAAGGCCGTCACGCTGAATTTCACCGGCGATGGCAAGCGCGAAGTGAAAGTCGGCTACGTGGTTGAGAATCCCATTTGGAAAACAAGCTATCGGCTCGTGCTGGACAAGGATGGCAAGCCGTTCCTGCAGGGCTGGGCCATTGTGGATAACCCAAGCGACGATGACTGGAACAGCGTGGGCATGGCGCTTATCTCCGGCCGGCCGATTTCGTTCCAGATGGATTTGTACCAGCCACTCTATGTCCCGCGACCGCTGGTCGAGTTGGAACTCTTTCAATCGCTGCGGCCCGTAGCTTATGACGGTGGCATTCGCGAGGCGAAGCCGCAACTGGCCGCTGGTCAGTTCGCGCCGCCCGGTCCGAGCGCCGGCATTGGCTTCGGCGGCGGCATGCCCGGTCAGCCCGGCGGTGGAGGATTTGGGCCAGGCGGGCCTCCCGGCAATGTGAACGCATTCGACCGGCGTCAGTTGGCCGAAAGCGGCGACCGGCTCGCGGTAGAATTACAACAGCGCATGGATCTGGCCAAGGGCGTGCAATCAGCTGCCACGGCTTCGCAACTGGGCGACTTCTTCCAGTACATCATCAATTCGCCTGTGACGTTGCCGCGCCAGAAGTCGGCTCTGCTGCCGATCGTCAATAAGGAGATCGAAGCGACCCGGCTGTCGATTTATAATCCGGCCGTGCACGCCAAATTCCCGATGCTGGGCCTGAAATTGAAGAATAGCTCCGGCTTGCACCTCATGCAGGGCCCGATCACAGTATTCGAAGGCTCGACATATGCCGGCGACGCTCGCATCAACGATGTTTCGCCGAATGACGAGCGTCTCATCAGCTTCGCCGTCGATTTGGGCACGGAAGTGGAAGCGAAGAGCCACCGGCCGCCGGATCGATTGACGAAAGTGAAAATCGCCAATGGCGTGGTTTGGACTACCAACCGGGTGCGCGAGGAAAAGACCTACACGGCCACGAACCGTTCCGGACAGGAGCGCATGCTGTGGATCGAGCATCCTTACCGGGCCGAGTTCGAAGTCGTGAGCAAGGAGAAGCCGGTGGAACGCACGGCCGATGTGCAGCGTTTCGAGATGAAGCTGCCGGTCGAGGCCAAGAAATCAGTAAGCATGACGGTGGTGGAAGAGCGCGACGTGAGCAGCGCCATTTCCATCTCGAACACAAACGACGATACAATTCGTTTCTTCATCAACAATGCTCTCTCCAGCCCCGGCGTGAAGAAGGCCCTACAAGATGCCGCCGCCCGCAAGGCGGAACTCGTGAAGATTCAGCAGGAGCTGAATCATGTCAACCAGCAGGTCAACGACATCACGCAAGACCAGGCCCGCTTGCGGGCCAACTTGCGCGAGATGCCGCAGACTGCCGCGGCCTACAAGCGCTACCTGGAGAAATTCGACAAACAGGAAACTGAGATTGAAGAGCTGCGCCAGGCACAGAAGGACCTGCAGGCGAAGGAGCTGAAGAGCCGCCAGGAGTTCGATGCATTCTTGCGAAATCTGACTGTTGATTGAGAACAATCATTTATCCGCAGACTTCGCAGATTACACACATTAGATTCAAATGCATTTTCAAATCTGTGTAATCTGCGAAATCTGCGGATTCATCTTTTCAAAGAGGAAGATCTATGAAGCGTACACTCATCTGGCTGTTGCCGGTTGCCGGCATATTGGGAATCGCCGTCTCGGCGTTCTTCCTGAGCCGGCCCGCAATCACGGCTCCGAAGCCGCAAGAGAATGTCAATGTCGCGGCTGCGGCAGCGCCATTGCCCATCCGCACCGTGGTGCTGTTCAGCAGTGGCGTGGGCTATTTCCAGCGCCGCGGCGAAATTGACGGCAACTCGCGCGTCGATCTCACGTTTCAGGTGCACGACATCAACGACCTCATCAAGAGCATGGTCGTGCAGGATGACAAGGGCGTGGTGAGCGAAGTCAGCTACGATTCGCTTGACCCCGTGGACCGCACGCTACGCTCCTTTGCCGTCAATTTGACGAACAATCCGACCTTCGGCGCCATCCTCACGCAAATGCGCGGCGAGCGCGTGGAACTTGTCTTGCAACAAAACGTGGCCAACCAGCCAGGCACGATCACGGGCGCGATCATGGGTATCGAGCATCAGAAGCAGCCATCCAAAGACGGCGCCGTCGATGCCGAAGTGCTCTCGCTCTGGTGTGCCGAGGGAGTGCGGGCCGTCAAGCTGAACGACATTCAGCGGCTACGCTTCCTGAATTCGCAGATCGAAAACGAATTCCGCCGTGCACTCGATACCTTGGCTCTCTCACATGACGCGCAGAAAAAGGCCGTGACCATCAACTTCATGGGCGAAGGCAAGCGCGAAGTGCGTGTGGGCTACGTGGTCGAGAACCCGATCTGGAAGACGAGTTACCGGCTCGTGCTCGACAAAGACGGCAAGCCGTTCCTGCAGGGCTGGGCCGTGGTCGATAACCCGACGGATGACGATTGGAACAGCGTAGGCATGGCTCTGATCTCTGGCCGGCCGATTTCCTTCCAGATGGACCTGTACCAGCCGCTGTATGTCCCGCGGCCGCTCGTGGAATTGGAGTTATTCCAATCGCTACGCCCGGTGGCGTATGAAGGCGGCATGCCAAAAGAAACCACGTCATTCGGTTTTGTGCCGGGTAATGACAAATTGGCCTTAAAGGATGGCCAGACTCGCAACCGCGGCCTCGCTGCCGCCAGAGCCGAAGGCAAGGGAGGCGGCCAGGCGCAACAATGGGGCGCTTTGTCGGAACAGGACTATGCCGAGCGGCGCCGCTTTGCCGAAGGCATGGAAGGACAACTGAAGCAAAAGATGAACTTGGCCCAGGGTGTTCAATCGGCCGCGACGGCTTCGCAGCTCGGCGACTTTTTCCAATACGTCATTAACACGCCGGTCACGCTGCCAAGGCAGAAATCGGCCTTGTTGCCTATCGTAAACAAGGAAGTCGACGCCACGCGGCTATCAATTTACAACCCGGCCGTGCATCCGAAGTTCCCGATGCTCGGCCTCAAGCTCAAGAACAGTTCGGGCCTGCATCTGATGCAAGGCCCGATCACCGTCTTCGAAGGCTCGACCTACGCCGGCGATGCCCGCATCAACGACCTCCCTCCCAACGA
>DATGHS010000203.1:0-22143 GCA_035307785.1 Gemmataceae bacterium
TGCAACATGAAGCGGAGTTGCAGCGCGAAGAATACACTCGCAAGGTCGCCGAGGCCGAAAAGCAGGCCGCAGAAGCCGCCGCCCTGCGTGAGCGCCGCGCAAGATTGCAGGCTAATGATCGCGTGCAGGTGGCTCGTTTCGATCAGCCGGGGAAAATCATTCGTATCGACCACCGCAAAAACCTTGCGGTTGTCAGCGTGGGCTTAGGTCAGTGGGAAGTGCCATTGGAGGAGATTCTTCCGCTGGAATGACACAACGCGCTTCCTGTTCACGTTCTCCGGTTCGAAGCGGAGGGGCGTATGTGGGCGGCTCATAACCAGGCAGCAATTGCGGCCGAACTTTGGCTAGAAAGGAACAGGTGAAGCCGACAATCACGCCTTCGATCAATGCCAACGGCAAATGCGCCGCCATGAGCAAAAGAGCAACGGCGGTCCAATCTTCTTCACCGCCACGAGCTAGCACGATTCCCGTCAGGAGGGCTGTCAAAACCACGGCCGAACAACCGACTAGAAAGCCGCTCACAAAGATGATTCCCAAATTCAAGCCACGTGCCGCGAGCCTGGTAATCACGACCACAGCCGGAACGAGAGCCAATGCGCCCGGGAAAAACAAGCAGAGGAGGGCAAGCGCCATCTCTTTGGCGCCTGCCAAGAGCGAATGCACGCAGTAGTGGTAAAGTGGCCGGGCCAGCAGCGCCGGGATAAGCATCGTGCAGGAGTTCACGCCGATCATCTGCAGCCCGCCGTGTCCCAGTAGAAAAGCTTGTAGAGCCACACCGATGGGAATGGCCAGGCAGGCCCGCCGGCCGAGAACCAAGCCAACCAATCCATTGAGCAGCAAATGCACGCTCGTCGGGCCGAGGCTCACATGGATGAGTGTGGCCACGAAAAATGCGGCAGTTAGCAAAGCGGTCCAAGTTATCGGTTCTTCACGGGAATGGGGATTCCCAACGCGCAGAGAACGAAGTCCCAGACCAAGAAATATGACGAGTAGCCCGTAGCCGCCCAGCCACACCGGCCAGTAGAGAACGCCGTCGGATATGTGCACGGCCCACAGAGGCAGAAAATGGATCAGCATCGCCAAGATTAGTGTCAAACTCGGAGTAAAGAACCCGGCTTTGTCCGCCGGTTTTCAAGCTCGAAAAAAAAAACGCGATACACAGAAAAATTTATTTGACGCAAGCCCGTTGGACTATTACAAACAATACGCACGCGCTTGTTGAGGAGCAATTCATCCAAGGCCGGTCGTCAATCCTGGTTCTTTTCCTACTAATTGGGGGTACAGATGAAACGATTGATCGTGGCGGTCGCGCTGATTGTCCCAATGATCTTGTTATCGGGCAGTTCGTCCGGTCAGGATACGCCGAAGGAAAAGGGGTATACCCCATCGGGATGGAAGACCCTCAACCTCACAGGGGAGCAAAAAACAAAGTTGTCATCCATACGGGCAGATTACAAGGCGAAGATAGACGAACTGAACAAGAAAATTGAGGAATTGAAAAAGGAAGAACATGCCAAAATGGTCGATGTGTTGAGCGACGCCCAGAAGGACAAGCTCAAGTCCATCGTTGGTGTACCGGATTCCTCAAAGCCCGATGACAAGAAATCACCGGACAAGAAACCTTCAGACAAGTAGGCCGCTGCTCGAAGGCTCAGGGACGAAAGTCCCTGGGCTTTTTCATCTTAGGACGATTCATTCATTTCTCGAAAGCCGCGCAAATGTTCCGTTAGTAACTCGCGCAATTCGCTCAAATGCAAATGATCTTCGTCGAGGAAGCGAAGCTGCATCATTTGTCCGTCGGACCGGACTTCGCTCAAATTCGGCGAAATGCCAAACCTGTCAATCCGGCTCAAATTGAATTGACCCGGAGGGCCCAGGAATCGGCAATCGAGGCCGGTTTCGTCCTTGGTCCGAAAGCGAGCCCACGATTTGTTAATTCCAGGAACATAAAAGAGAATAGCATCGCGGGTGTCCCAACTAATTTCGATCTTGGGTTCCACCTGCCGCATCAACCGGATCATCTTGGGTAGGATCGCTCGGTCCCAGCGAATCTTTCGACCCGGCGGAAAGCCCTTGTCGCTCAGGTGCCAGCGCTCGCCGTTGACCTTCCACGGCATCACGTCTTCCGGGCGAACTAGCATTCGCTTAAGGTTCGCTTGAAAGGCCGCGACGGCTTCTTTCAGGAAGCCACGAAATCCCTTCGTGTCGATGTCTTCGAGCCGAAACGCCAGGATTGCCACTTCCTGCCAGGGGCCTTTGCGATTTGCGACTTGAACGCGGTCTTCCCGATATGCCTCGGCGCCCACATTCTCATCAAGCGGAGGTATGTCAAGTTGCCGGGCGAGCTTCTCCTGCTTGAAAGAATTGCGGGCTACGCGGAAGACCAATCGCAACACCCACTCCTGACCTGTCATCGCGTGCAGGAACCAACCCTGCGACTTGTTCTTGGCCGCAATTTCGACAATGCTGCGATGATTCCAATTTGTTTCCGAGAAGTCGCCGAGGCGATGCACCTGGTCGATGACCCACGTCAGAATCGCGGGATCCCAGCGCCCCGGCCGGCCCTTGGTGGTGACACGATCGACCGTGTGCCAGCGTAGGCCGTCGGCTTCCCACGGTAATTGCGCATCCTGGCCGACCGCTTCGAGTTCCAGGTCGCCTTCCCTGGCTGCCAGCGCTGCATTCGGGTCGAATCTGGAGCGCTCGGCACGCGGACCGGCTTTCAATACCTGGGCCAGGAAAGACGCGGTGCGCGATTCCGCCACCGCTGCGACTTGCTCCGGCGTTCCCTCTGCCACTAGAAAGCCGCCGCGCTCGCCCGCCTCTGGCCCAAGGTCGATGACCCAGTCGGCCGTTTTAATGACATCAAGATTATGCTCGACGACGATGGCCGTGTTGCCCAGATCGATCAGCCGATTCAGCACATCGAGCAGCTTCCGAATATCGTCGAAGTGCAAGCCGGTGGTCGGCTCATCGAGAATGTACAGCGTTCGGCCGGTGCTGGGTCGGGCCAGTTCCGCGGCAAGCTTCACGCGCTGGGCCTCGCCGCCGGAAAGCGTCGGCGCGGGTTGGCCAAGCTGCACATAATCCAGGCCGACGTCGGCCAACGTCTGAAGGACCGCCCGAATCTTCGGGATATTGCCGAATAGCTCCAGTGCCTCACTCACACGCATTTGCAGTACGTCGGCTATGGACTTGCCCTTGTACTTCACGGCCAGCGTTTCTGGATTGTACCGGCTGCCGTGGCAGACGTCGCATTCGACCCAAACATCCGGTAGGAAATGCATTTCAATTTTCTTCTGACCGTTTCCCTCACAGGCTTCGCACCGGCCGCCGCGCTTGTTGAAGCTGAAGCGCATGGGCTGATAACCGCGAACCTTGGCTTCCGGCAATTGAGCGAAAAGCTGCCGCACCAAATCGAACACGCCGGTATAGGTGGCGGGGTTGGAACTCGGCGAATTCCCGATGGGTTCCTGATCGACACTGATAATCTTGTCAATATGCTCCAGACCAGTGATATCGTCGTGGGCCGCTCCTACTGTCCGGGCGCGATGCAAGCGGCGGGAGAGCGTGTTGTAAAGAACGTCTTGAATGAGCGAACTCTTGCCCGACCCGCTGACGCCGGTGACGGCGATCAGGCAACCGAGGGGAAAAGAAACATTTATGTTCTTCAGATTGTTGTGCCGCGCGCCCAAGACTTTCAACGCCGCTTGCGGCGAAGCAGGGCGGCGATTGCTCGGCACCGGGATAGCCTTCTTGCCCGAAAGATACTGTCCGGTCAGCGAAGATCGACTCTTCAGCACCTGTTTCGGAGTACCGGCCGCAGTGATCTCGCCGCCACGGTCGCCCGCGCCGGGACCGAAGTCGAGGAGATAGTCGGCCGCCGCGATGACTTCGCGATCATGCTCGACCAGTACCAGCGTGTTGCCGAGATCACGCAGCCGTTGGAGCGCTCCCAAAAGTAGCTCATTATCGCGCGGGTGCAGGCCGATAGTGGGCTCATCGAGAACATATAGAACGCCGGTCAATCCCGAGCCGATTTGGCTCGCTAGACGGATGCGCTGCGCCTCGCCGCCGGAAAGCGTTGGTCCCGGCCGCGACAAACTCAGATAATCGAGACCCACGTCGACGAGGAATTGTAGCCGATTGTGGATTTCGCGCAAAACTTCGCCGGCCACCTGTCTTTGAGCCGCGGTTAATTTCAGATTGTCGAATCGGTTCAAGGTTTGCGAAAGGGGTAAATGGCATAGCTGTCCGAGAGTCAGATCATCGAAGCGAACCGCGGCCGCGTCGTCGCGCAGGCGCGAGCCGCCGCAAGCTGAGCAGGGGATTTCACTGACCAGATGATCCAGCCGTTGCCGGCAAGCGGGGCTGACGCGCGAGGCCTCGTTGAGAGCAGGGAACAGGCCCTTGTATTGGAATTTCGGATTTCGGATTTCGGATTTCGGATTGGAGGCCGGCAACTCGATCCAAGCTTCGCCGGTTCCATGAAGGATCGCGCGCTGTTGGCCCAGCAACAGCTTCTCGAACGAGGTGTCGAGCGAAAAGCCGGCGAACTTGGCCAACGCCTCCACGAAGCGCGTGAAGTCCTTGCCCGGTTCCACATCCGGCCAGCCGGCGATAGCGCCTTCCCGAAGTGATAGCTGTGGATTGCGGATCAGCAGGTCGGCCTTGGCGCCTTGCTGCACTCCCAGACCTTCGCAAGTCGGGCACCAGCCAAGCGGGCTGTTAAACGAAAAGTGATGCGGATTCAGCGGCTCGAAACTGCGGCCGCAATTTTCGCAAGCCAGATGCTGACTAAAGCGCTCGATGCGCCACTCGGGTTCATCGCGATTCGGATCGACGTGCGCAATCATCGTGACGCCGCGGCCAAGGTCGAGAGCGGCTTCCACCGTATCGGCGATTCGGCTTCGCTGATTCGAGCGCACGGCAATACGATCGACGACGACTTGAACCTCGTGCTTGCGGCGGTGGTCGATCGCCGGCGGTTCGTCGATGGAGTACGATTTTCCATCCACACGAATGCGCATGAAGCCGGAACGGCGTACGTCCTCCCAGATCGTCTCGTACTTCTCTTGGCCCTTGCGCTCGATGGGCGCCAGCAAATAAATCTTCGCTCCTTCCGGCAACGCAAGCACTTTATCGACAATTTCGTCCGCCGTCTGAGTACCGACCGGAATGCCGCAGGCGGGACAGTAATGCTGTCCGAGCCGTGCGTATAGAACGCGCAAATAATCATAAATCTCGGTCACCGTGCCCACGGTCGAACGCGGCGACTTGCTCGTCGTCTTCTGTTCGATGCTGATCGCCGGCGATAATCCCGAGACTTGCTCCACCTTCGGCTTCTGCACCTGGCCAAGAAATTGCCGGGCGTAACTGGAAAGCGATTCGACATAGCGGCGTTGGCCTTCGGCGTAGATCGTATCCAACGCCAGCGAGCTTTTACCAGAACCGCTGGGGCCGCTGCAAACCGACATGGCCTCGCGCGGCAAGCGCACCTTGATGTTCTTGAGGTTGTGCTCGCAAGCGCCCACAACTTCGAGATGGGTAATGTGCTCAGTACCGGTTCCTTTTTTTCGTAACGGCTTCCCGTTCGTTGTCCTACCGGACGACGCAACCACGCGTTTCAGCACCGGCCGCAGCCCCTGGCCGGTGAATGAGCGCTCGCAGGCCGCGATTTGCTCCGGCGTGCCGGTCGCCACGATTTCGCCGCCGCCGGCGCCGCCTTCCGGTCCCAGGTCGATGATCCAGTCGGCCGTTTTGATGACATCCAGATTATGCTCGATGACAACAACGGTGTTGCCGGCATTCGCGAAGCCGTGCAGCACTTCAAGGAGTTTTCGGATGTCTTCAAAATGCAGGCCGGTTGTCGGTTCATCGAGGATATAAAGGGTCTTGCCGGTGCTGCGCTTGCACAGTTCGCGCGCCAGTTTGATGCGCTGCGCTTCCCCTCCGGAAAGGGTAGGCGACGGCTGGCCGAGCTTGATGTAATCCATGCCGACATCGTGCAGCGTTTGCAACATGGCGCTGACTTTTGGATGATGCTCAAAATGCTGCAGCGCTTCTTGAACGTCCATCTCCAGAACGTCGTGAATGTTCTTGCCGCGATAGCGAACTTGAAGTGTCTCGCGATTGAAACGCTTGCCTTCGCAGACCGGGCAGGTCACCCAGACGTCGGCCAGGAAGTCCATTTCCAGACGGTTGGAACCGTTGCCTTCGCAAGCCTCGCACCGGCCGCCGGGCCGATTGAAACTGAATCGACCAGGCTGATAACCGCGAATCTTGGCGTCCGTCACTTCGGCATAGAGGCTGCGGATCTCATCGAACACCTTGATATACGTGGCCGGATTGGAGCGCGGCGTCCGGCCGATGGGCGATTGATCAATCGCGATCACCTTATCAATATTCTCGACGCCCTTGATCGAATCGAACCAGTCACGAAGCTCTGACTGTGCCAGGTTGGATTCAGAAATCTCGGCCTCCGTATCTTCCTCTTCTGCCGAACCGTTGCGGTCATTGCTGCTTCGCATTCCTACTTTGCGAAGGCCTTCAAAAAGAATGTCGTTGATTAGCGAACTTTTGCCCGAACCGCTCACGCCGGTCACACAAACGAAAACGCCGAGTGGGATATCGACGTTGATGTCCTTCAGGTTGTGGTGCCGGGCGCCAAGAATGCGCAGATGTTTGCCGTTCGGGCTTCGGCGCTGTTCGGGAATGGCGATTGATCTTTCCCCGGACAAATACTGCCCCGTCAGACTCTTGCGATTGCGCAGGACATCGGTAAACGAGCCGGCCGCTACCACTTCGCCCCCACGAACGCCGGGACCAGGGCCGAAATCGACGATGTAATCGGCCGCCCGCATCGTTTCCTCATCGTGCTCGACGACGAGGACCGAGTTACCCATGTCGCGCAAGCGTTCGAGGCTGCGCAACAGCCGGTCGTTGTCGCGCGGATGCAAGCCGATGCTCGGTTCATCGAGAATGTACAGCACGCCGACCAGGCCGGAGCCAATCTGGCCGGCCAGACGAATGCGCTGTGCCTCGCCGCCCGAGAGGGTAGGGGCGGACCGGTCGAGCGTGAGGTAATGTAGCCCGACGTCGAGCAGGAATTTCAGCCGTGCGCGGATCTCTTTCAGCAACTCGCTCGCGATGTGCTTCTGTACCGGATCGAGCCCCTGTTCCAGCTTGCCGCCTTCGGCGAAGCGGGCTGTCATGTCGCCGATGGTCATCGCCTCGGCATCAACGATCGATTGCCCGGAAACCTGTAGGGCGCGAGCCTGGGCGTTGAGCCGTTTGCCGTGACACGTTGGGCAGCGCACGACGCGCATGTATTTTTCGAGTTGCAGACGGCGCGGTCCCGCGGCCGTCTTCTTGAAGCTGCTAAGCAATTGCGGAATGATGCCTTCCCACTTGCCGCCGTGCTTCCAGACGCTGCCCCCGCGCTGCTTCCATTCGAAGGTAATGTGCCTGCTGCCGGAACCGGACAGTAGCCAGTCCTGGTGCTCCTTCGGCGTGTCTTTCCAGGGCTGCTTCAGGTCAATGCCCAGCGTCTTGGCCACGCCCTCGAAAATGTGTTTGCGCCATTTGCCCATGCCACGCATCGGGCCCACAATCGGAATCGCCCCATCGAAGAAACTCATTTCGGGATCGGGGATGAGCAATTCCGGGTCGAACGTGTGTTGCATGCCCAACCCGTCGCAATCCAGGCACATCCCTTGCGGATTATTGAAACTGAAAAGCTGCGGCGTGGGCGGGTCGTAGCTGATGTTGCAATGGAGGCACGCATACTTGGCTGAGAGGAGAATATCCTCGAACTCGGAATTCGGAATTCGGAATTCGGAATCGGAACCTCTGGCAGCAGCCTCCGTTTTATGCTCCACGGCAACGATAAGGTTGCCATCGGCCAGCGCGAGCGCTTGCTCCACGGCTTCCGCCAGCCGCGTGCGCACTTTTGGTTCATTCACGAGCCGGTCAATGACAATAGCAATGTCGTGCTTCATCCGGCGGTCGAGTTTTGATTCGTCGGACAGCCGAAGAATCTCTCCGTCGATCCGCGCCCGCACAAAGCCGCGCTTGAGCATGTCGGCAAACAAGTCCTTGAATTCACCCTTTTGGCCGCGAACCACCGGCGCAAGCACGAGAAAGCGCGCGCCTTCGGCCAGCGCCAGGATCCGGCTGAAGATCTGATCCCGTCCTTGCGCAGTGATTGGCCGGCCGCATTGCGGACAATGCCCCTGCCCGACGCGCGCATAGAGCACGCGCAGATAATCGTGAATTTCGGTGATGGTGCCGACCGTGGAGCGCGGATTGCGCGCGGCGGTCTTCTGTTGGATGCTGATGGCAGGGGACAGGCCACCGAGATAATCGACATCGGGTTTCGGCAGCTGGCCCAGGAATTGACGGGCATAGCTGGATAGCGATTCGACGTACCGGCGCTGGCCCTCGGCATAAAGCGTGTCGAATGCCAGCGAACTTTTGCCGGAACCGCTGACGCCGGTGAAGACAATTAAAGCGTTGCGAGGAAGTTCCAGGTGTACGTTGCGAAGGTTATGCTCCCGAGCGCCGCGAATGACAATGGTGTCGTTATCCATAACCGGGAGTTACCTTCCGCATAGACGCATGGGGAGACAGGGTTAGTATACGCCTGTTGGGTGCGAGTAGACAAGGTGCGGCGGGCAAAGGGGCTTGCTGGTTCGCTTATCCACATTTGAATTAGGTCGCGGTTTCATTGCAAAAACCGCCTTTCGCTAGAGTCACGCCCCCTTTTTTGGTGAAACGATGCAATGCGGCGATTCGTGGGAAGGAAATACCTGTTCTTTTCGTGTTTTTTCTTGACCTTTTGGCAGCTGCCTGGCTCTCCCAGTCAATTCTTTTGACATATCTTATCAAGCGTGTCATGATGATGAGGCTGCACCAGCGAGCAATTCGCGCGCCCAAGGGAACTTTCTGCCCTTTCGCCGCGTCCATCATACGGGTATGCCGTGGAAGCGATTGATGACCGCCGGCTCATCCAGGAATGCCTGAAAGGCCGTTCTGCGGCTTATGGAGAGCTGGTGCGCCGGTATCAGGATCGCCTGTTTAATACGGTATACAGACTGGTCGATAATGCCGACGACGCTAATGATGTAGTGCAGGAAGCGTTTATCAGCGCGTACCAGTCGCTGGAGAGCTTCAAAGGCGACGCCCAGTTTTTCACCTGGCTGTATCGCATTGCGATGAACGCAGCCATCAGCCTGAAGCGCAAGCGCAAGGTAGCTCTGAGCATCGAGACCGGCAGCAAGGGCGACCTGTCGATTGACCCCATCGACGAGACGGCGTTTAACCAGCCGGGCGATTCGCTGGAACAGCAGGAACAGGAAGCGCAAATACGCGATGCGTTGAATAAGCTATCGCCGGAACATAAGGCCGTGCTGATTCTCAAGGACATTGAAGGACAGAAGTACGAGGTCATAGCCGAGATTCTGCAAGTTCCCATCGGCACGATTCGGAGCCGCTTACACCGGGCTCGTATGGAGTTGCGGGAACTGATGCAGAAGGATGAAGAATAGAATTCACCGCCAAGACGCAAAGGCGCAAAGATTAGTGGTTGTTTGAGTTTTCTTTGCGATCTTAGCGTGTTGGCGGTGAAACGAAAAAGAGGTCCCCCTCACTGGTTGCTGTCATGCTTTCCGAAAGAGTTCAAGAATTACTGAGTGCGGCTGTAGACGGCGAACTCACCGCCCGTCAGCGCGAAGCCGTTGACCAGTTGCTGGGCGAGTCGGCCGAGGCGCGCGCGTTGTATTGTGAAATGAAGCGCGATGCCGAACGCTTGCAGCACATGCGGCGCATTCGCCTGTCACAAGATTTCCCGGCCGTCATTCTCAAGCGCGTGGCGGAAAAGAAGCCGGCCCCGAATCGCGGCTTGAGCCCGATTGCCCGCTGGATGCCGGTGTGGGCGAACACGGTGGCCGCCGCCGCGGTCATCCTAGCCATTTGCGGCGCAACCACGCTGGTGGTCATCTGGAATGAACAGCAGAAGAAGGCTGGGATCGCCAAGGAAAACAAGAATCTACCCGAAAAGGCGCCGGCGCCAAGACTGATCGAACCGCCGGTCGCGGTGAAGCCCGCCAACAATGGGGCCGACAACGCGCGCGTGGAAAAGCTGCCTTTCCCGCCGTCCGAAGTTGTCGTGGAGACGGTCACCCCGTCGCCAATAATTCCGCAAGAGCCGAAAAAACCTGGTTTGGGCAGTCCGGGCAGCCCGAGCGTCGGACCATTGACACAAATTCCGCCACCGAAGTTATCGCCAATCATCGCGATGAAGGACCTAGATTTACCGGCCGAGCGTCAGAAGCTGATCGACGCGCTGAGAGCCGATCCAATGATCCAGATCGACTTGTTCTGCAAGGATTCGGCAAAAGCGAGCGAGAAACTTCAGAAGGCATTTGGGGGCCAAAAAGTCTTGGTTGATGCGGTGGCTCAGGAATGCCAAAGGCTGAAGGTCGCCAAGGTTCAGTATCTCTTCTATGTCGAGCATTTGACGCCGGACGAAATCGACCGCGTTTTACAAGCGGTTGCCGCTGAAGATCGAAAGAGCGAAAAGCAACTCGACAAGTTGGTCCTTCATTCGCTCGTGCCTTCCCAGTTGAAGCCGCTGCTCGGTGTCGAGCCGAAGTGGTTGCAAACCAAATCGTTGCCGGCGAAACCGTTTGAGAATCTGGTGTTAGTGTTGGTGTCTAACGGCAAGGTGACGAGCAACCCGGCCACGTCCAAAGATATCAAGCATTTTGTTGAGACGCGCCGGGAGAAACGGCCCGGCAGTGTGCCAGTCCTAATTTCGGTGCGCGAGCCCGAGTAAGACTTTTTCCGCAGGGGAAGCCCAGGGACTGCCGTTCCTGGGCTTTCTTTTTTTCTGCAACGCGGCTGTAACAATTCGGCAGAAATAAATCGAAAACCACTCCTGTCTCGTTTATAGTGCAGAGAAGATATTTTCCGTTTCCCAAAGAGGGAGAGCGTCATGCGTTACGCATTGCCTGCCGTTGTGGTGGGGCTGTGGATGGCTGCGAGTGTCCAGGGCCACGGGTTGCTCATTCCAGAAGATAAGAACCTGCCGCCGTTGGCGATGGTGAATCATCGCGTGCAGATCACTATTGAAGATCAGGTGGCCACCACGAAGGTAGAGCAGGTCTTCCGCAACCACACCGACCGGCAATTGGAAGCGACCTACATTTTCCCGATTCCGAAGGGCGCGAGCGTCAACAAGTTCAGCATGACGGTGGACGGCAAGGAGCAAAGCGGCGAACTGGTAAAGGCGGATGATGCCCGCAAGGTTTATACCGACATCGTTCGCCGCACGCAGGATCCCGGATTGCTGGAGTACATCGGCAACAACATGATGCGGCTGCGCATTTTTCCTGTCGAGCCGAAGAAGGACTCAAAGGTCATTCTCAGTTTCCAGGCCGTGGTTCCTGCGGACGACGGCATTGTCGAATACATCTACCCGCTGAAGACCGACGGCAAGGCCACGCGCACGCTGGAAGAATTTTCCATTAAGGCTACGATCAGGTCGCAGCACGCTGTGCAAAATGTTTACAGCCCCACGCATGCCATCTCGTTGAAGAAGATTAGCGACAAGCAAACCGAAGTGACCTTTGAGCGCGATCAGGCGCTGCTTGACAAAGATTTCCAATTAATGTACTCGACGGGCAACAAGGAAATCGGCCTCACAACGATGTTCTACCGGCCGATCAGTAGCGAAGACGGCTATTTTCTGATGTTGATCTCGCCGCAGATTGAGCTGAGTAAGTCGAATGAGATTCCCCGTGACGTGGTGCTGGTGCTCGACACGTCCGGCAGCATGAGCGGTGTGAAGATGGACCAGGCCCGCAAAGCGCTCAAGTACTGTCTGCAGAATCTGAACCCTCAAGACCGCTTCGGGCTGATGAACTTCTCGACCACGGTGACGCGATATCGCGATAATCTCGTGGACGCCAATTCCGAACAGATCGACCACGCCAAACAATGGGTGGACAAGCTCCAGGCTCGCGGCGGCACGGCTATTCAAGACGCGCTCAACGCAGCCATTGACATGCGCACCAAGGATGAAAACCGCAACTTCACGATCGTCTTCTTCACCGACGGAGAGCCGACGATTGGCGAAACCAATCCTGACAAGATCGTGAAGGAAGTCTCGGCCCGGAATTCGGCCAACACGCGCATTTTCACTTTCGGCGTGGGCGATGACGTAAATGCTACATTTCTCGACCAACTGGCCGACCAGACGCGAGCGGTGAGCACCTATGTTCGGCCGGCCGAGGATATCGAAGCAAAGGTGAGCAGCCTGTACAGCAAGATCAGCCATCCAGTATTGGCGAATCTGCGGCTGACGGTGGGCGAAAATGTCCGCCTCGAAGAAATGTACCCGCCGAACCTGCCGGACCTGTTCTACGGCGGGCAGGTGATCGTTCTGGGCCGGTATTCGGGGCAGGGGAGTGCGGCGATCAAGCTCAGCGGCCTCATGGGCAAGGAGACGCGCGATTTCGTGTACGAAACCACGTTTGCTCCCAAGACCAATGAGGACCGCGAATTCGTCGAACAGATTTGGGCCCGGCGCAAAGTCGGCTACCTGCTCGATCAGATTCGCGCCAACGGCCAGAAGAAGGAACTGATGGATGAATTGCTGGCGCTGGCGAAAAAGTACTCAATCGCGACGCCGTTTACGAGCCACCTGATTGTGCCGGATGCGCGGATGCCCGTGGCAAGCGCTGGGCAGCCTAGCACGTTCCGAGGCATTCCAGGCATGGCGATGCCGGGTGGCGCGCCGAATATGGGGATTAACGGCGCGGGCGGTGCCGCAAGAGCCGGTACGCCGCTTGGGATTCAAGGCGGCGTAGGCGGATTTGCTGGCGGCGCTGGCATGCCCGAAGGTCTGGCGCCAAAAGCGCCGAACGCCCCGCCGACTAAGACACTCGACTTCGCCAAGGCCAACCAGAACAAGCCAGGCGAAGCCGGCGAAAAACGTGGCGGGTATCTCGACAAGCGACTCGATGAGGAGCTGGAAGCCGCGAAAAAGGATCCGAAAGCGGCCGAAGGCAAAGACGGCGCTGCTCGCCTGAAAGCCTTGGAAGACGCTAAACAACAGAAAAGCGCGTACGACCAGGCGCGTCAGATGCTCGCCAGCCGCCAGTATAAGGAAACCCAGAGCGGCAAGCTCGGCGTTGATCTCTCCTTGGCCGCGAATCAGCTTCGTGCCCAAGACCGGCTCGCACCAACAGCCCAGCGGCAATGCAATGGCCGCAACTGCGTGGAACTCGGCGGAGTCTGGATCGACGACGGCTTCGATCCGGCCATGAAGCCGGTGGTAGTAAAGGCACAGAGCGATGCGTACTTCCGGATTCTCGAGAAATTCCCGAAGATGAAAGATGTATATCGCCTCGGCAATCATCTCGTGTGGGTCACGCCGGCGAAGATGGCATTGGTCATCGATACCGATGACGGTGTGGATAAGCTGAGTGACGACGAGATAGAGAAGATGTTTGTGGGTAGTGACAAGAAATAGTATCAATCGCATATGCCCACGGATGAACGCGGACTTCGTAACACGGATTTACACGGATCAAAAGGTTTAGAACAATTCCTTGTCCGTGTTCATCCGTGTTATGAAATCTGTGTTCATCCGTGGCCATTTTTTCCTCCCTCTGGCCATTGCACGCACTTCCGGCCACAATGCGGGTACACGGTTTTCACCACCCCACTCTCCTGGAGACGACATCATGTCGGGCTTTTCTTCCGCGTTTTCCCGGCGCGATTTTCTGCGCGCCGGTTCGGCGGCCGCGCTTGGCCTAACGGTTAGCAGTATCCTCCGAGCCGATCCAAAAGACGGCTTCGGCGAATTCACGGTGGGCGCGCAGAGCTATACCTTTCGCAATTTCAATCTCGAGCAGTGCATCAAGCGCACCGCCGACGCGGGCCTCAAGCACATGGAATTCTGCAACGTCCACGTGAAGACGAATTCCACGCCGGAGCAGATCAAGGCGGTAAAGAAACTCTGTAGCGATTACGGCATCACCCCAGTCGCTTTTGGTGTCGAACATTTCAGCAAGAATACCGACGCCAACCGCAAGCTCTTCGACTTCGGCAAGGACCTGGGCATCAAACACCTGAGCGCCGACCCCGATCCAGATGCGTTCGACAGCCTCGATAAGCTGGTCGACGAATACAAGATCAGCATCGCCATCCATCCGCACGGGCCGCAGGGCAAGAACAAGCTCCACCGCTGGTACTGTGCCGACGTGATTCTTCCGGCGGTGAAAGATCATCATCCACTGATTGGAACATGTATCGACACGGGTCACATCATCCGCTGCGCGCAGCTCGGCAAAGATCTGAAGCCGGAAGAGGAAGTGCGGAAAATGGGCGCCCGCAACTTCGGCTTGCATCTGAAAGATCACGACAACAAGAAAGACACCGACGTTGTGTATGGCAAGGGAGTTCTGAACGTCCCCGAGGTGCTGAAGGCGCTGAAAGAGGTGAAATTCAAGGGCTACATCAGTATTGAATATGAAGCGAACCCCGCCGATCCGTCGCCGGACGTGAAGGAATGCGTGGTCTTGTTGAAGGACGCGATCAAGAACGTGGGGTAGCCAATATTCTCCCTCCCCTTTTTGAGGCGGAGGGTTGGGGTGGGGGGAACTTTGGACCTTCTTACCCCCACCCTGACCCTCCCCTATCAACGGGGAGGGGAATGTCGGAGTGCGACAACGCATGACGCCAGAAGAGATCTCGCAGCTGCGCGCGAAGCGCTACAACGCGACCGTGACGCGGCTGCGAAAGCCAAACCCCGAGTTGATGATCTTTCGCGTTCAGCCGGATTTTGCCATCCTGCCGCATCTGCCGGGCCAATACACATCGCTAGGGCTGGGCAACTGGGAGCCGCGCTTTCCGGGCTCACAGGAGGAGGGCCTGGCGCCGGCAGATGAATCGAGGGTGGTGCGGCGGGCGTATTCCATCAGTTGCCCAATCCTCGAAGAGGATCAACTCGTTGCGGATTATGGCCGTAGCTGGCTCGAATTCTACGTCGTTCTCGTGAAGGAGGGCGGCGCAGGAGAGCAACCGCCGAGTCTCACGCCGCGGCTGTTCATGCTCCGCGAAGGCGAGCGGATCAACCTTCATGACAAAATCACCGGGAACTTCACCCTCGAAGGCGTGCAGCCGGCCGATACCGTGCTGTTTCTGTCCACCGGCACCGGCGAGGCGCCGCACAACTACATGCTTTGGGATTTGCTGCAGCGCGGGCACCGCGGCAAAATCCTCGCGGCCTGCTGCGTGCGCTACCGGCGCGACCTGGGCTATTTGCGGACGCATGAGACGCTGATGAAGCTTTTCCCGAATTACGATTACATGGCGCTCACCACCCGCGAGGCGCTTAACGACGGGCGCAAAGTTTATATCCAGGACCTCATTACCAGCGGACAGATGGAGGAACATCTGGGTCAAAAGCTAGATCCGGCCTGCACGCATGTATTCTTGTGCGGGAATCCAAAGATGATCGGCGTGCCGCTCATCGAACGCGAAACCGGCGTCACGGTATTCCCGCAGCCGCCTGGAGTGATTGAAATTCTAGAGCAGCGCGGTTTCCGCGCCGACAATCACCGCGCGCGCAGCCGCGGCAATATTCATTTCGAAGAATTTTGGTAGAATCGAGGTTGAAAACTCATTCCGCAGGGCACGGTGGCAGGATTCGCAAGAATTCCGACCATTGGTGGTTCGGAATTCTTGCGAATTCCCCTACAAGAGTCCTGATGAATTCGCGTTGAAGCACAGAGGACACATTCGTGGAAACTGCCGGCAGTGAAATCATTGAAGGTTATCGGCTGCGCGGGCACCTGATGACGGGGCAGACTTCGCAGGTTTACGAGGTTGTCGAGTTGACCAGCAACCGGCACTTTGCGATGAAGATGCTGTTGCCGGAGACGGCCACGAGCAGCGAACACCGCAAGCTGCTCTTCCACGAGGCCGAGGTAGGCAAGCAGCTTTCGCACCAGAATATCATTCGCATTTACAAGGTAAGCCGCTCGGCCACGTTGCCGTTCTTCGTGATGGAGTATTTTCCATCGGGCAGCTTGCGGACACGACTGCTCAACAAGCAGATGGATTTCGTGAAGGAGAACCTGCACAGCATTTTGCGGCAAGCGGCAACGGGGTTTGCCTTCATGAATGCAAGCGGGTGGGTGCATCGTGACGTAAAGCCGGACAACTTGCTGGTCAACGCAGCCGGTGATTTGCGGATTATCGACTTCGCCATCGCCTACCGAATTCCCACGGGACTGGCGAAGATGTTCCACGGACGCAAAAAGGCCCAAGGGACCCGCAGTTACATGTCGCCGGAACAGATTTTCGGCAAGCGGCTCGACGGGCGGGCGGACATCTACAGTTTTGGCGCCACCTGCTACGAGTTGGCGACGGGCCGGCCGCCGTTTCGGGCCGAGAGTGCACAGGGGCTTCTCGCCAAGCACGTCTCGGAGAAGCCAATTACACCACAGGCCTATGAGCCGAACCTCACCGATGACTTCGCGGCCATGGTGCTGAAGATGCTGGCGAAGAAAAAGGAAGATCGCTACAACGATTTCCACGAAGTGCTCATGGCGCTGCGCAGTACGCGCATTTTCAAAAACATGCCCGCGAAAGCGGAAGAGGAGAAGTAGGAGGTTTGCCACGCACCGCTCCGAAGACTCCGCGTCGCGCAAACCACCACATTTCGCCTGGAATTTCCAGCATTTTTTTCTATACTCCTTCTGTCGCAAAAATCCCCCGTGAAGGCGAGAAGCAGCGTCGGCGTTGTCCCATGGGAGACAGCGTTGAATGCGAACCATTCAAACAAGGAACGGATGCATGCCGTCGCCATTGCCGTTTGAATCCGAAATTCACGAGATGGAGCAGGTGCTGGCGCGCCTGGAGGCGAACAGCCCGGAAGCTTCCGCGGAGGAGATCCGGCGCATTCGGCGGGAACTCAGTAATCTGCTGCGCAAGAAGTACAGCGATCTGTCGCCCTGGGACACAATCCTCGTCGCCCGGCATCCCGAGCGCCCGCAATTCACGGATTATGTCGGCTCGATTTTCGACGAATTCGTGGAACTGCACGGTGACCGGGCGATTGGCGACGACCGGGCCATTCGCTCCGGCTTCGCAAGGATCGGCGAACATCGCGTCGTCCTGATCGGCCACCAAAAGGGGCGCAAGTTCAAGGAAAAAACGGAGTGCTTTTTCGGCTGCGCCCATCCCGAAGGTTACCGCAAGGCGCTGAACAAAATGAAGCTGGCGGCGAAGTTTCGGCTGCCGATCATTTGCCTCATCGATACGCCCGGCGCGTACCCCGGCATCGGGGCCGAAGAGCGCGGGCAGGCGCAGTTGATTGCGACAAGCATGTTCGAAATGTCACGTCTGCCGACGCCGATTATCTGCGTCGTGATCGGGGAAGGGGGTTCCGGCGGAGCCCTCGGCATTGGCGTGGGCGATCGGGTGAGCATGCTGGAGCATGCGTATTATTCCGTGATCAGTCCGGAAGGATGCGCCGGCATCCTGTGGCGCACCGCGGATGAGAAGACGAAGCCGTTGGCAGCGCAAGCGCTGAAGCTCACTTCCCGCGATCTTTTTCGCCTGCGTGTGATCGACGACATTATTCCGGAGCCGCTGGGTGGCGCGCATCGCGATCCGCGCGAGATGGGCCGGATCTTGCAAAAGTACCTGCTACGCTATTTGCGCGACTTGCATGACGTTCCCGAAGAGCAATTGCTGGAAGCGCGCTACCAGAAGTTCCGGAGCATGGGGGTTTTTCAGCAGGGGCTCAGTGCTGAGCCCGCTCCGCCGCCCATGCGGTCTGAAGCTACGGTTCCAGTTGCTGAGCAAGCCTGACCGGGTTTTCGCCGTTCGGCATGGCATCCACACTCATATCGAAAATCAGAAACGTCGTGGTGCGCGCAATCGGCGTGCGCTCGCGCAGACGCTGGAACAAATCTTGTTGGGCGGGGTCCTGGCAATACCCGCCATAGAGGACTGAAGTCCCGGCCGCGAGATAGCGGCCCCGCATGTTGGCTCGTAATTCTTCTTCGTTGTGGATCGGCAGCGTGTGAATTTGCACGACGTGGAATGGCGGCCTCAGCACTCGCGGATCGGAGCCGAAGTACCAGACATCAAGCGCCGGCAGATTCTCTTTCTGCTGCCATTTCGCGAGTTCGTTTAGCCCCTGTCCCCAGTCGTAATTAGAATCGCTGAGCAAAAGGTACCCGTCGCGGGAGCCGCCCCACAGTTCGTTGATAAAACCTATGCCGTTGGGGCAAGCGCTCCAGGCGGAGTAATTCATCCAAAGGATAAGGCCGGCCAAGCTCGCCGTCGCCAATAATCGGCGCTGCTTCGCCACGGCTAGCTGCGGCCAGGCGCGGACGGTGGCCGCCGCCACCGAGATGGCCAAGAGCGCGATGATCGGCAGCACCAGGCGAATGCCGATTTGCACCCGGCACGTGAAGCTGAATAGGAAAAGGCAAAACGTCGTCAGACCGGCCGCCGACGCCAGCGTTTGCGGCCGCAGCAACAGGCACAGCAGGGCAAGTACCAAAAGGGGAGTGGTGATCTTCATCGACAGCGCCAGCGGGAAGTAGTACCAGAACGCGCGGCGTTCGCCGTGGCCCAGGATGTAGGTGGCGTGCCCCTGGACATTGTGCTGCATCTGCCGCGACAGGCCCACGCCCGCATTGTTGAAGATTTGCAGGTGCTCTGCGAGCCAAATAGCAGGGGCGCGGGCGGCTCCATCCGGCAACGACCGAGCCTGGCGGATCAGCTCCGGATGTTCCTTCCAGTCGCTGCCGCAATAGAGGAAGGTCACGGTCAGGGCGATGCACGACATCGGGACGAATTCGAAGACGTTTTTGCGGCTGAAGACGGTGACAAAGGCTTCTTTCAATCGCGGCCAGTGACCTGCGGCCGTTGACTGCTGCCAGTTTCGCTCCCATTCCATCGCCACGCTGCAAATCGGAATAAACGCAAGGGCCGAAGCCTTGGCCAGGATGGCAAAACCGAAGCAAACGCCGGCCAGCAATACCCGGCAGCTCCAGCCACGCTCGCGGCCGGCCCGGTAATGGTAGCAATAGACCAAAACCATTGCCGTGAGGGCCAAATCGGTCGTGGCCAGCGATGCGTGTGCCAGCAGGCTCGGCTCGCAGGCCAAAAAGACGACCGCCAGCCGGCCGGCCCACGGGCCGGCAATCTGGTTGCCAAGCCGCCAGCCGTAGATCAGCATAAGCCAGAAAAAGAGAAGCGTGCCACTTCGCGCCACGGGCAAAATGGTGTCGAAGTCCTCAACGGCATCGAACGTCTGTCCCCGCCAGCGCTCCCAAGTGTAGACCGGGAGGGCGGTCACGTCGGCAGGGAGGGGCATGGTGCCCAAACGCATGAGTTCATAGGTGCTGCCGGTGCGCCAGTGCTCCAGACCGTAGCGCAAATAGACCGGTTCGTCGAAGGTGCCGCCCAGTTCATGGCCGGCCCGCAGGCACCAAAACGACCCCAGCGTGCCCCACAGGACGATCCACGCCGTTTCCCGCAAAACTCTCCGCCAAGTGCTCTTGGTCGCATCCATTCGATTGGCCTGGAAATCGTCGCTTCGATCCCGATAATCCGCATCAGTTCTTACCGCATTGGCCTTGGAGTCGCAAGATGAACCGGCCTTGCCGGCTTGATTCAGGAATCGCCGAAAAGGCCTGGAAATCGAGGCGTTTTCGCCGCTAATTGGAATGGCAATCTAATTGAACATAAGAGACATTATCGGACGTTGAACCGGCGGGGCTCGAAGACTCGCCCGCGCGGCTTGGTACCAATTCAATGTCCGATAATCCTAGTTATGTTCAATTACTCCGCGAAGAAAAAGGAAACCGCATGGCTGGGTATTCAGGCACGCCGTTGCCGAAAAAGCTGGGCATGAAGCCGGGCTGCAGGGTGCTGCTTTGGAAGGCGCCGGAGAGCCTTCTAGAGTTGCTCGGTGAAGCGGCGGCGGAAATGACGTTGAGCCGGGAAATGGGCAATGAAGGGGCCTTCGACATTATCATGCTGTTTACCGATTCGCGGGCCGAATTGCAGAAATCGTTCGCGAAGCTTGCCCGCCGGTTGGCCCCTGCTGGGGGACTCTGGGTGGCCTGGCCGAAGAAGGCGTCCGGCGTGCCCACCGACCTGAGTGAAGACATCGTCCGCGAGATTGGCCTAAAGGTGGGGCTGGTTGATAATAAAGTCTGTGCCATCGACGAAACCTGGTCCGGGTTGAGGTTCGTGATACGATTGGCCGACCGGCCGAAGCAGAAAGCCAAATAGCATGACGAATGCGATCAATATTAATTGCAACCGGCTCCGCGCCGGCATGGTCGGGCTGGGGATGATTTTCGACGAGACCTACCGGCCGCTATTCGAGCAGATGTATTCACGCGGGCTTTATCGCCGCGATATCGGGTTCGTGGATGTTGAACTGGCCGCCGTCGCGAGTCGAACTGGCGCCCGAGCCGAAAAACTCCGGCAAGCCGGCCGGCTCAGTTCCTTCGCCAGCTTCACGGAGCCCGATGCGGTCGAAAAGATGCTAGCCCACGGCGTCGATCTGGTCTGCGTGGCCACCCCCGACGACCGCCACTTCCCTGCCGCGCGCACCGCCCTGCTGGCGGGCAAGCATGTGCTCATCGAAAAGCCCTCGGTGCTGACTTTGCAAGAACTCGATCAGTTGCAGGAACTGGCGCGCAAGCAGCGGGTGCTGGCAAAGGTCGTGTACCACAAGCTGGCCGATCCGGATCACAAGAAGCTGCGAACCCACGTGCTCAATGGCGTCCTGAATCATGTGAACAACGGTTACTGCTCGCTGCTGGAACCGAAACAAGTCAGCGCGTCGCAATTTGCCGAATGGATCGACGGCCGCAATCCTGCCACCTATGTTGCCGTGCATTATCTGAAGCTGATCGACTTTACTTTCGGGCCGAACTGGAATCTGACGCGCGTCTCGGCCACGGGCCAACGCGGCATCGTAGGGCCGAGTTCCGGTCCGACCTGGGATTCCGTTCAACTTCAAGTTGTTTACACGCATCCGGACCAGCGCGAAGCGGCGTTCGACATTCACACTTCGTGGGTCACGCCCGATAACTTCCCCGGCTACGTGGAGCAGGAAGTGCAATTTCGCTTCGACAATGGCATTTGGAACGCGCATCAACGTAAGCGCGGCGTGGAAATGACCGTCGAAGGCCGCTCGCCGGGCGAATTCAAGATCACGCCGAATCATCATTACAACGGAACTTTCATCGAACCGTGGGGCGAAGCAACGCAGCGCGGCTACGGCATCGAAATCCTCCAGCGCTTCTTCGAAGAAGTCGCATTCGTGGAATTCGGCGGGCCGAAGGAAGAGCGGCCGCAACGGCTGCAACAAATGGCCGCCCTCGCCTACAATGACGTCTGCGCCGACCGCAACGTCGTGGCCATCGTGCAGGCGCTGGAAGCGATCCTGGCGCGGCAAGCGAAAGGGCAGCCCGGTTGCCTTGCCATTGTGAACGGGCCAAAGGGCGGGCTCGCTCTGCATTCGCCCGGAAAGAGCGAGGTTGAGGTGCTCTATTCAGAACGAGTCTAAACTTGGTCCGAGCCGCGCACGGAACGCAGCGCAGTAAGCGGCCAGCCAGTGACTGCCGCTGACTGCGCTGCGCTCCGTGCGCGGCTCTGAAAATCCGTTTGGAAAGTCTAAGGACATGCCACCAATCCACCATCCGCAAGAAAACCAATCCAACACCACGCGCGATTCGATATCCCAGGCGGAGCCGAAAACCCTCCGCACCTTCACGCCGTCGCAGGCGATTCTCGCGCGCAGCGCCGGCATCTACCACTGGACGCTGGAAGGCCGCCGGCTTTACGACTTCAGTTCCGGAGTGCTGGTGGCGAACCTCGGGCACAATCCGATTTCTTGGACGCAGCGCTTTTTTCACAACATGGGCTGGCCGGCATCCATCGAGCGCGTGGCCGTGGCTGCCTCCTTCCCCGCCCCGGGCTACTTTTCCGCGCTGCCGATGACGGCCTACAACGCGATCACGCCCGTCGAAGCGGAAGCGTGCCGGCGCTTACTTGCGCTCTTGCATAGTTGTCCCGGCGGCAAGCGTCTGG
>DATGHS010000204.1:0-11264 GCA_035307785.1 Gemmataceae bacterium
GACATGGTGGTGCTAAACGAGATGGACCGCTTCCACTTGTGCGAAGACGTGATCGACCGCTTGCCGCAATTGGGCGCCCGCGCCGCGTATTTCAAGCAGGCGATCCACCAGAAGCTGATCGAGCACAAGCATTACATTGCCGAACACGGCGACGACATGCCGGAAATCAGCGGTTGGCAATGGGGCAAAGCCAGATCGACCGGCAAGGAGCGCCGGCTCACTTCCACGGAAGGCGACAACGTGTAGGAACTAACGAATTAATCCCGGCGCGGTCCTGAGCCGGGAATTGAGCCTCGCCACGGACGGACCAACATGTCGACAAACGACATGAAACCGATGGTGCCTTTGCCGTGGATACGCTGGATTCGGCCACTGGTTGGCGCTCGTTTTTGCCCATAGTGCGCTGGCTGCCGCGCTACAACCTGCAGTCGGTAAAGTCGGATGCGATTGCGGGCGTTACGCTGGCCGCGTATGCAATACCGGTTTCGATGGCCTATGCGTCGCTGGCCGGGCTGCCGCCGCATTATGGCATCTATGGCTACTTGCTCGGCGGCTTGTGCTATGCGGTGTTCGGCACGTCGCGGCAACTGGCCATCGGCCCCACGTCCGCCATTGCCATGCTCGTGGGCACCACCGTGGCGGGCATGGCCGAGGGCGATTCTGCGCGCTGGATTGCCATCGCGTCGCTCACGGCGATCACCGTGGCCGTGGTCGGCTTCATCGCCTGGCTGTTGCGCTTAAGCGGTTTGGTGAGCTTTATCAGCGAAACGATCCTGGTCGGCTTCAAGGCCGGGGCGGCACTCACCATTGCCATGACACAGTTGCCCAAGCTCTTTGGCGTAAAGGGCGGCGGCGATCATTTCTTCGAGCGCGTCTGGACTTTGGCCGGCCAACTTGGCGACACCAATCTGGCAGTGCTTGTCTTCGGTCTTGCGGCCCTGGCGCTATTGCTGCTCGGCGACCGGTTTCTACCGAATCGTCCGATTTCTCTGTTTGTCGTCGTGCTGGCCGTCGCGGTGATGTCCTTCACCTCGCTTTCTCAGCACGGCGTCGGCACGGTAGGTGTGATTCCGTCGGGATTGCCGCGGTTCGGCTGGCCCGCGGTGAGCTGGCGCGATGTGGACGGTGTGCTGCCGTTGAGCGCTGCCTGCTTCCTGCTCGCCTATATTGAAGGTGTTTCGGCAGCGCGAGCGCTGGCCGCGAAAAACAATTACGAAATCAATCCCCGTCAGGAACTGCTGGCTCTCAGCACTGCTAACCTGGCGGCTGGCTGCGGACACGGCTTTCCAATCGCAGGCGGATTATCGCAATCGGCAGTCAACGACAAGGCCGGCGCCAAGACGCCGTTAGCGCTGGTGTTCGCTTCCGCCAGTCTGGCAGCGTGCCTCCTGTTTCTCACCGGATTATTGGCCAATCTGCCAAATGTGGTGCTGGCGGCCATCGTTTTGTTCGCCGTTCGTGGGTTAATCGATCTGAAGGCCATTCGGCACCTGTGGCGGGTGAGCCGGTTGGAGTTTCGCGTGGCCATGGTGGCCTTGGTGGGCGTATTGCTGCTCGGAATCTTGAAAGGCGTGCTGTTGGCGGCGATTGCGTCCTTGCTGATGCTTTTGGGTGGCGTAACCAAGCCGCATGTCGCCTTCCTGGGTCGCATCCCTGGATCGCAACGCTACTCCGATATGGGTCGCCACCCCGACAATGAGGCGCTGCCGGGCATCGTCATTTTTCGCGTCGAATCGTCGCTGCTCTATTTCAATGCCGAACACGTGCGCAACGCCGTTTGGCAGCGGATTCAAGAAGCGCCGGATCTTCGACTCGTCGTCTGCGACCTGTCCAACGCTCCACTGGTAGACGTGGCGGGTTCCAAAATGCTGGTGGGTCTCCAGTCCGAGTTGAGCAAGAGAGGCGTTCGCATGCGCATCGTGGAAGCACGATCTAAGGTGCGCGACCTGTTGCGCGCAGAGGAACTCGAGGACCAGGTCGGCTATCTTGGCCGGCATATGTCGGTGCATCAGGCAATCCTGGAGTTCCAGCGAACCGACAGTGAGCCGGAAGCCGTCAGCGGGAAAACGCCGGTAACCGACAAGGTGGGGTAGGGATGTTGAAAGCGAGCAACCAACCAGCCAACTCGGTTCAGCGCCCGCCGGCGCCGGAGCTGCACCGCTTGCAAGCCCCCCGTGTAGCCCTAGCGCTCAAGCGCGTGTTTACCGAAACATTCACTGTCGCAGACATAGCCGAGCCGCTCGCTTCGTTTGACGCCGACGCCAGGGCTGAAGATATTCGTGCATTTATGATGGCGCGAGACTTCGATATCGTCGGCATTCGGCTGCAAGGTGAGGTCGCCAGCATTGTCCAAAGGGAATTATTGGAAGGCGGCCCGTGTGAACAGTACATGCAAAAAATGGATGAAGTACCCGTTCGAGAAGCGAACACTCCCCTGCTGGAAGTGGTGACGGAACTGCATCGCACCCCTTTCCTGCTTATCAACGTATTCGGCCGCGTCGGCGGCATCGTCACCCGGGCCGACTTGCAAAAGCCGCCGTTGCGCATGTGGCTGTTTGGCCTGCTCACGTTGATCGAGTTGCGCTTCACGGAACTTATCGAGCAGCATTGCCCGGGCGATCGCTGGAAGCAATTCGTGTCCGAGGCGCGCTTGCAGAAAGCGCAAGCGTTGTTGGCGGAGCGAAGCCGTCGCAATCAGGCGCTTCAGTTGCTGGATTGCCTTCAGTTTAGCGACAAGGGTCAAATCGTGGCTCGGAATGAGGAGATTCGAAGACTCACTGTGTTTCGCTCGCGGCGTCAAGCCGACGAGGCAATCAAGGACCTGGAGCAGTTGCGTAACAACCTCGCCCATGCACAAGACATTCTGGCGACGGATTGGGAAACGATTATTCGACTATGCGAATTCATCACAGCCCCCGACGCGGCATGATCGGTTCGCCCACTACGGTGATGGTGGGGTTCGTTGTCGTTGGTAATTGAGCAAGGGAGGCAGTCGTGACCGCTGCCAAGGTAATGGGCCAAAGTTGGCCATTGGGCGCCACGCTGTGCGATGGCGGGACGAATTTCAGTCTCTTCTCGCGCACCGCCTCGGGCGTCGAGTTGTTGTTTTTCGACCACGACGATGCCGCGAAACCCAGTCGCATCGTGCGGCTCGATTCCGCGGCCAATCGCACCTATCACTACTGGCACGTCTTCGTCCCCGGCATTAAACCGGGGCAGCTCTATGGTTACCGTGTTCGCGGTCCGTCGGAACCGGAACGCGGCTTGCGCTTCGATCCCGCCAAAGTCTTGCTCGATCCGTATGGGCGTGGCGTGGTGGTTCCCAAAGCTTATGACCGCGAAGCCGCTCACCGCCCCGGCGATAACGCCACGACGGCAATGAAAAGCGTGGTTGTCGATTCCAGCGACTACGATTGGCAAGGCGATGAGCCGTTGCGCCTGCCATCGGCCCGAACGGTCATTTACGAAATGCACGTGCGCGGCTTCACGCGACATCCGAGTTCCGGCCTGAGTGATCGGAGCCGTGGGACCTACGCGGGGCTCATCGAGAAGATTCCATATCTACAAGACCTTGGCATCACCGCCGTGGAACTGCTTCCTGTATTCCAGTTCGATGTTCAGGATTGTCCTCGGGGGAAAGTCAATTATTGGGGCTACGCTCCGATTTCGTTTTTCGCTCCGCACCAAGCATATAGTTCCCGCCTGGATCCACTCGGCCCCGTGAGCGAATTCCGCGACATGATCAAGGCCTTGCACCGCGCCGGCATCGAGGTAATCCTCGACGTGGTCTTCAATCACACGGCCGAGGGAGATGAGCGCGGGCCGACGGCGTGCTTTCGTGGCATCGACAATCCGACATACTACATTCTGGAAAATGGCGGCGGGCGCTACGCCAACTACACCGGCTGCGGCAACACGCTAAACGCGAACCATCCGGTCGTGCGGCGCATGATCGTCGACAGCCTGCGCTATTGGGTGCATGAAATGCACGTGGATGGCTTTCGGTTCGATCTCGCTTCCATTCTCGCGCGGGATGCGAATGGCCGTCCGCTACCAAACCCGCCCGTGTTGTGGGACATTGAGTCCGATCCCGCGCTCGCAGGCACCAAGTTGCTGGCCGAGGCCTGGGACGCTGCCGGGCTCTATCAGGTAGGAAGATTTGTAGGGGATTCCTGGAAGGAATGGAATGGCCGGTTTCGCGATGATGCGCGCGATTTCTTCCGCGGTGAATCCGGTTCCGTCCGCCGCATCGCCGACCGGATGGTCGGCAGCCCCGAAGTTTACGGTCACAAGAAGCGCGAGGCCGAGCAGAGCGTGAACTTCGTCACCTGCCACGACGGCTTCACGCTGAACGATCTCGTTTCTTTCAACCACAAGCACAACGAGGCCAACGGCGAAGACAACCGCGACGGGGCCAACGATAACCGTAGCTGGAACTGCGGCATTGAAGGCCCAACGGACGATCCGCAGATCGAGAAACTGCGCAATCGGCAGGTAAAGAATTATCTGACGATCACGTTGATGTCGCTTGGCGTGCCGATGATCCTTATGGGCGATGAGATCCGTCACACCCAGGGCGGTAATAATAACGCCTTCTGCCAAGATAACGAAATTAGCTGGTTCGACTGGGGCCGGTTGGAAAAGTATGTCGACGTGCACCGTTTCGTCAAACTGCTGATCGAGCGGCGGTTGCTGCGCACAGTTGAACACGAGCGGCAGCGGACGACCCTGAGCGAACTTCTCGAAGAAGCCAATAAGGCCTGGCACGGTGTAAAACTGTTTGCCCCCGATTGGGGAGACAATTCACACAGCGTGGCCTTGGGAGCGGAACTGAAGCGGGAGAACCTTCGCTTCCAGCTAATCCTTAACGCCTATTGGGAGCCGCTTAACTTTGAATTGCCAAGACTCGCTGGGGGGCAATCGTGGCGGCGCTGGATCGACACTGGCCTTGAATCGCCCCAGGACATCGTTCCATGGGAACAGTCGCCGGCCGTGCCGGAGAGTAGCTACCGAACCGAATCTCGCTCCGTGGCCATGCTGTTCACGGATGGGTGACGGTCGGGATTCGCCGTTCGTTTGTTGTTTTGCTGAGTGTGCGGATTTGTACCAATGCTGGCCAGACTCGCTCGCGAACGTCGGCGAGTTCCCCAGCAAAGTGCTCAAAAACTGAGCCAGCCATGTTCGTGTAGGCAATTTGGACTCACTGGCGCGGAACTTGCATTGATGCCGTCGCGATCTGTTCCGCGACTGTTTCGGTGACAGCCTGGAACGGAAATGCAGGGAGTTCCCAGTCTGATCAATGAAACCTTATCCGCCCGGAGTATGCCAATGCCAGCCCTGAATCACATCCTGCACGCGACCGATTTTACCGAGCACGCGGACGCTGCGTTTGACCTGGCGTGGTCACTCGCCAACAGTCTCGGCGCCAAACTAACCATACTGCACGTGACCAAGCCACCTGCGCTCATCAACTGCGATGCCCTGGGAACTCCCGGCGGTGATCCGGGACAACCCGCGGAGGTGTGGGACCAGCTTCGTAGCCGCCAGGTTTCCCGAATCGAAAACTGCCATCGACCACAAACTTGCAGTTGTCCAAATCGATCGGGCGACCGAGATTGTCAATCGCGCGGCGGAGCTGGGATCTGACCTGATTGTGATGGGCACGCACGGTCGACGAGGCCTTAACCGTGTCTTGTCCGGAAGTGTTGCCGAGGAAGTAATGCGCCGAGCGGCACGCCCTGTGCTGACCGTCAAAGAAGCGGATCGACCGGCCAAAGAACGTCCAGACGCGAGTCTCGGGCACGGTGGTGCAGGCGACGCTTCAAAGAGCTAGGTCAGGGTTTGCTTCTTGGGCCAAGGGAGTGCCTTGGTGATATTGCAATGTCTGGAGTCGACGAGGTGGAAATCGACATAGATACTGCCAGACCATCGGCCGATGAAGCGCTAGTGCGTCTGATCGCCGGCAACGAGCGCTTCCTCCGTGGCGAAGCGCATGCGCGCGGCCTCGCGCGCGAATCGCTCGCTGATTTGGCTAGGGCGCAGCACCCGTTTGCCACGATCCTGGGCTGCAGCGATTCCCGCGTTCCGCCGGAACTGATCTTCGACGTTGGACCGGGAGAACTTTTTGTCATTCGTGTTGCGGGCAATGTGTTCTCGGCGGAGATTGCCGGCAGCTTGCAGTACGCCGGCTTGCATTTACAGACGCCGCTGTTCGTCGTTCTTGGCCACGAAGGCTGCGGCGCCGTCGCCGCTGCGCTGGCCACCCGGTACGGCAGAGCGCAACACCGTTCACGAATTCAGATTCTCGTCGATAGTATTCTTCCCGGAATGCCGGAGTTCGATCTGCAGCTAACGCCGGCCGAGCGGCTGTCGCGAGCGGTGGAATGCAACGTGCGTTGGACGATGCAGCAGATCCTGAACACGCCGGAAGGCAAGGCGCGCGTCGCCGACGGGCGAATGAAATTGGTGGGTGCGGTGTACGAGATCACCACGGGGCAAGTGAGATTTTTGCACTCGGATTGATATAGACATACAACCAGGGCTCAGAAGGAGCACACGATGAAGATCACCATTCATGGCGCTGGTGGGGGCGAGGTTACGGGTTCGGCCTATTTGTTGCAGACCCGGCATGCAAATGTTCTCGTCGATTGCGGGCTATTTCAGGGCGGGCGCAAGGTCGAGAACTACAACCGCATTCCAAAGAAGGGCGCATTTCGGGAGCTGAACGCTGTCGTTCTCACCCATGCCCATCTCGATCACACGGGGCGGTTACCGCTCCTGACGCGCAACGGCTACCGGGGGCCGATTTTCGCCACCCCGGCCACCATGGACTTTGCCGATTTGATCCTGCGCGATTCGGCTCACCTGCAAAAAGCCGACGTGGAGCGGCAAAATCGTCGACGGCAGCGAATGGGCCAACCGCTGCTGCAACCGCTTTATGAACAACAAGACGTGGATCGACTGCGCCCGCTCCATCAGAAACTTCCTTACGAGAAACCGACCGAAGTGGCCCCCGGCGTCGTCGTGCGCGCGGTCGAGGCAGGGCACATGCTCGGCTCCGTGAGCCTTGAATTGACGGTGGAAGATGGGGGAAAAAAAAAGATTGTCGTTTTTTCGGGCGACCTCGGCCCGCGCGGCGCTCCCTTGCACCGGGACTACATTCCTTTGCAAAAGGCCGACTTCGTGTTTATGGAATCGACGTACGGCGACCGCGACCACCGATCACTGCACGAGACCGCCGTCGAAACACGGGAAGTCATCAAGAAGGCAACGGCCACTGGGGCCAAGATTCTGGTGCCGGTTTTCGCAGTCGGCAGGACGCAGCTTCTTCTCTATCTTTTGGCGGGTGCGTTCCAGCGCGGCACCCTGACACCGTTCCCGATTTTTATCGATAGCCCCATGGCTATTGCCGCCACTAAACTTTACGGCAAGCACGTTGAACTGTTCGACGAAGAAGCGCTGGCGATGCAGAAATCGGGCGAACTTCGCGCCCAGTTGGATACGGTGAAATTCAGCCAGACGGCGAACGACTCCCGAGGGCTGAACGATGTCCAGGGACCGTGCATGATCATGGCCGGCGCCGGCATGTGCACCGGCGGGCGGATCTTGCATCATCTCCGTCACAACCTGGCCCGGCCCGAAACCCAGGTGCTGTTCGTGGGTTATCAAGGACATGGCTCACTGGGCCGTATGATCGTGGATGGAAAGAAGACCGTCACCATCTTCGGTGAGAAAATCCCGGTTCGCGCGTCGGTACACACGTTCGGCGGTCTGAGCGGCCATGCCGGTCAAAGCGACCTCGTGCGCTGGCTGGAATGCATGATGCCGTCTAAGCCGCGCATTTTTCTGACCCACGGCGAAGAACGGGGCCAGGCGCCGCTATCCAAGATCATCAAGGATCGATTCAGAACCCAGCCGTATTGCCCCGGTCTGGGTGAGACCATTGAAATTTAACTTTTTTTCAAAATGTGGAGGTGTTTTTCATGAGCGGGACGACTTCGAGCAACAAAGCGGGCATGGTCAGCCTCGCTGATGAAGAATCGGTCAAGCAGATTCTCGTGAACTCCGTCTTCGGACTCTGGGACGTTGTGAACAACCTGACGCGCTTGCGCCCGACCAAGAATGAGCGTTACCGGGTGACAATTTTCGGCTCCGCAAGGGCGAAATCGGGCTCGTTTGTGTACGAGGAGGTGAAGCGCGTGGCGGCGGCTCTGGCCGAAATGGATTGTGATATCATCACCGGCGGCGGACCTGGGCTGATGCAGGCTGCCAACGAGGGCGCTTCGTCCGTCAACGCGCCGGAGCGGAATCGGTCGGTCGGTATCCGCGTGGATTTGCCTTTTGAACAAGAAGTCAATCCATTTGTCGAACAAGCGTTTGAGCATAAAACATTTTTCACGCGGTTGCACCAATTTGTGCTGATGTCGGATGCTTACGTGGTTACGCCGGGCGGCATCGGCACCGTGCTGGAGTTGATGCTGATTTGGCAATTGCTGCAAGTGAAGCATGTGCACGAAACCCCGCTGATTCTGGTCGGCAAGATGTATGCGGAACTGGTCGACTGGGCCAAGAAAAACCTGCTGAAGCCCGAACTTGCCCTGGCTAGCCCCGAAGATATGACGATTCCAACGTGCGTGAGCACGGCCGATGAAGCGATCGCGCTGCTTCGCAAGCACCATGCGAAATGGAAGCAAGAGAAGCCCTCGTGATCGCAACTCCTGAAGCGACCGATTCGGCCGGCCCGAGGCTGTAACTGCATGAACGCTATCTTGATCGAAGTCGATGCCTGGAAGACGGCCTTTTTTCTGCGCCAAAAAGCTCGGCAATCGCTTTCAGGAGTCGCCGCCCGGGAAACTGAATGACGCCGTTTTGGCGCTGCTCGGGCTATTGCTTGCCTTTACTTTTTCGATGTCAATGTTGAAACATGAACAGCGCCGGCAAATGGTAGTAGCCGACAGCAACGCCATTGGCGAGTTCTATAACACGGCGAGCCAATTGAAAGAACCGGTTCGCGGGAAACTATGTGCGCTCATTCGCCGGTATGCCGAGCATCAACTGTCGCTCGCGCAGGCTTCGACGAATCGTGCAAGCGTACAGCAGAATCTTCTCGAGGCTCGCGAGATGCACCGGCAAATGCGCTCGCTGGTCGGAGAGGCACTGGACAATGAAGCACCCGTGGCGGTCCAGCTCACGACCCTGCTGAACCAGGTGACCAGCGCTCACGGCGCGCGAATGGCCGCCTACCGCGACCGGCTGCCCTCCAGCGTCGTCTTGATCCTCTGCCTGGCTGCGGTGACGGCGATGATTCTGTTGGGATGGCAGCATGGGGCGACGAATGAGCATCGGTCAGGAGCAGTTATTGGGTTTGCGATTCTGGTTAGTTTGGTCCTGTGGTTGACCCTGGATTTAAACCAGCCGCGCCGCGGCCTGGTCTCGGGCAGCCAGGAGCCGATGCAGCAAGCGCTGGCGGGAATGCAGCCGGATTAGCATGAGCCGAGGGTCGAAAAGCTTCCTTCAATTCGGAGAATTCCATGAACAAGACTACGACTTCCAAGAAGCTGAAACCATACGAATGCGGCGGGTTCCGCTTCGGCGATAAGCCGAACCAGGAGGACTACGAGAAGCATCTAATTTTCGATCACATGGTTTCGGTAGAAGCGGCCAACCAGCGCGAGCGCTTTGAGGCGGTGGCCCGGTCGCTCCGCGACTTGCTCGCCCAGCGCTGGCTGATGACTCAGGAAACCCACGACCGCGAGAACCCGAAGCGTGTCTATTACTTGTCCATGGAGTTCTTGATCGGGCGCACGCTCGTGAACAACATCGTGAACCTCGGCGCAGAACAATTCGTCCGTGATAATCTTCAGATCGATCCGCGACAGGACTGGAAGGAAGTCATTGAGACCGAGCCGGACGCCGGCCTGGGCAATGGCGGCTTGGGCCGGCTGGCAGCCTGTTTCATCGACTCATTGGCCACACTGCAGATTCCGGCCATGGGCTATGGCCTTCGCTACGAATATGGCATCTTCCGGCAAACGATTGAGAACGGCTACCAGGTGGAACAACCGGATCACTGGCTGTCGCAGCCCGATCCGTGGGAAGTGGCCAAGCCACGTGAAGCGGTCCAGGTTCCGCTGAGTTGCTCATTCGAACTGAACAACGGTGTTCTCCGCGCCGTCCCAGGGCATGCCACGCATCTGCTAGGCATCCCCTATGATCGCCCCGTGGTCGGCTATGGCGGCCGAACCATCAATACGCTGCGGCTCTGGGCCGCGTCGTCGCCGGATTTCTTCGACTTCGGCGAATTCAATACCGGTGACTTTGTCGGCGCGATCGTCGAGCGCATCATGGCCGACACGGTAACTCGGGTCCTTTATCCAGACGATTCGACAATGGCCGGCCAGGCGCTGCGTTTCGTGCAGGAATACTTTCTGGTGTGCTGCTCGCTGGCCGACATGGTGGATCGCTTCCGCCGCACGAACAAGGATTGGCGGCTTCTGCCGGGAAAAGCGGCTGTACAGCTTAACGACACCCATCCGGCCATGGCCGTGGCCGAACTGATGCGGATTCTGCTCGATGACGCGAAACTCGGCTGGGACGAGGCGTGGAAGCTCACGGTCGGCACGCTGGCGTACACGAATCACACGCTTCTCCCGGAAGCTCTCGAAAAATGGCCCGTCCGCTTTTTTGAGATGGTCTGCCCACGGCTGCTGGAGATCATCTACGAAATCAACCGCCGGTTCCTCGACCAGGTGCAACAGCAATACCCGGGTAATTCCGGGCGCGTGGAGCGGATGAGCATTATTGAAGAAAAACCAGTGCGCCAAGTGCGCATGGCCAACCTGGCCATCGTTGGCACGCATAGCACCAACGGCGTGGCGCAAATCCATTCCGATCTGCTGCGCACGCGCGTGGTCACGGACTTTGCCGAGATGTACCCCCAGCGCTTCAACAACAAGACCAATGGCGTCACGCCGCGGCGCTGGCTTATGATGGCAAATCCGGATTTGTCTAAACTTATTACCGATGCGATCGGCGACACTTGGGTTCACGACCTTACCCAGCTACGAGCGCTGCTGCCGCTTGCCAACGATAAGAATTTCCGAGCCCGATTCCGCCAAGCCAAACAGGCCGCGAAGATTCGCTTCGCCGACTGGCTCAGAGCCACCTCCGGCGTGGCGGTCGAACCGAATTCCATATTCGACAGCCAGATCAAGCGCATTCACGAATACAAACGGCAACTGCTGAATGCAATCCACGCGGTGGTG
>DATGHS010000205.1:0-11872 GCA_035307785.1 Gemmataceae bacterium
CGGCTCGCAGCGAAACAACCAGGGGTCGCTGGCACGGCCAAGGAAACCAGCATCCTGCCCTGGCCAGACCGAGCTGTCGGTATTGAAGATGTGCATCGGCAGGCGGACGGCCGCGGGCAAGCCGCCCCGGTCGCCGCGCAATCGCCGCACCACAGCGCCGAGCGTCGGCCAGTCATTCGGTGCGCCGGGGTTGGCGTTTTCGACATTTAGCGGCGTGTGCGGC
Source organism: Gemmataceae bacterium (assembly GCA_035307785.1). Taxonomy (GTDB): domain Bacteria; phylum Planctomycetota; class Planctomycetia; order Gemmatales; family Gemmataceae; genus DATGHS01. The sequence goes on from DATGHS010000205.1 coordinate 224, forward strand.
ACCCCCGTAAGCATCTGATAGCCGCTGGAAGAATGCGCGTTGTCGCCGGTGGAAACCGCGCGCAGGATGCACAGCTTGTCGGCCTGGCGGGCGAGTTTCGGCAATAACGACGAGATTCGAACCCCCGGCACGTTGGTGTCGATCGGTCCGAACTCGCCACGAATCTCGGCCGGCGCATCCGGCTTCGGATCCCAGGTGGAATGTTGGGGCGGCCCGCCCATTAGGAAGAGCACAATGCAGTTCTTCGCGTGGCCCGTCGCCTTCGGCGCTGCGCTGGCGCGCGCATTCAAAAGAGCCGGCAATGAAAGGCCGAGCGCGGTAAGCCCGCCGACGCGCAGCACTTCCCGCCGCGAGAGGCCGTCACAAAGTCGAGAGGAATGATCTTGAAGGGAGAGCATACTCATCCCTCAATGGTGGGCAGAACGTACGATTAATGTAGCTTACCGGGGGGCAGAATTCCATGCGAGGTTGGCCAAAGTTTGCTTTGCTGGCGCAGAAGCGGACCTAAATATCCAACCCGAAGGCATCACCCACCGCAAAGTTCTCGAAGCGCATGAACTGCTTCAGGTAGGTCAGCGTGATTTCGCCGGTGGGGCCGTTGCGCTGCTTGGCGACCAGAACTTCGATGATATTGTCTTCCTGGCCGCCCTCGTACTTGCCGGGTCGGTGCAGCATCATCACGGTGTCGGCATCGGCCTCGATGCTGCCCGATTCGCGCAAATCCGCCAGGCGCGGCCGGTGATCCTGCCGATCTTCCGAGGCGCGATTGACCTGAGCGAGGGCCATCACGGGAATTTTCAGCTCGCGGGCCAAGGCCTTGAGGCGGCGGGAAATCTGGCCGACTTGCTCGTGGCGCTGTTCCTTGCGGTTTTCCGGCTCGATGAGCTGCAAGTAGTCGATTACCACGAGACGAATGCCTTCACGCCGTTGCAAGCGCCGGCAGTTCGCCGCAATGCGCATGAGGTTTTGGATGGGCTGGTCGTCGATGAAAAACCTGGCCTTGCGCAGCTCATCGCCCGCATCAATCAGCTTATCCATGTCTTCGGAATTCAGCTGGCCCTTGCGCAGCCGATGGCTATCCACGCGCGCCTGGCAGCAAAGCAAGCGCTCGGCCAATTCAATGCGCGATTGCTCCAGGCTGATGAACAAGACCGGAATGCGCTCTTCCACCGTGATGTGGCGGACCATGTTCAGGGCGAAGGCAGTTTTGCCGATGCTCGGCCGAGCGGCCAAGATTACCAGCTCACTGTTTTGCAGCCCGGCCGTCTTTTCATCCAGATCCACAAAGCCCGTCGGGATGCCACTCACCGATGTGTGCAGATGTTGTGCCCGCGAGTCGATGCGGCGATAGGCGTCGTCGAGGGCTGCGCGCAAGTCCACGCTTTCGCCCACCACGCCCATCTGACTGATTTCCAACACCTTGCGTTCGGCCGCGTCGAGCAGTTGTTCGGCGGGTTCCGATTGATCGTACGCGTCTTTGAGGATTTCGGTGCTGGCGTGGATCAGGTGGCGCGTAATTGCTTTGTCCCGAACGATGTGAGCGTAATAGACTGCATTGGCGGCCGTTGGAGCGGCTTCCCATAATTCGGCGATGTAGCCATAACCGCCAACGTCTTCCAACTGGCCGCGCGTGCGCAAGTCGTTCGATAGAAGCACCATATCCACCGGATGGCCCTGATCGTAACCTTGCACAATGGCCTGATAGATTTTCTGGTGCGCGTCGAAGTAAAAGTAGTCGGCTGTGAGAAGGGGAACTATCTCAGAAATGACGTTGTTGTCGCGAAGCATGCTGCCGAGGACGCAGCGCTCGGCGTCGCGATTTTGCGGCGGCAGGCGTTCCGAACCTGGGTCTGCCACTATCGGAACCCTCCGCAAACCAGACATCAGAGGTCAGAAATCAGAGGTCAGAAAGGGCCTACAATCGGTTCTGACTTCTGACTTTTGACCTCTGACTTCTGACCTCTGACCTCTGGTTTTTACTTCTTCTCCGTAAGCCTCACAACCGTCACGTTGACTTTCGTATCAATCTCATACCCAAGGTGAATGGGGATATTCTCGTACACGCCGCATTCCTTCATCACGCCTTCGATGCGGACCATGGCCGGCTCAACGCCCAAATTACGCGCTTTGAGTGCCTTGCTGATCTCTTCCGGCCCGACCGAGCCGTAGAGATGCCCTTCCTCAGTGGCATTGGCTTCGATGGTGACGTTGATGCGCTGAATCTGCTCGGCCAGCACCTTCAGGTCGGCGATCTTGGCTTCACGGGCCTTTTGCACGCGCTCTTTGTACTTATCCAGGCGGCGCAGGTTGTGCTCCGTGGGAATCGTGGCGAGGCTGTTCGGCAACAGGTAGTTGCGGGCGTAGCCAGGCTTCACTTCCACCAGCTGGCCCTGTTGGCCAAGGTGCGGCACGTCTTCGATCAGCACGAGTTTGACGTTGCCGTGATTGCCCTTAAGGAGCGCCTGTTTTCGAGTCGGCATAAATATCACCTTTGCGTATGAACCTACAACCGCTTGCGGCTTCGCGCTGGCGGAATCTTTCCACGAACGCGAAGCCGCAAGCGGCGAGACCCGATCAATCTTCAAAACGGTATGTTATCACCCTCACCAGCAGCGGGCGGCTCGGGCGGGGTGCTGTCGTAGCTATCGCTGTAACCGGAATCGGCCGGCGGCGCTCCATTCCCTCGAGCCAAGGCCGGCGCCACTTGCCGGGTCGTTCCACCTGCGCCTTCCGGCGGCCGGTCCAGAAACTGCACGGCATCCACGACCAATTTCAACTTGCTTCGCTTCTGGCCCGAGGTTTTGTCATCCCACTGATCCAGTTTCAAGTGGCCTTCGAGATAAGCTTGCGAGCCTTTTTTCAAGTAGCGTTCGACGGTGTCAGCCAGTTTACCAAAGTCGCCACGGTTGAAGGCGTCACAATCGATGTAAACCGGCTCCTCTTCCCATTCTCCAGTCTGTTGGTTCTTCTTGCGGTTGTTTACGGCAAACCCAAAATGAGCCACGCGTCCGCCGTTGGCGAATGTGCGCATTTCCGGGTCGCGGGTCAGCCGACCGATCAGCATTACTTTGTTCAAGTTGGCCATGGATGAGGCTCCTGAGTAGTGCGCTCCCCCTTAGGTGAGAATTGGAACGCGGGAGGTAATAAAAAACAGGCACCTATCCGGGCAGTATACACCTGTGCGCAGGCAACACAAGGTCGGTAGGATGCTTTTTGCCGCGCGCTCAATCCTTGCGCGAGCCCATCGGTTCGTAGCCTTCTACGGCGTCGAGGCCCTCGTCGTGAGCCGTTTGCAGCGCCAGAGCCCGTTCATCGCGGGCCACAGCTAGCATTTCCTCTTCCAGCTTCGGCTCGATGTGCAGGATCAAGAGCCGCATGATAGTCTCATTGAGCTTGAAGTCGTGTTCCAGCTCAACCAAGTTTTTCGTATCGCACCGGAAGTAAATCAGGTAGTACAAGCCCTTCTTCTGGTTGCGAATCTGGTAGGCGAGTTTGCGATCATCCCAGGGCCGACTGGCGAGGATCTCCGCTTTGTGCTTTTCCAGCACGGCATGGAGCTTGGCCACATTCCCGGCCACGTCGCCCGACATTTTGCTGGTGTCGAGCAGAAACATCCCTTCGTACAGATTCACTGGCATGGAAAAAGTCTCTCTTCTAATGCAGAATGCGGAACTCGGAACGCGGAATGAAGACAGGTGAACTAGCAGAAACTTCGTCCCTCGCCTGGCTCCTTCTCCTCGTCTCCTTGTCTCCTTGTCTCCTTGTCTTGACTCTTCTGCTCGCGGCTAACCTTCTCCGGAGCGTTTATCGTATTCATGCAGACGGCGATGCCCTTGTTCGCCCAAATCATCACGGCCTGCGCTGCTTTCTCAACCGCTTCGTCGATCACATTCTGTTCGCCGGGCTTGAACCGGCTCAGCACGTGATCGACCGTGGCTACATCGTGCTTCAGGCTCGGGGCATCCACGCCGATGCGAAGCCGGCCATACTCGGCCGTGCCGAGTTGATCCTGAATGTTCCTCAAACCGTTGTGCCCGCCGGCTGAACCTCTGGCTCGCGCCCGCAGCTTTCCGAGCGGCAGATTGATGTCGTCGCAAACGATCAGCAAATCTTCCAGCGGCAGCTTGTAAAAGTCTATAATCTCGCGCACGCACCGGCCGCTCAAGTTCATGAACGTTTCCGGCTTCACCAACAGCATTTGCAGATCGCCTTCGCGCAGCTCTGCCGTCTGGGCCTGAAATCGCGAACGAAACGAGCTAATGCCGGGGCCCTGGGCCAAATAATCGATGACCGCAAAGCCCACATTGTGCCGGGTGCCTCGATACCGCGGCCCCGGGTTGCCAAGGCCCACTACTGCCTTAACCATCAAATCCCAGGTTCAACAAACAGAAATCAGAAGTCAGATGGAAAGCAACCTCTCGGCGCCGATTCCCGTTCTAACTTCTGACCTCTGATCTCTGACTTCTGGTTTTACTCTTCCGCTTCTTCCGTCTCGGCCACCTTCTTGCCGATGACTTCCGGCTCGGCGGTTTCGCCTGGAGCAGCTGCCGCCGCGGCCACCGTCGGTTCTGCTTCCACCTTTTGCGCCCGCACTTGCACCACGATGGCATCCGGGTCGGCCTTGGCAGTCACGTTGGGTGGCAGCGTAAGGTCCTTCACATGAATGGCCTCGCCCAGGTGCAGTTTGTCGATCGGCACGCGAATCACTTCCGGAATATTGGCGATGGTGCATTCGACCGAGAGATTGTGAATCGGCTGGTCCACCACGCCGCCCTCGCCGATGCCCGGCGAGACGCCGCGCAACTCGATGCGCACCTGCACGATGGTTTTTTCATCCAGGCTCACGCGTTGGAAATCGGCATGGAGAATATCCATGCCGAGGTGGTCCCATTGCAGTTCCGCGAACTTCACGGTTTCGGCCTTGCCGTCAATGTCCAGCTGCAGCACGCGGATGCCGCGGCGGACCACTTTCTCCACCTCATCGCGCGAAACGACTACAGAGAGGTCAGCTTCTTTATGCCCGTATACGACGGCAGGCAAAAGACCTTGATTCCGCAGTCGCTTGGCATTGGCACTGCCAAAGTCCTGGCGCGGTTGGGTCTTAACCAATACAGTCTCGGCCATGATTCGCTTCCTGTAAACGTCAGCAAAAGGCAAATAGGAATTATGGCAATCTCGCCGGTTCGAAGCAAGGGGTGCTCCGCCACAAGAAGTGATGGAATGAAAAGCCCGCCGCCAATATGTGGGAACCCCGATTCTCGCGGGCCGGTCCATCCGGCTGATGTTGGCTAGTGACGATTTGCCCGGCGGCGGATGGACGACGGATTCCCAGTTAAACTAAATGGCCCTTAACTTCGAGTCGCCGAGGGTCGGTCAGTCTGCGGGTGATTCCGCTGTCCTTCGAGTCGATGAAGTTTTTCGGCCACCGCCGAGAAATCATGGTGAAGGCGATTCAGCTTCCTATAGAGGAGGAACGCTTCCCATTTGAGAAATTCACTTCTCAGTCGTGGCGAGGAAGATTTCCCCAGATTTCTATTATCGGTCATGGTTGGGCACCTCAATTTGATGCGAACCATGGTTTTTTCGTGCCAAGACACCTTCTACTTCAGTTAGCAAACAGTGTGCCAGGAAATTTGGCCCGCACTTTGCAATTCATCTCCGAATGTTCGCCAATGTTGGCCCAGGAAGGCCCCGAAGGAGGCAACTTATGCTGAACGTTATCTGTTCGCACTGTCAGCAGAAGTTCCAATTCGACCCGACGACGATTTGGAACTCGCCGGGTGGCATCACCAACTTGAAAGGCGGCACCAAGGTGGTCATCCAATGCGAGCAATGTAAACAGTGGCTGACCTTGGAGCTGACTGTCGCCAAGCTGGAAGAGAAATCAGGCCAGGACGTTGACTAGCTATAGCTCCAACCCCGGAGAGGATGAAGCAAATGTTTGCGCGCGTGAGGTTTGCGATGCTGCGACCGTCCGCAGGCTCGTGCGCGTTCCCGCTCATCCTCTTTGGTTCCGTTCCATTAGCACCGTGCACGGCCTTGTTCCGGCTTTTTTTTGGGGATGAAAAAATTTTTCCGTCCCGATCCGGATATCGTCTACCGTCGCAAGCATCTGTCGATACGGAAGTACCGAAACGCGCGAACCGGTGCCAATCTTCGATTGTGAAAAAAAATACTTAATTTGCCGCGCGCTCCGGCAGCGCGGGATATCATCCTCACTCTACTCTCCGAGTTGACAGCGTCCGCGGAACGGTTTCCCCACCCCAGGCGGACCATCGACCTCTCTTGACGGAAACGCGCGTCTCGCGACGGATGCGCGCCTCAGGGGTAGGTTCATGGAATTCGCAGCTGCTTTGGAGAAAGCGCTCGTCGAGTGCATTGGCTCGCAACGGTTCCAGCTCTGGTTTCGCGGCCGAACGAACTTCCAAGTGGATGGTGACGCGCTCGTAGTGGGCGTTCCGAATCTCCATCTTCAGGATTGGCTGAAGAAGGAGTATGCGGAGACCCTGCGCGCGGCGGCGCTGTCGGTCTTGAACCGGCCCGTGGAGCTCCGCTTTCGCATCGATGCCGAGCTGTTCCGCACCACCCGCCAGGAGCTGAAGCAGGCGCCGGTGAACGGTACGCCGGGACAACCGAAGCCGCCTCCTCAACCTCAGCGCACCCTCTTCGATGGCATCGACAAAAAGCTGGAGCGCCGCCGGGCTCTCGCCGAGCAGCCGAAGCGGCGCTGGCGCAACCTGGCCGAATTCGTGGTGGGGCCGTGCAATCGCGTGGCGTTCGCTGCCGCGATGAGCACCGCCGAAGAACCGGGCCATGGGCCGAATCCGCTGGTGGTGCATGGTCCGGTGGGCACGGGCAAAACCCATCTATTGGAAGGCATCTATGCAAGTATTCGGCGGCGCTATCCCCAGCAGCGCGTGGTCTTCGTCACGGCGGAGGACTTCACGAATCGTTTCGTTGCGTCGGTGCGCTTCGGCAAGCAAGCGGGGTTTCGCAAGCAGTTCCGTTCCTGCGATGTGCTTTTGATCGACGACGTGCATTTCCTGGCGCGCAAACGCGCGACCCAGGAGGAGTTTCTGCACACGCTCGACGCCTTGCTCGATGACGGCCGGCAAGTGGCGCTCAGCTGCGATTGCCATCCACGGCTCAACGAGGATTTCCAGCCGGAACTGCTTGATCGCCTGCTCGGCGGCGCGATCTGGGGCCTCCTGCCGCCGGATGCCGATACGCGGCTGTCCTTTCTCCGCTCTCATACGAGTCGGGAGCGCAAGCGGCCGGACGAGCGCTTTTCCGTTCCTGACGAGGTCTTTACATTCCTCGCGCACCAGTTACGCGGCAACATGAGGGAGCTGGAAGGGGCCCTCCATTGCATACGCCATTTTAGCCGGGTGACGAATCGCCCGATTGACCTCGCTTTGGCCCGTGAAGCGCTCGGCGACTTGCTTCGCCATGCGGTACGCACCGTCCGCGTGGCGGATGTGGACAACGCGGTCTGTGGTCTGCTCCAATTGCCTTCGGGCACGCTGCAAAGCAAGCAGCGCAACTGGTCGGTGAGCCACCCGCGCATGCTGGCGATCTACCTGTGCCGTAAACACACGAGCGCGAGCTTCGGCGAGATCAGCAAACACTTCGGCAGCAAGAGCCACAGCACGACCGTGGCCGCAGAAAAGAAAATCCGCCAGTCGCTGGAAGGCAACGGCCAGCTCACCGCCGCCGGCCGGGAATGGCCCGTGCGCGAGTTAATTGAACGCATTGAACGAAAACTCCTCAGCTGATTCAACTTGACACTGTCACGTAACACTGTTATAATCCGACCATGAAGTCGGATTCCCTGTATACGCTGGACGAACTTAGCGCGCAAGTCGCGCTGGCGTTGGCGGAAAATTACGACGGCGCGCCGAATGACCGCATTCGCGAGCTGCCGGACCGCCGCACCATCCGCTACTACACCACGCTGGGCTTACTGGATCGGCCACAGATCGACGGCCGCATTGCCCGATATCGTCGCCGACATCTGCTGCAGCTGGTGGCGATCAAGCGGCTACAAGGGCACGGGCTATCGTTACACGAAATCCAGCAGCGACTCCTCGGTGTTTCGGACCGGGAGCTGGAGAAAACTGCTCGCTTGCCATCTTTGGCGAACCTCGGCCGTAAGGCCAGGGTTGATGCGAAGGCCGAATCGCCGAAACGACGCGAATTCTGGAAAGAGCCGCCATCCGCGCCAAGCGCCGAATTAACCGAGGCGGAGCCTGGTCCAGAACCTGTCCTGGCCGGGCTGCGTCTTTCGGAAGATGTAACGTTGCTGTTGCCCCTGGCCCGCGCGGCGGACGAGGCGGATCTGCAAGCGGTGCAAGCCGCCGCCGCCCCATTGTTGAAGCTTTTACGTGTACGTCGATTACTGAAATCCTGATAGCCGCTTGCGGCCAAGCCCAACCGAGGAGACCCCATGCCCCCAAAACCGATTCCGATTTTGATGGAAGAAATCCCTGCCGAGGCCGAGGCCGGCTTCGGGGCGTTGTCGACGCCGCTGGGCAACCTGCCCCTGAAGGCAGTCGAAGTGCAAACGCGCATCGACGGCTTGAACTTCCGCACCACGATGCGGCAATCGTTTCGCAATTGCCACAGCGATGCATTGGAAGCAACGTACATTTTCCCGTTGCCGGATCGCGCCGCCGTCGGGCAGTTTCGCCTCACGGTGGCCGGCCGCGTGGTCGAGGGTGAATTGCAGGAACGCGCTAAAGCGCGGGAAATGTATGAGGAAGCGATCAAGAAGGGCCACCGTGCCGCCATTGCGGAGGAGGAGCGGCCCAATGTATTTACCATGCGCGTTGGCAACCTGCCGCCCGGTGAAGACGCCGCGGTGGAACTCGTGCTGACCGGTGCTTTGCCCATCGACCATGGTGAAGCGACTTGGCGTTTTCCGCTGGTAGTAGCGCCGCGCTACATTCCCGGCCAACCGCTCGACGGCGAATCGGTCGGCAGCGGCATGGAACTCGATACCGATGCGGTTCCGGATGCGTCACGCATTTCGCCGCCGGTGCTGTTGCCTGGTCAGCCGAATCCCGTTCGGCTCAATCTGAGTGTCGAAGTATATCCCGCCGGTCTACCAGTGCACGATTTTCGCTCCAGTTTGCACGGAGTAGAAGAGCAAAACCTGCCCGGCGGATTCCGTTTCTGTCTCAAGCCCGGCGAACGGCTGGACCGCGATTTCATCCTGCGCTTCCGCTTTGATGATGTGCAGCTGCGAACATCGCTACAAACTCAGTCCGATCCGGCTGATCCGTCGCAGAGCATCTTCGCACTTACGGTCGTGCCGCCGCAAGACTCGGCACGCGCCAACAAACCACGCTTAATGGTCTTCGTGCTGGATCGCTCCGGCAGCATGCAAGGTTGGAAGATGCTGGCCGCCCGCCGGGCGCTGGGTCGGATGATCGATTCGCTTACCGACCGCGACCGCTTCGCCATTCTGGCGTTCGACGACCAGGTGGAGTCGTTCCCACCCGAGGGCAAAGCCGAAAATGCTGCCAACCGGCAGCGCTTCCGCGCCCTGGAATGGCTCGGCAAAATCGAGTCACGCGGCGGCACGGAGCTGGCAAGGCCGCTCGCGCGCGCATTCGAGATTCTTTCGGCCGACAAGGGTGAAGCCTCGCCGGGCGTGGACCGAATCGTGGTCCTGGTTACGGATGGCCAGGTCGGCAACGAGGACCAGATCCTGAAAGTGCTTGCCGACCGGCTCCAGGGCATTCGCATCTTCACTTTGGGCATCGACCAGGCCGTGAACGACGCGTTCCTGAGGCGCCTGGCAGGTCTGGGCGGCGGCTACAGTGAGGTCGTGGAATCGGAAGAGCGTCTCGATGACGTGATGGATAAGGTTCATCGCCGCATCCGCACCCCACTGTTGACCGGATTGAAGCTCGAAGGCAACGTGGAGTTGACGGATGTCGTCCCGGAGCGTCTGTCCGACTTGTTCCCCGGCACGCCAATCACGATTCTGGGGCGGATACGAGCCGGAAGCGTAAGCGACGGAGCAATCCGCGTTCGCGCGAGCGATGAAGCCGGCCAACCCTGGCTGTGGGAGGCCAAGGCTCAGCCGGCCGAAACGGTCGCGCCCGTTTGGGCCCGCGGCTTCGTGCGCGAATTGGAAGATCGCTACGCCATTGGTCGCGGCAAATTGGCGGAGATCGAAAAGCGCATCGTCGAAGTTTCGCTGAAGTACCACGTGCTTTGCCGCTTTACGGCCTTCGTGGCCGTGGATGTGAAGGAAGTGGTGAACCCTGGCGGCCATCTGCAGAGAATTACGCAGCCAGTGGATCCGGCCGCCGGCTGGGACATGCTGAAACCGCGCCGGCAGCCAGAAATGATGGACGCGATGTGTTGCATTAACCTGGGAACCACTCCCCCCGGTTGGGCCGCCGCCGCGCTGCCGACGGAAACCGAATCGGTCGATTCCATGTTCGCCGATTTCTCCGATCCCGGCACGACCGAAACGGACTATGACGTCGGTAAACACCGAAGCGAGATTAAGAAGTTTGCAAAACGATCGGCGAGTTGTGAACCCGCAGCGCTCCGGCGAGCCACGCCGGGCCTCGACCTCTCTGCTTACCGGCAGCGCGCTGAAAACCTGCGGCAGCGCTTGGAACAAGCTACTGAGCGACTGCGCGAACTCTACGTGCTGGCCGTGCGGTTGGAAGAGTTAATCGACGACCTGAAGTCGATCAACGCGCCGGAAGCGGAGTGGCAGCCGCTGGCGGACCTGCTGACCGAGCTGCGAACGTTCCTAGGCAAACCAAAACCGAGCCGGGACGAGATTCACGCGACGGGATTAAAATGCAACGAGGTGCTGGACGCTTTCTCCGGTGCCAAGAAAAAAGCGGCGCGCAACAAGGCGTTTTGGAAATAGAAAGGAAGGACACAAAGATCACCAAGGAGATATAAAGATCACCAAGAGGAATTGATAATCGAATTCTTCTTTGTGTTCTTTGTGCTTCTTGGTGCTCTTTGTGTCCTTTCTTCTTTTTACTTCACATTTAGGCTCGTGAGATAGCCGTCCAGCGCCTGGCGGGCTTCGAGTTCCTTCGATTGCAGCGACTTCTGCTGTTTCTGCAAGTCTTCGATCTCCGTCTCCTGCTTGTCGAACTTTTCCAAGTAGCGCTTGTAGGCCGCGGCGGTCTGCGGCATCTCACGCAAGTTCGCTCGCAAGCGGCCCTGGTCATCCGTGATGACCTTCAGTTGCTGGTTCACATTGCCCAAATCCTGCTGCGCCTTCACCAGCGCCGCCTTGAACTCGAGCGCCTTCGCCAAGGCCTGCTTCACTTCCGGAGTCGAAATGGCGTTGTTGATGAAGAAGCGAATCGTATCGTCATTCGTGTTCGAAATGGCGATCGATTGGCTCAGGTTCTTCTCTTCCACGATCGTCATGCTCACCGACTTCTTCGCTTCGGCCGGCAGCTTCATTTCGAAGCGACGGAACTCCTGCGTGCGCTCCACCGGTTGCTCTTTGCTGACGAGTTCGAAATCGGTCCGGTACGGATGCTCGATCCACAGCGTGCGCTCGGCTCCCGAGCGATTCGTCGCAGTGTAAGTCTTCTCCTCGCGAATCTTGTCGGTCTTGATAATTAGCCCGCGTTCGATTCGGACCGCGATCAGACG
>DATGHS010000206.1:0-9500 GCA_035307785.1 Gemmataceae bacterium
CCGGCCGGCGGCTTGTTTGTCGCGGAGGACGTCGAGCGCGAACAAGCGCGCTTGGATGCACGAGAAGTGGTGTCGGCTGGACCGATCTTCGGTCGCAAAACCTTTGCCGCGGCCGGGCTGGCCGCCGAGCGCGAGGCGGCCGTTTTGCATGATGCGGAGCTGACCACCGAATCCTTCGCCGGGTTTGGCAAGCTGCTGCAAGGCACGCGCCGGCATAATCTCATATACATTGACGACCTTAGCGCGAGCTCAGAGCCGGAAGGAGTGCGTTTAGTATTCACTTTACCTCCGGGCAGTTACGCCACTGTACTCCTGCGCGAAGTAATGAAGACGGATGTGAAAGACGAAGAGGAAGGGCCAGGGACTTCCATTCCTGGGCTATCGGCCTCTGCTTAAATCCACTTGCGCTTGAACAGCCACATCTTTACCAACTGTGTCAGCACGATGTAACAGAACAGCGTGAGGATCACCAACGGCCAATACAACGGCGGCACGTGCGTGAAGCCGAGCGTGGGGCCCACAGGCGAATATGGCAGCCACATGCCGATGATCATAATCAGCACGCTCGTGACTATCAGCGGCCAGCTCGCCCAGCTTTGCAGGAACGGAATGCGATTCGTGCGGATGATGTGGATAATCAATGTCTGGGTCAACAGGGACTCGATGAACCAGCCGGTTTGAAAGAGCGCCGCACGGTAAGCAAGGTCGAGGTTCTCTTGTTGGCCTTCGGGGAGTTGTTTGGCCCAGTCCTTGGCCCACTCCAGCCAGTGCGGCGGACAATGCAACGCGTCACTGCCGCACTTGAAGACGAACAGCATGATGAAGAATGTCGTGTAATCGAAAATCGAACTACACGGACCGATAAACAGAATGAAGCGCGTGATCTGGCCCATCGACCAGGGGCGCGGCTTAGAGATCTGCTCCGGGTCCACATCGTCAGTCGGGATCGGCACCTGCGAGAAATCGTAAAGCAGGTTATTCGTCAGAATTTGAATGGGCGCCATGGGCAGGAATGGCAGAAAGACGCTGGCGCCCAGCACGCTGAACATGTTGCCAAAGTTCGAACTCGCCCCCATGCGGATGTACTTGAGAATGTTGGCGAACACTTTGCGACCTTCCAGAACGCCTTCTTCCAGCACGAGCAGGTTCTTTTCCAACAAGATGGCGTCGGCCGATTCCTTGGCGATATCGACGGCCGTATCGACGGAAATGCCGACGTCCGAAGCGCGAAGGGCCGGCGCGTCGTTGATGCCGTCGCCGAGGAACCCGACCACATGCCCCTTCGATTGCAGTGCTTTGATGATCCGCTGCTTGTGCGCTGGAGAGAGGCGGGCGAACAGTGTGGTCTTGCCTGCATTTTCAGCCAGGTCGGCATCCGACATTTTTTCGACTTGGCCACCCAGCAGCGAGTGCTCCACGTCGATGCCCACTTCGCTGCAAATTTTGCGGCTCACCAACTCGTTATCGCCGGTCAATACCTTGACCGAAACGCCGTGGTCCTGGAGTGCTTTGATGGCCGCGAGGGCGGTGTCTTTGGGCGGATCGAGAAACGCGACGTAGCCCTTCAAGATCAGGTCGCTCTCATCCTCTTTCGAATAACTCGGCTTGTCCTTCAAATCGCGATAGGCGACCGCCAGCACGCGGAAACCATCCATGCTAAGCCGGTCGTGCTCTTCGCGCAGGTCTTCGAGAATAATCTGTTCCATCGGCCTGGGCTTGCCGTCGAGTTCATACTGCGAGCACCGCTTGAAGATCTCTTCCGAAGCGCCTTTGCAAATGATGCGATTTGCCTTCCCATCCGATCCCACGACCACCGACATGATCTTGCGCGAAAAATCGAACGGAATCTCATCGACCTTGCGAAAACCCTGATGGATTTCCTGCTGATTCCCTTGCGCGTATTGCAAGACAGCGCGATCCATCAAGTTTTTCAAACCGGTTTGAAAATGGCTGTTGAGAAAAGCCAACTCGAGCACGCTCGGATCGTTTTCCAGCACCACGTCGCAGTGCTTCACGAGAATGATGTGATCCATCGTCAGCGTGCCGGTCTTGTCGGTGCAGAGCACATCCATCGCGCCCAAGTTCTGAATCGAGTTCAAGCGCTTGACGATGACCTTTTTGCGCGACATGCCGATGGCGCCTTTCGAGAGGCACACCGTCACAATCATCGGTAGCATTTCCGGCGTAAGGCCCACGGCCACGGCCACGGCGAAGAAGAACGCTTCCTTCCAGTCGCCCTTGGTGAGACCGTTGATGAGAAACACCAGGGGCACCATGACGAGGATGAAGCGGATCATCAACCAGGTGAAGCTGCGCACGCCCCTGTCGAAACTGGTTTCAGTGGTTTGCTGCACCATCGCTGTGGACATGCTGCCCAGGTACGTATGCAGCCCCGTGGCTACGAGCACACCCAGGGCCGTACCGCTTTCCACGCTGGTGCCAAGGAAGCAGACATTTTTCAGTTCGAGCTTGGCATTCTCCGCATCACGCTCGGGCGCGTCGAATTTCTCAACGGGAAATGCCTCGCCAGTAAGGGCCGACTGGATAATGAACAAGTCCTTGCAGGAGAGAAGGCGAAGGTCGGCCGGGATCATGTCGCCGGCCGCCAGTTTCACGACGTCGCCGGGCACGAGCTGGCCGAGCGGAATTTCCCGAGGCTGCCCGCCGCGAATTACTGTGGCCGTCACGCTGATCATGGCCTTGAGTGCCGCCGCTGCAGCATCGGCCCGCATCTCCTGCACGTAGCGGAGGATCACCCCGAGCGCCACCATGATGAGCATCACGATGGCGGCCCGAAGATCGCCGGTGAGATACGAGATGACCGCCAGCACAAGCAAGAGAATGACGAGCGGGTTGATGAGGGCGCGGCCGAGAAGCCGCAGCCAAACGTACTTGTGTTCCTGGGCGACAACGTTGGGCCCGTAGGTCTTGATCCGGTGCTCGGCCTCGTCTTCCGTGAGGCCGTCGAACGACGATTGCATCTTCCGCAGCACTTCGTCCGCCGGGCTGCCGGCAGCCTCAAGGAGCGGAGGCGCGATGCGAATGGCAGCGCCTGAGCGCGCCGGCAATCGTTTAGGCAAGACCATGGGGCACTCCATTCTGGAACTGGTCGCTTGCTGTTGTACTACGGTTGCCTCGCGCGCCGGGCAAGCGCGCTGCTTGAAGAAGAAGGCGGCATGAATCTGCCTGTTTTCGCCCGTTGCCCCTGCAAAGATGCGCGCCCAGATGCGCGCTTTTTCACCTGGCTGCGCGGAACGACGCCGGGGCCGTTGCCGCAACGTGTTGATCGCACATCTCTTGCGGTGTGCGCAGGACGCCCTCAAAAAAATCGTCAATAAAGTGATCGAGGGAGTGAGCAAGCGAGTGAATGAATGAGTGAATGAGTGAATGAGTGTGGTCAGGAGTTTGCAGTTAGTGAACATGATCGACTCTGAAATGGTGACTGAACTTGTTAGCCCGAAGCGCGAGCGAGGAATGCTTTGTTGCACTTTTGTAGCATTCTGTAGCGTCTCCAGGTCCGCCGTCCTTCCGCCGCGCGCAATCCACGCCGCCGAAAGATACGATCCGGTTTGAGAATTGCAAATGAAGATGCGGAAATACCTGGGCCAATCTCCTACGATACGAGCAAGCGCGATCCGGCGCAGTCGAAACGCGAGGGCATCTCGCATGGTCACCAAACCCGTCGTCTTCATCTCCGCCACCAGCGACTTGCAGTCGGCCCGCAAGTTGGTGGGCGACGTGCTTTATTCCATGGGCTACGAGCCCCACTGGCAGGACATTCAGCCGACCGACGGCGGCGAGATGCTGGCGGTGCTCCGGCACTGGATTGAGCCCAGCACGCTGGTGATCCAATTGGTAGGCCGCCGTTATGGAGCGGAACCGCCTACGCCGACTACGGAATTCGGGCGCGTTTCCTACACGCAGTATGAAGCGTTGTTAGCAGAGAAGTGCGGCAAGAAGGTCATCTATCATTTCCTTGAGCCGGGCTTCCCCACGGATGCCGCGCCGGCCGAAGCGGAAGAGCTAACTCAGCTGCAAACAAGGTACCGTGAGCGCCTGGTTGCAGACAACAAGTTGCGGCACGGCAATATCGCCAACCCGGCCGATCTGGAACTCTCGGTGCGGCGGCTGCGCGACGAACTGGCGGCCCTGCGCTCGCAGGGCGAGGGCCGGTTTCGCCGGGTGGCCGGACTGGTGACGGCAGCGCTGGCTGCGGTCGTTGTGGTGGCCGGGCTGGTGTTGTGGAATATGCACCAGCAGCGAAAGACCCATGAGCAAGTGGTGCAAAGTTCCACGCAAACGGACAATAAGTTGGAAGCCATTCGCAAGGAACTGCGCGAGGCGTTGGCCCCTAAGCCACTGGCGGCGGGTCAGAAAGAGCCGCCGCCGTTGTCGCCGGAGCTGATCGAAAAAGCCAGGTTGCTGCTGGAGCGCGGCAATGCCGAAGACCAGGCGCTGGCCAAAATTGCCCTCAAGCAGCACGACGAAGCGGATCGCATCATTCAGGAACTGAAATCGAAGCCGGGCAATCCCATCGACGAAGCCGTGCGGCTGCTAACTATGGAGGGGGACAACTGGTATCAGGCCGGGCAGCCGGACAAGGCCGTCGAGCCGTATGAAAAGGCCATGGCCTTGCGGCCAGAAGACGTGCCGGTGCGGGACAACGTCGCTACCGCGCATATTTTTGCCCGCCTGGGTGACATTTCGGCCCATCTCCACCGGGCGACCGAAATCGCCGAGGGCACAGTCAAACTTGCGGGTGCTGGGACGAAGGACTGGGCGATGACACAGAACAACCTCGGCATCGCGTGGTGGTCCCTGCCGACCGGCGACCGTAGCAAGAACTTGCACAAGGCCATCGCAGCCTATGAGGCGGCACTAATCGTGTACACCAAGGACACTCACCCCGCCGCCTGGGCAACGACACAGAATAACCTCGGCCTTGCGTGGGCCGACATGCCGACCGGCGACCGGGACAAGAACTTGCGCAAGGCCATCGCAGCCTACGAGGCAGCGCTCACCGTTCGTACCAAAGATGCCGATCTCACCGACTGGGCGTTGACGCAGAACAACCTCGGTATCGCGTGGCAGAACCTGTCGACCGGCGACCTGGGTGAGAATCTGCGCAAGGCCATTGCAGCCTACGAAGCGGCCCTGACCGTTCGCACCAAGGATTCCCACCCTTCCGAGTGGGCGATGACACAGAACAACCTTGGCGGCGCGTGGTGGTCGATGCCGACAGGCGTCCGGAACGACAACATTCGCAAGGCCATCGCCGCTTACGAGGCAGCCCTGACCGTCTTCACCAAAGACGCATACCCGGTCAACTGGGCGATGACGCAGATGAACCTCGGCACTGCTCGGTGGTCCCTGCCGACCGGCGACCGGAGCGAGAACTTGCGCAAGGCCATCACTGCCTTTGAGGCGGCCCTGACTGTCTACACCAAAGATACTCACCCCGCCGATTGGGCGATCACGCAAAACAACCTCGGCCTCGCGTGGAGAAGCATGCTGACGGGCGACCGGGTCGAGAACTTGCGCAAGGCCATTGCGGCCTTCGAGGGCGCCCTGACCGTTCGCACCAAAGATGTCTACCCCGTCGACTGGGCGATGACACACTTCAACATGGCCATTGCCCTGGCAGACATGGCCAAGTTACCGGGCAGCGACCGGCTGGCATGCCTGGCCCGCGCCATTGCCAGCGGCAAGGCGGCGCTGACCTTGTACACGGCCAAGGCATTTCCGCGCGAAAACTTCGGCGCGCTCATAAATCTTGCTAATTGCCGTCGCGCCTATGAAGCCGCCGGCGGCGACGAATTGCGACCCTTCGACGACATCGAGCCCGCGAAGTGACGCCCTCGCATACTCTTCGGGCTGGTGCAAAAATCCACAACGCCGAAGCGTAAGCGAGTGCGAAAGCATCTTTACTGTGGAACTTCGTCTTGCGTACGCGCCGTTGGCGCCTTTGGCCGCCTAAGCCAGAGATGCAGGCCTACCGTCAACGCCCCAATGACCCCGAGTCCGAGCCCGACTCGCAGCCAAGGTATGCGGGTGAACCGCTCGCGGTCCGGACCGGTTCCTACACGGACGCCCTCGGACTTCTCGGCTCCGCCGGCCGCCAATTGCTCCTGCGATACGGAAAGCGCTACCGTAGTGCGGTGCCCCATGCCGGCATCGACAGCAACTTGATATGAGCCGGACGTCGGCAACGCGAACGACCAGCGACCTTCGTCGTCGGTCTTTCCATCAGCGATCACATTTCCAGACGCATCTTTCACTTCGACCTTCGCATGCCTGGCCGGCGTATCGTCGCTGAAATAGGCTTCCAGCACAACGCGGCCGTCGCGAATGCGGCAATCGGCTCCCAGGGCGTGTGCGTTCGCGTGGGGCGATAGCAACAGCGCAGTCGCAAGCGCAATCAATGCGGGCGCCGGCTTCCCGATTGCTCCCGATGTGAGCGATAGCCGTGGCAAGGATACTTCCTTTGGCGAACGGGCCATAAGTGGTTCAATGATGGCCGTGGCCGTGCCCGTGGCCGTGACCATGTTCCAGCGGCGGCGGTTCAACCGCAATCTCACGCGGCGTCCACGAGTAGCGTTGTTGCAACCAACCGGCGAAGAGTCCGAGGCATGCCCACAGCGCGACAGCCACGGCTTGCCACCAGAAATTGCCCAAATGCATGAAGCCGAAAAGCCGGACCGGCATTGGCACAATTTGCGACCAAACGAGTGCCAGCAGAATGCACAGCAGCGTGGCCGGGAGCCAACCGCCTTCCCGCAGCGTGGGGGCCAGCTTCTTCCAGTTGACAGCAAAGAGACAGTAAATGAACCAGAGCAGGTACGGTAGGAATGCCAGCACGGGAATGAGAAGGACGCGCAGGAACTCAGCCAACGCGTGCACGAGTTGCAAGAAAGAATTCAAAAACTCCACGACGGCACTCCAAGATTACCGATGAGACGGATAGTGGCACGATACGCCGGGCGAATAGCGTCGTCAACGGACAGCGTTCGCGGCCGTTAGCCCGAAGCGCAAGCGAGGGATGTCAGTCGCCCTCGCTCGTGCTTCGGGCTAACGTGCCTCACGGCTTCTTGTTGAGATTCTCGAGCGCGCGTTCCGTTTCGCCCACATCGCGAATGGAAAAGTCGTCGGCCTTCCCATCGCCGGTGTGGTGCTGTTGCCGCAGCAGGGCCGTGATCTGCATGATTGCCTCGGCCGCATGCTCGGGACCGGCGATTCGTACTACGATGTATTGCACCGATATACTCTTTCCGGACTTCTCGCTCGGAGCGTCGGCCGGACTTCCCGGGTACAGGTTCGAGAGCGCATTCGGGGCCGTAGGATCGGCCTCTGGAGTCTTCCCATCGCCGGGCGCGTTGATTTCGTTCTTCACAACTGTCCACGGCGCCAGAATGATATCGTCTTGATCCAGGCCCCAGGCATTAGCGCCTTTGGCAGCCAATACTCCAACAACTTTCAGAGCTGTATTCTTGACCCAAATCTCTTTGCCGATGGGATCCTCGCCTTGAAACAGTTCTTGAACAATCGTCTTGCCGATCACGCAAACTTTGTTTTGGTTGCGCACATCCTTGTCGGTAAACGTTTCGCCTTTGCCGAGATCCTGCCAATTGCGGACTTCCAGGTAATTCGGAGTGGTGCCATAAATATATTGTGGAACCCAGCTGCGCTTGCCGTAGACCACCTGGTTGCGCGACCGCACGATTGGCGCAATGGCCTGGGCCAATGAGCAGTGCTTGGCAATCGCCTCGGCATCTGCAACCGTTAAAGTTAAGACGCCGCCAGTTCCCCATTGCAGTCCGCCGCTGCCCATTACTCCCGGCTGAACAAGCAACGTGTACTCCCGTTGCCCCTTGCTTGCCGCAGGCGCTGCTCCTCTGCCATCGCCCGGGGGCGGAACTTCCATGCCGATCACCACGGGCTTGCCTTCGGCAAGCTCGCCGTCCAGCAGTTCCGTGACGTGTCCATCACTGATGCCAAGCCGCACTGCGACCGGGCGAACCAGGCCTTTATCTTCAATCCAAACAATGCCGCGCTCTTTCCCATCCTTTTTCCGATTTGCCGCGAGGATCTTCGCCAAGGCTTCCCGAGCATCCGTGGCCATCTGGCTAGCCTGCGGCCGCCAGCGCAGGGCGGGATTGGGAACGAGCAGCACGTTCTTGTGCTTTGCTACTTCGAATTCCACTTCGGCCGTCATATAAGGAAGCAACTTCTCGTCTGCATTGTCGAACTCGATCTCCACGGTGTAGCTGACAACATTTTGCACCATAGCGGCGTTCAGGCGAATTTGACTAACGGTCCCAAGAAATGTGTCCCTGGGATATGCCTCTGCTCGAAATAGAGCGGTCTGGCCTTTGTGGATTTGGCCGATATCGGTTTCGCGCACCGGCACCCAAACCTGCATACGTTTCAAGTCACTGGCGATCAAGAACATGGTCGGCGCATTGAGATCGGCCTTGACGGTCTGGCCAACATTCACGCGCCGGTCGATAATCACACCCTTGATCGGCGAACGAATGGTGCAATAGGAAAGATACAACTCCGCGCGACTCAGAACCGCCTTCGCCTGTTCGATTCCCGCCTCCTTGACCGCGACGCTAAGTTTGGCGAGTTCGTAGGCGTCTTGCGCGTTTTGCACTTCCTCGGGAATGATGGCTTTCTTCATTTCCAGGACCTTCGCTCGTTCCAGCGCGGTCTTCGCCCCATCGCAGCGCACTTGTTCTTGCTTGAGTTCGGTCAAGGCGCGCAACAGGCCGGCTTTCGCCTGGGTTACGTCGAGCTGGTATGGTTTCGGGTCGATCTGGGCCAGGATCGTGCCCTTTTCCACGCGGGAGTTAAAGTCGATGCTTTTTTTGGCATCGTTCGGGTCTTTGCCAAGCGCAACGATCTGGCCGGCGACCTGGGCACCCACATCCACGATTTCTTCGGGCTCCAGAGTACCGGTCGCCTGGACCGTCGCGGTCACGTCGCCGCGTTCGACCTTCGCGGTGCGAAAAGCGGCTTTCGTGTCCCGCTCATCGGCGACGGCAAAGCCGGCAGCCGCCATCATCAATAACGAGCAGACGAATTTCGGGAGGAAATGACGACAGTGAAACATGGCAGTGCCCTCGTCGAAGAATTGGAAGCACAGCTACAATAGTTCGGGCGATTATTGTGACAAGGAGACAAGCGGATGCCCCTCTTCGGTGCGCATCTTTCCAGCGCGGGCGGCGTGCAGAACGCAGTCCGGCTGGCCGAGCAGTATGGCTGCGACACGTTGCAGCTATTCACGAAAGCGCCGAGCCAGTGGGCGGCCAAGCCGATTGCCGACGAGGAGGCCCGGCAATTCCGGAAGTGGGTGCGCAAGGCCGGCATTCGCTATCCGATCGTGCACGATTGCTATCTGATAAACCTGGCTTCGCCGGACGAGAATCTCTGGCGAAAATCAGTGGATGCGTTTTTCGACGAGGTTTGCCGGGCGGAACAGATTGGCGCGAGCTATTTGG
>DATGHS010000207.1:0-2633 GCA_035307785.1 Gemmataceae bacterium
GCGCGACGCGGGAGAGGCAATGGGCCAAATCGACCGCTACTCCGAGATGGCGCTCGACATGGTAACATCGCCGGCCGTGCGAATGGCATTCGAACTGCAGCGCGAGCCCGACCGGCTTCGCGATGCCTACGGCCGCTGTAGCGTGGGTGAGAAAGCGCTGCTCGCCCGGCGGCTCGTGGAGTCCGGCGTTACCTTTGTGTTCGTCAGCGGTCGCTGGGGCTACTTTGATCATCATGGCGATAATGTGCCGCCCTGGGGCGGCATTCAAAAAGGCCTGACGCCGATCCTACCCACCATTGACCGGGCACTGACAACGCTGATCGAAGATCTGGATACGCGCGGCCTGCTCGATTCGACCCTGGTTCTGATGCTGGGCGAATTTGGCCGCGGGCCAGTACTGACGAAAGACGGCGGCCGGGAGCACTGGCTGCCAGTCATGTCGATGCTCGTGGCCGGCGGCGGCGCCCGGCACGGGCAGGTCATCGGCAGCACCGACAGCCGCGGTGGCACGATCAACAGCCGCAAGGTCACTCCTTCCGACCTGGCGGCCACTGTCTTTCGCCATTTGCGGATACCACTCGACTCGCAATGGCTCAATCCGCAAGGCCGGCCCATCTCTATCGTGACCGAAGGCGGCCAACCGCTGCCGGAATTGAGCTGACCGTTTCATCGTCGAACGCGGCGTTGCAATGAACGCTTTCCGCAATTTCCTGCCGCTGCTGCTCCTGTTGGTGTCCAGCGCCCTGCTGCGCGCACAGGGTTTCTCTCCCGAGGATGCCGTTAAGCGTGTGCAAGCGCCGGCCGGATTCTCGGTCAAGCTCGTGGCCGCGGAGCCGTTGGTCCGTCAGCCGGTGGCAATCGACTTCGATGATCGCGGCCGGCTTTGGGTCCTTCAGTATCTGCAATACCCAAATCCTTCTGGTCTGAAACGCGTCAAAGTGGATCGTTACTCGCGCACACAGTACGACCAGGTGCCGGAGCCGCCGCCGCGCGGTCCGCGCGGCGAAGACCGCCTTACGATCCTGGAGGATCCCGATGCCGGAGGCCGGATGCGCCGCGGCAAAGACTTCGTCAGCGGTTTGAATCTTGCCTCCGGTTTCGCCTTCGGTCATGGCGGCGTTTATGTGCTGCAAGTCCCCTATTTGCTCTTTTATCCCGATCGCAACGGCGACGACGTTCCAGATGGCGACCCGGAAGTGCTGCTCAGCGGCTTCGGCATGGAAGACGCCCATTCGGTGGCCAATTCCCTCACATGGGGCCCCGATGGCTGGCTCTACGGCTGCCAGGGCAGCACAGTGACGGCCCGAATTCGCAATCCGTCAACACCAGACGATCCGCCCATCGAGTTTCAGCAAGGCGTGTGGCGCTATCATCCGCTCAGCAAACGGTTCGAGCTGTTCTGCGAAGGCGGCGGCAATTGCTGGGGATTGGACTTCGATGCCGACGGCAATTTGCTTTACAGCACCAACGTCGGCGGCCATGTGATGATGCACGGGCTGCAAGGCGCCTACGGCTGGAAGGCCTTCGGCAAACACGGCCCACTGCATAATCCGTACGCCTACGGTTACTTCGACCATGTTCCGCACGAGAATTTTCGGGGCGGCCACGTCACCGTCGGCGGCATCATTTACCAGGGCGATTCATTTCCAGAAGCGTTTCAAGGCAAATACATCGCAGCCGACCTGCTGGGCCACGCCGTTTACTGGCACGACGTAGAAAAAAACGGCTCGACCTTCCACAGTCGCCACGGCGGAGAACTGTTGATCGCCAACGACACGTGGTTCGCACCCTCCGATGTCACGATGGGACCGGACGGCGCCATTTACGTGGCCGACTGGTACGACCGGCGCACCGCGCATCCCGATCCCGATGCGGAATGGGATCGCAGCAACGGCCGCATTTACAAGATCGAATACGGCAAAGGCAAACCGACCAACCTTCCCGATTGGAAGCGCCTTTCGAGTCTGCAACTGGTCGATCTGCTTTCCAGCAAGAATGACTGGTTGGTCCGCCGGGCGCGCCGCATTCTGGCCGAGCGGCGCGATCCGGCGGTGATGGCGCCGTTGCGAACAATGGTGCTGGAGAGCAACAACGAGCATCTGGCGCTCCAGGCGTTGTGGGCGCTGTATGTCAGCGGCGGCTTCGACGCCGACTTTGCCGCCAAAGGGCTGGTAAGTTCATATCCGCTGATTCGTAGCTGGACGGTGCGGCTACTGGGAGATGAGGAAAAGGTTTCGCCGGCAATTGCCAAGCAAATGGTCTTCCTGGCCAAGACCGATTTATCCATCGTCGTGCGCTGTCAATTGGCCTGCACGGCAAAGCGATTGCCACCCGGCGATGCCTTGCCGATTGTGGAGAATCTTCTGGCAACGACGCCAACCTGCGCTGATCCCTGCCTGCCGCTCCTGCTATGGTGGGCTTTGGAACGGCACGCTTTGTCACAGCCAGCGGAAATCGTTTCTTTTTTCACTTCCCAACAGACCTGGAACAATCAGTTCATTCAGGAAGCGATTCTTCCGCGCTTGCTGCGGCGACTTGCTGCGGAGGACAGCATAACGGCCGATGACATGTGCGTGGCGATATTATTGTCCCCCCGCGCGGGAAAAGGGCGCGCTCCCTTGCAGGTGGCAATC
>DATGHS010000208.1:0-14426 GCA_035307785.1 Gemmataceae bacterium
TCTTGTAAATGTGGAGATTCAATGGCACCATCGGATTTTCCGGATCGACGCTGGGTCGCCGGCCGCAGCGCTCGACGAATTGATCGCAAATAGCATCTTTGACACGTCTGGCCGCATATTGCGAATGAGTAATGCGCGAGTCGCGCACGTTGCAGTCGACCGCCAGCGTGTGGTCCGGCGTGAGATACTGCTCCCAGTCGATGGTCTGCACCGCTTGGTAAAGTTCGTCGGGTGACGTGACCATCGCTTCCAGCACCGGCTGTAACACGCGCACGGCCGTTCGGAGCCAAAGGTTGGCCCGATAGAGTGTTTCCTGGCCACCGGAAAATGCTACGCCGCCCCGGCCCGGCTGCACGGCAACGGCTGAGAGCTTTGCCAACTCCTGCGCGAGTATTGGCTCCAGCCCGCGCGCGCAAGTGGCAAAGAATTTGGTATAGGTCATTAGGAATAACTAACCGAAAACTTCTGACAAGATCCATGCCAGACAGCCGAACACCAACCCTACCCCTGCCACAAAAACGATCTGAATTACCCAAACTGTAAGCGCCTGACCAAACCGAACCGACAACAAGGGCACGTATAACACCGACGACAAAAACAAACTCACCAACAGCGCCAGTACGAACACAACGAATTGCAGCGCGATATCCGGACGTGAATCGCCAAACCCAACTGCAAATGCCTGAAGGATCACGGCAATGGCGAGTGTCAGGAACCAGGCAATCAGGGCTGTGCCCAATGCCCGACCGAGTGCCGGCACCTCCGCCCCCGCGAAATAGCAGCCCACGCGCAGCGCAATCGCCGCCGCGAACAGCGCTGGCACGCAGACCGCGATAATGGACAGGCCACGGTAAGCAATTTCGATCAAGTCCATGTTGGCTCAAATATGCCAACCAAGGATAATACGGATAGCACGGATAGAATTGAGCAGGTTTTATCCGCGTTATCCATGCAATCAGTGGTTTGATTCTCTTCTTTTAATTCGCCGGCGCAGGGAATTGCTTGCACATTTCGCGCACCGCTCCGCGGATTCGGTTTAACACATCCGATCCCCCCGCATGCTGGAGCGCTTCATTGATCCAGCCGGCGATGGCGCGCATCTCGGCTTCCTTCATGCCACGGCTGGTGAGGGCCGGCGTACCGATGCGGATGCCGCTCGGGTCCAGCGGTTTGCGGGCGTCGAATGGAATCATGTTCTTGTTGACCGTGACGCCGGCGCGATCGAGCGCTTGCTCCGCAATTTTGCCGGTAAGTCCCCGCGAGGTCACGTCCACAAGCAGTAAGTGATTATCGGTGCCTCCTGAGACAATGCGATAGCCACTCCGCTGCAACTCGGCTGCGAGCGTCTTGGCGTTGGCCAACACCTGTTCGATGTACTTGCGAAATGAAGGCTGGAGCGCTTCGCCAAAAGCGATGGCCTTAGCCGCAACAACGTGCATCAGCGGACCACCCTGCACGCCGGGAAAGACCGCTTGATTGACTTTGTCGCCCCATTCGTTCTTGCACAGGATGAAGCCGGCGCGTGGACCGCGCAGCGTCTTGTGCGTGGTCGATGTCACGAAGTCGGCCACGGGAACCGGATCGGCGTGCAATTTCACGGCCACGAGCCCGGAGATATGAGCCATGTCCACCATCAAGAGAGCGCCCGTCTCTTTTGCGATCTCGCCAAAGCGTGCAAATTCGATTTCGCGCGGATAGGCGCTGGCGCCGGCCACGATCATCTTCGGCTTGTGCTCGCGCGCCAGCGCGGCGACTTGATCGAAGTCGATGCGCTCGCTGCCGCGCGCCACGCCATAGCTGACCACACGAAAATACTTGCCCGAAAAGTTGAGCCGCATGCCATGCGTGAGGTGCCCGCCGTGGGCCAAGTCCATGGCCAGAATCGTGTCGCCCGGCTGCAACGCCGCGAGATACACCGACATGTTGGCCTGGGCCCCGGAATGCGGCTGGACATTGGCACGCTCGGCCCCGAACAGCTTCAGAGCCCGATCGATGGCCAGCCGCTCCGCCACGTCCACAAACTCACAGCCACCGTAATAGCGCTTACCGGGGTAGCCTTCGGCATATTTGTTCGTGAGCACGGAACCCTGAGCGGCAAGCACGGCCGGGCTAGTGTAATTCTCCGAGGCGATCATTTCCAGGCCGTCTTGTTGCCGCCGCCGTTCGCCCTGAATCGCCTGCCAAACTTCAGAGTCTTGCTGCTCAATGGGGTTCATACGTGTCTCCCAGGCCCAGGGACTTCCGTCCCCGGGCTTTACTCGTTGTATACCGCGAACCGGCGCAGTGCCGGCAACAACTGCTCCACATTTTCGAACTGAATTGCATTCCAGCCATGCTCGATGGCCGCCGCGGTATTATCTGCCCGGTCGTCGATGAACAGACATTCGCCCGGCTTGCAATGCGCGAACTGCTGGCAATAGGTGTAGAAATCAGCTTGCGGCTTGATTGCCTTGGCCTGGTGCGATAGCACGAGATGTTGAAAATGCGCCAACGTTCGTTCGAAGTCGATGAGGAACTTTCGGGAGTGAATCTCATTGGTATTGCTGGCCAGCACTAGCCGGTGCCGCCTAGCCAACTTGGGCACGAGAGAGCACATCTCGTCAATGGGCGTAAAAATGTCGGCGAAGTGTTGGAAGAATAACTCGTCCGCGCAACTAAACCGCACCAATTCACGCACTTGACGAAGATACTCCTGGGCATCGATCTGCCCGCCTTCGAGAGCGTTGTAGCGCTCGATCTCATACAATACGTTGTGCAACTGCTGCGGCGAAAGATCACAGTGCGCCAGCAAACGTGTCACCGCCAACTCATGATCAAACCAGGCCAAAACCTTACCAAAATCGAGAAAGATCGTACGGATCACTGGGACTAGACTCCTCCAAGACTCGTGGGACAAGATTCCAATCTTGTCCGTAAGATCAGGACAAGATTGGAATCTTGTCCCACGTTATTTTACTTCACTGGAAAGCGATACAGCACCACATCCGATTGCGGAACCAACCTCGAACGCTGGCCGCAAGCGAGAGCCAGCGTGCCGCCATCGGGCGAAACCGCCACATGATGAATTTGGCCCACAGCTAACTCGACGCCATGCACTAGTTTGCCATCGGCCGGATTCCAAATGGCGAGGTAGCCCTTGTTGCGCGGCGCCCCGCCCACGCTGACGAGATACTTGCCATCGGGCGTGTAGCACAGGTGTTCGACCCAGCCGGGATGCGCGGCCGGCGGCCGGACCAGTGGCGGCGTCTGTTTCGGGTCGACCGCCGGCTTCGGCGCATTTTCCGGCAACGTGGGATTGATGAATTCGCGCACGAAGGCGCCATCCGCCATGTTCCACATCTTAATAGTCCGATCGCTCGAGCCGGAAACTACAAATTTGCCGTCGGGCGAGACGGCAAGAGTTAACACGCCTTCTTCGTGTCCTTTGGGAGAAGCCTTCTCGTCGTGGCCTTTGATTTCGCGCACCAGTGTACCGCCCGCCGCATCCCAAATCTTAAGACTGCGGTCGAGGCTTCCGGAAACGATCTGCTTGTAATCCGGGCTCCAGGCCAGGCAATACACCGGGAACGGCTGCGGTTGGGCCACGTGAGCATTAATCGCTTTGAGCTGCGCACCCTTGGCCACGTCGAAAATGCGGATGACGCCGTCGTGCCCTCCGGTCACGAGCTGGGAGCCGTCCTTGTTGTAAATCACTACATCCACAAGATTGGGATGCGGAAAATTCTTGGTCGGCGCGTCGGATGCGACTTTCCAGTAGCGAGCAATTTTGTCTTCGCAGCCGCTGAGCAAGTTGGTCCCGTCGTTGTTGAACGCAAGTGCCAGCGCGCCTGCCGGATGCGCGAACGATTGCGACGGTTTGCCAAATTCCGGCGGTGGTGGATTGCCCGGCTGGAAAGCGATGTTCCAACTCACGATGCTCTTGTCGTCGTTGCAGCTGAAGAGCGACGGGGTGACCGGGTGAAATTGCAGATTCCGCACGACGCTGCCGGCCGGGAAAGCGCCCACGAGCGCAGCATCGGCGAAGTTGTAGACGCGGATCGTTTTGTCGGCACCGGCCGCCGCCACGAGGTTGCCGTTTTTCGAAACGGCCAGTGCCAGCACCGCGTCGCCGGCCCCGGCAAACGTCCTTTCGGCCATGCCGTTGTTCACGTTCCACGCCTTCACGGTCTTGTCGTCGCCGGCGGTCAGAATATGCGTCTGGTTCGGATGCACCGCCAGAGCGCGAATCGGCTGCGGCGAAGCCACCAGCATACGCGTCAGCGTGATAGTATGTGCGGCCGCAGTTTTGTCGGCACTGCCGGTAACCAGCATGTTCGGCTTGGCCGGGTGGAACGCTACGGCCCGCACGGCCGCACCGTGACTGAACGATTGCACTTCTTTGCCCGTGGCCAAGTCCCACACCCTGGCGAAATTGTCAGTGGTGCCGGTTAGCAACCGCGCCTTGTCAGCGCTAAACGCCAACGCGATCACGTCAGCCGGATGCGCGAGCGTCGCGATTTCCTTGCCGTCGGCAAGGTTCCAAACCTTCGCCTGCTTGCCCACCGCAGCGACGAGTTGCGTGCCATCGCGACTCAAAGAAAGCGCGTTTACGGCTTCCGGCAGCGTGGCGATTACCTTCAATTCCTTGCCGGTGGCAAGTTCCCAAAGCTTCACCGTTTTGTCTTTGCCGCAAGTAAACACCTGGGTGCCATTCGGGTGATAGGCAACCCCGGTAATCCCGCCTGGATGCAGAGCGAGAACGCCGGCCACGCCGGTGTCGATCATCGCGGCATTCTTATCAGCAGCGATTAGCAGCGTCCGGTTGTCCGGCAAGAATGAGAGGCTGCCAACGGAGGCGAATGTTTCTTCCAGCGCCAACAATTGTTTGCCCGTGGCCGCGTCGTAAACCGACACAGCCTGCGCTTTGCCTTCCGTCGTATCCACGGCAATGCGCGATCCATTTGGCGAGAGCGCCAGATGCTGGGCGGGATTCGTTAGCGGGATCGCCAGCAGCGGCTTGCCGTCGGCCAGGTTCCAGACCTTGATGCTCTTGTCGGCTCCGCAAGTGACAGCGCGAGCGCCGTCGGCGGTGATGGCCACGTCCGTGATCGCCGCATCGGAAACGATGGCTTTCTGCTCCTTGCCGGTCTTCACATCGAGAATGCGCAAACTCTTGTCGTCGCCAACGGAGAACACGCGCTGGCCCTGCGCGTCGAAGATGGCTTTTCGAACCGCTGCAGTCTGACTGCTCTGCCAAAGCAACGCCGAAGTCCAGACGCGGGCCGTTTTGTCTTCGCCTACACTGATGACGCGCTTACCATCGGGATGAAACGCGACGGCCGTGGCGGCAGCATCGTGCTGGAACGATTCCTGCATCTTGCCATCGAGGCCGAAGACGCGCACGCGGCCATCGGCCGCAGCTACGGCGAGCTTTTGTCCATCGGCCGAGAAGGCGACGCTGCGGATCTCGGCGAGCGCGTTGATCGCGGCCCCGGCCGGCTTCATGTCGGCCACGGTCCAAAGCGTGACGTTCTTGTCCGCTCCGCCGACGGCAATTTTGGCGCCGTCCTTGCTGAGCGCCAGGCTCACCACCGCCCCACTAACATCAATCTTGCCGCCGGCTGTACCGTCGGGCTTCCAGAAGCGCACTGTCTTATCGGCACTCGCGCTCAGCAGGTCACCTTTTGGGGTGTACATCACGGCTACGACCGGTCCCGTATGGCCCGGCAGATTCTTGGTTTCAGCACCTTTGGCAATGTCGAAAAGGCGCACGGAATTGTCGGCCAGGCCGGCGGTCAATGTCTTGCCGTCTGGCGAGAAGGCCAGGCCGCGGATCACGGCCGGTACGTTGGTGATCTTCTTCAATTCCTTTGCGGTGGCGGTTTGATACAGAATCAACGACTTGTCCGCACCGGCCACAGCAAGCGTAGCGTTGTCGGCCGTCAGCGACATGGCCGAAACGCCCAGTGTACCAACCGGAAACGTTTTTTCCGCCGCGGCGGTTTCCAGGTTCCATAGCCGGGCCTGCTTGTCGTTGCAACCGGTCAGCAATTTCGTGCCATCGGAAGTGAGCACGGCCGTAGAGACTGCGTCGGGATGGGCCATGACCTTCGGCGCTGTGACGGGTAACTGCCAGAGTTTCACGGTTCCGTCTTCGGACGAGGTCAGCAACTGCTGGTTGCTGGGAGAAAGTACCAGCGACGTGACCGGGCCAGTGTGTCCGGTCAGTTGGGCGATCTGATTGCCCTTGTCGCGGTTCCAAAAGCGGATAGTGTCATCGAGCCCGGCAGAAACCAGCACTTCGGCATTGACCGACGCGGCCACCGCTGTCACTGGCTTCGTGTGGCCGGGGTATTGCCTCTCCATTTGGGCGTTGGCCAGGTTCCAAAGCCGAAGTTGGTTGTCGGCGGCGCCGGTAACTAGCCGCTTGCCGTCACCGGTCATTCCAGCCGCGCGCACGTCGGCCGGATGCGCGAAGGCTTTGGTCGCGGCCAGCGGCAGCGCCCAAATCTTCAGCAAGCCGTCGGCCCCGGTCGTCAGAAGCTGATTGCCTTGCGGATGGACAACAATTCCTGTGACCGCGCCGGCATGCGCTTTCGCTTGAAAGACCAGCTTCCCGTCATTTGCCCAGAGCAGCAGCTGGCCCGTGGAAGTTCCCGCCGCAGTGATGGTGTTCGGCCCGGTGCCGAAGATAGCCACGGTGCTGATCGGGTTGGGCGCGGCTTGAGTGCGCGCCAGTTGGCCATTTTCGAAGTTAAAAACACGCACGTTCTTGTCGGCGCAGCCGGTAACTAGCGTGTTCCCATCCGCTGACAACGCCACGCTGGTGACGGTGTCGCCATGCGCGGCGAACGGCCGCGAAGCAACCGGAGGCAATTGCCAGAACTTCACGAGACCATCCGCTCCAGCGGTGTAGGCAACCGTGCCGTTCGGCGCCAGACCTAAGGCGAGTGCCGGTGCGGCATGCGCGCCCACTACGGCGACGGGTTGTCCGTTGGCCGGATTCCAGAAGCGGAGCGTGTTGTCAGTCCCGGTGGAGCCGAGGAACTGGCCATTGGCGGCGTAGGACAGGGCAGTCACCGGCCCCACATGGCCCGTCAGTCGGAAGAGTTCCTTGCCATCGGCCGCGTTCCAGAGCTTGATCGCGCCGTCCTTCCCGGCTGCCGCCAGAATCCTTCCATCCGGGCTCAACGCTGTCGCCGTAACGGCTTCCGTCAGCGTCAGTTCCTTCAGCGCCTGCCGCATTGGAATGTCCCAAATCTTGGCCGTGTTGTCGGCTCCGCCCGACGCGAAAGCTTGCCCATCCGGCGCATAGGCCACGCTCAAAACCAGGTTCTGATGGCCGTTCTGCCCTGCAAAGGTGCGCAGTTCCTTGGCGCTGGACACATCCCAGAGCTTCACCGTTTTGTCGAAGCTGGCGCTCAACAACGTCTTCCCGTCTCGCGAAAAGGCAACGGAGTAAACCGTTTCCTCATGGCCCTTGAAAGCGCCGACGACACCGGGCGGATTTTCCGGCTCTTGCGCAACCAAGAGCCAGCCGAGTAAAAGAAGTCCTATTCCAGCACCAACGCGCGCCAACAATCGAGAGGGAAGGGACGATGACATGATGGCATCCTCGCGAGAAGGTTTCGGGCAGATTATCGATTCTATCGGAAATGGGGGAGAAGCCTAGTTATTGATTAGCCGCGACGCGGAGTCTTCGGAGCGGAGCGCGGGGAGACAACTTAACTCCTCGACTGGATTTCCAACCCCACGGCGGTTAGAAACAAAAGTACAAGAGCAAACGTCTGTATCGTGGGGCCGACAAGGATCGGAATGGCATTGGCGAGGTGCATCATGTCGCGAGTGAGCAAAGGGCTGCGTTGGGCCATCGGGCTGTCGGCTGTGTTTTTGTTATCCGTCCTCGGCTTCAGCCAGACGCCACCCGCGGTTGAGCCGGTGAAAGAGGCCCAGGCCAAGTTTCGCACCGAGCGCGAGCAAGCCGCGAAAGACAAGGCCCCTGCCGCCATTCTCGACGCGGCCGATCAGCTCGCGAAACGAGCCGATCAGGAATCTGCCAACGGCCATCTGAAAGAGGCGGAAGTTGCGATTCGCGAGGCGCGCTGGCTCTTGCCTTACCTGCCCGCCGACTTGCCCGCTAATGTAAGCCGGATCATCGATATTCCCCGGCTGCGGCATGCCGACCAGGTCTTAAGCCTCGCCTATTCTCCGGATGGCCGGCGTTTGGCCACATGCTCGAAAGACATGACCGTTATCATATGGGACCTGGACAATGGCCGAGTGCTAAGGATGTATCGAGGGCACAACGCGGCGGTGCGTGCCGTCGCCTGGGCGGCCAATGGCAAGCTCATTGCCTCGGCCGGCGGCAATGACATTCATCTCTGGGAGGCTGACAACGGCAAACTTGTGCATACCCTCTCGGGCCATACTAAAACGGTAAATGCTGTGGCCTTCAGCCCCGACAGCAAGATGCTTGTGTCCGGCAGCGACGACAACACGCTGCGCGTTTGGGACACCGATACCGGCAAACTCGCCCACGACCTCGGCACCCAGCAAGGCCGCGTCCTCGGCGTGGCCTACAGTCCCAACGGTAAGCTAATCGCCTCGGTCAATTCGGCCGGCAACGTCAACATCTGGAATCCCGCGTCGAGCGACCCCGGCAAGCGCATGCCCATGAGCATCTCCGTCCATTCCAGCGGCGCGTATCAAGTCGCCTTCACCAAAGAAGGCACGGCCGTGGCCACGTGCGGCAACAAAGAAGCGAAAATCACCGGCGGCACCGGCCCCGACGGCGTGACCAACGAGAAGACCAATATCCGTTTAAATGAATTCACCGGCCACACCGGCCTGGTGACTGCCTTAGCGATCAGTAAAGACGGTAAATGGCTCGCGACCGGCGGGGCCGACAAGACCATCCGCGTTTGGGACATCAGCGGGTCGAACAAGGTCGTGCGCACCTTCCAGGGCCATGGCGAGCAGATCACGGGCCTGGCATTTTCGCCCACTCAGGATCAACTCGCCTCCGCGAGCTGGGACCAGAACGTGCGCCTCTGGAATTTGCAACCGACCGATCCGCACCGCAGTTTCGATGGCCACAAGGGCTACGTCTGGTCGGCGGCGATCCGTCCCGACGGCAAGCAACTGGCCTCGGGCGGAGCCGACCGCCTCGTCATTCTCTGGGACCCGGCGAGCGGCAAGGAACAACATACTCTCACCGGCCATCATTTGCCGGTGACCACTGTTGTCTATTCACCGGATGGCGCTTTCGTGCTCTCTTGCGGCGGCGACAAGCTGATGAAGCTATGGAACTCATCCGACGGCAAATTCATCCGCGACTTCACCGGGCACGATTCCGCCGTGATGGCGGCTGGATTTCGCTTCGACGGCAAGCAAATCATCTCCGGCGGGGCCGACCGGCTGGTGAGAGTCTGGGAAACCGACACCGGCAAGACGCTGTTCACGCTGAAAGGCCACCGCGCACCCGTGAGTGCCGTCGCGTTCCGGCCCGACGGCAACCAAGCTGCTTCGGCCAGTGCCGACGGCATCCTGAAAATTTGGGACCTGCTCAAGAACGAAGAGATTGCCTCGTTGCCCGCCCACACCATGGGCGTGGCCGCGCTGGCCTACAGCCCCGACGGCAGCCGATTGGCCACCTGCGGCGGTGACCGCAAGGTGAAGGTGTGGAACATCCTCGCTACGGGTCCCGTGATCCAGACGGAACTCGAAGGCCATTCCGCTGCGGTCAGTTCCGTCGCCTTCAGCCCCGATGGCAAGCTTCTGGCTTCCGGCGGCGGCGATCAAGTCATCAAGCTGTGGAACCTACAGGCACGCAATGAACTCCGCAGCCTGCGCGGGCACGCCGATTGGGTCAGCTCGGTCGCCTTCTCTAAAGACGGCTTGCTACTTGTTTCCGCCAGCGTGGACCGCACGGTCAAGCTTTGGGAATTGCAAAAAGAAGAAGGAGCCAGCGCTCTCGGCCACACGCGCAAGATTCGTGTTGCGACCGTGAGTGCCGACGGCAAATGGCTGGCCACCGGCGGGGCCGACCGGCTCGTCAAAGTCTGGGACTTAGCCTCGGCCGCGGAGAAATGGACCTTTCTCGGCCACGCAGATGAGATTCAATCGCTCGCCTTTTCACCCGACGGCAAATGGCTGGTCTCCGGCGCTCAGGATGGCCGTGTCAAGATTTGGGACGTCGAAGCGGGAAAGGAGCACAAGAGCATTGAACCGGTGGACCGTGTGCCCGGGCTAATCTTCCTCCCTGACAGCAAGCGCTTCGTGGCCTGGTTCTTACAGCCGAAAGGCGAATCCGACAGCGTAAGCACCTTGCAGACTTATGAAGCTGCGACTGGTAATGTCGTGGAGACCTATTCCGACCGCGGGCGGGCCGTAACGTGCGGCGTCTTCAGCAGCGATGGCGAACTCTTCGTCTCCGGCGACGTGCAAGGCACCGTACGAATCATCCAGATAGTAAAGAAGGAACGCCTACGCGGCGACTTGCCGGCCCATGCGAAGGCCATGGCCGACGTGGCGCTCTCGCCGGAGAAGAAGATCTTAATTACAGGCGACGAAGATGGCGAAGTGAAAGTCTGGAACATCGCCGACCGCGAAGTCTTGCAAACGCTAACCGCATTCAAAAACGGCTTGCTGGCCATCACGATGAGCACGGACGGCAAGCGCTTCGCCACGCTCGGCAAAGAAGGCCTAATGAAGCTCTGGGAAACCGACTCCGGCAAGCTGCTCCGCGAATGGGATTTAAAGACCCCGGTGACCGCATTCACGTTCCTGCCTGGCAATCATTTACTAACCGCCAACGCGAATGCGTCGATGTATGTGCTGGATTTGCCGTGAGGCGACGAACGGAATAAATTCCGTTCTACATTCACACGTAGAACGGAATTTATTCCGTTCCAGGAACCGCTCGACTTCCAACCTCGTCCAATTATTGCCAGACTTCCCTTTTCCTTGAGGAAATTCCATGAAGCGCATGTTCGTGTTGTCGTTAGGGTTCGCGTTCCTTTCGGTGCCGATCGCGCAGGCGGCGGACGACGAAAATCCGGCCCGCGAGGCGTTGCAGTCGCTGAATGAATACATCGGCAACTGGAAGGGCGTAGGCGGGCCGGATCGCTCGTCGGCCCCGGAGAACTGGAAGGAAACCATGTCGTGGAGCTGGCGCTTCAAGAAAGACGACGCCTGGATGGTCGTCGAATTCAAAGATGGCAAGTATTTCAGCAAAGGCGAACTGCATTACCTCGTCGACAAGAACAAGTATCAGTTGACGCTCGTGGACAAAAAAGACGCGAAGCACGAATTCCTCGGCGATCTCAAGAAGGGCTATCTGAGCTTGGAACGGAAAGACGACAAGACTGGCGATGCGCACATGATTCGCATGAACATCGCCGGCGGCGGTGTGCGCTTCGTGTATACTTTTTCGCGCAAAAACAAAGGTAGCACAATTTACACGAAGCTTTACGATGTGAACTTCAGCAAAGAAGGCGAGTCGTTAGCCGGCGGAGGCAAAGAGAAAGAATGCGTGGTCACTGGCGGGCTCGGCACGATTGCGGTCACCTATCAAGGCAAGACCTATTACGTCTGCTGCTCCGGCTGCCGCGATGCGTTTTTGGAAAACCCGGAGAAGATTATCAAAGATTACGAGGCGCGGAAAAAGAAGGGAAACTGATACTTGTCAGACGTAGGACAAGATTCCAATCTTGTCTGAATTCAATTTGCACAAGATTGGAATCTTGTCCCACACAAAAGAAGAGAGGCGTTGCTGCCAGCCTTCATGGATGGTACAACGCCTCTCTCTTTTTTTACTTCGTGGGTTAGTTCCCGCGGTCCTTCTTGCCATAGCCCTTCATGCGTGAGCTGGGGTCACGTAGTTGCATGCTGCCGTCGCCGCCTTTGGTATCGCCGCCAGCATCGGGGCGTTGGAAGCCGCCTGGACCGCCAAATGATGGACGATTGCCAGCCCCCCAGTTATTTCCGCCCCAATTGCGCTGCATGCCGGCCGGAGGACCATTACCGCTGATGTTGAAACTGGCGGGCATCGCGCCGCGGTTAAAGCCTGGGCCAAAAGCGCCGGGCATTGGGCCACCAGGACCACCGCCATTATTCGGGAAATTGCCCGCTATCGCAGTGTCGCCCCCAGCCGGATGGGGCGTGTGCAACTTGACATAAAACATCGCTTCCTCAACGGTGATGAAACCGTCCCCGTTGAGGTCCATTTCTTTGAATTCTTTAATGGAGCGCTTGGCTTGGCGCCATTCGTATAAGCCGACCTGGCCGTCGCCATCGGTGTCTAGCTTCTCGAACCAGTCGAGTTCCTTCGGCAGCTTGCCCTTGCGATAAATTGTTGGCTTGCGGTCCGGCTCATCGGCTGGTTCTTCCTGCGCCGGCGCCATCTGCTGCATGTTATTCCAGTCTTGCTGCCTGGCCGCCATTCGGGCAGCGAACCATGGTTTGAACTCCTCGAGTTCGATGGTGCCGTTTTTGTTCGTATCCCACTTGTCGAGTTCGAGCTTGAGCTCGTTGGGAATCTCATCCCCGCTGAGAACGCCGTCGCGGTCGCGGTCCAAACGGCGGAACAATCCTTCCGCCATCGAATCCGGATTCATCGCCATGCCGGCCGGGCCGCCGGGGCTCCCCCCCGGACCGCCAGGAGTTGCAGCGCCGCCCGGCGCCGTGCCGGGCGCCATACCCATGCCGCGCTGGGCCATACGCTGTTGCAAGTACTGTTCGTACTGCGTTCGCGTCACTCGGCCGTCGGTGATCCCCATGCTTTGAACCGCACGCTCGAGACG
Source organism: Gemmataceae bacterium (assembly GCA_035307785.1). Taxonomy (GTDB): domain Bacteria; phylum Planctomycetota; class Planctomycetia; order Gemmatales; family Gemmataceae; genus DATGHS01. The sequence goes on from DATGHS010000208.1 coordinate 12,783, forward strand.
GCCACGCATTTGCGGATCGGCAACTTCGTTTATGTTGATTGCGTCCTTCCCTTGAAAAATCATGTCAACGAATTGCGACGGATTCCACCCGCCTCCGCCACCTGGGCCGCCGAATCCTCTGGGCATAGCCCCACCGTAGCCGCTTGGCGTGCCGCCAGGTGTCCCGCCGCCGAAGCTCTTGAAGCGATTCCCGCCACCACCATCAGTCGGATATTGTGCAAACATCGGGATGACGAACAGCCCGATCACCATGATCGCAACCGCCCAGCGCTTGATAGCCATGCGACGACTCCCTGCGGGTGCATAATAGAGGCCACGGTATGATAACCCAAGTTTCACCAAATGGTAACTATTCTCATAAACTTTTCAGGACTTGGAAAAAATTTCCGATTGCGCCAGCTGGGGCATATGGCGCGAATTTGCCGGTCGTTTCTTTTGCTCTCGCCGTAACTTCTCTTTTGCAATTTCGCGATTTTCTCCATAAAGTGAAGATGCAACAGTTTTTATCCCTAATAGCCCGGGGACTTCCATCCCTGGGGATGTATCCGGAAACTTCGTGCCATGCCTGCTCGCATTTTTCGCTTTGCCATCATCACTTTCTTTTTCACGGCGGTCTCCGCCCTGGCCCAGGAGCCAATTCGCTTCGCCCGCACGCCGGATATCGCGCCGGACGGTAGCCTTATTGCTTTCAGTTACCTCGGCAACATCTGGACCGTCGAGACGATTGGCGGCGTGGCCCGGCCGGTGACGATGCATGAAGCGCATGAATACTTCCCTGCCTTCAGCCCGGATGGGCGTTGGATCGCCTTTTCCTCGAATCGCCACGGCGATTATGATGTTTACGTCGTATCGGTCCGTGGGGGTAAACCCCGGCGGTTGACTTACGACTCAGCCGGCGATTATGTGTGCGGTTGGACGCCGGATGGAAAATACGTCTTGTTCATGTCCACGCGCTCCACGGCCTACCCGCGCGCAGAAATGCTGTACCAAGTCTCGGTCGAGGGCGGGCAGGAAACGCCGCTCGGCGTGCGCGAAGGTAAAGACGTCGCCATTTCACCCAGGGGCGACACGCTGGCCTACGTTCGCGGCCCCGGCCTTTGGTATCGCAAGAGTTATCGCGGCTCGTCGCACGACGACATTTGGTTTTCCAATCTGGACGGCACCAATCAGCGCAAGGTCACGAGTTACAATGGCCAGGATTCGTCGCCGATGTGGTCGCCCGACGGCAGCCGGCTCTACTATGTGAGTGAAGAGTTCGGCCACGGGGCGAACATCGTCAGCATGAATTTGACCCCGGGCCCCAAAGGCTTGTTGCCCGGCAAGCCGATGCAACTTACCCACCATAACGACGAAAGCGTTCGCCGCGCCCGCATCAGCGGCAATGGCGAATGGATCGTCTACGAGTGCGGCACCGACCTTTGGGTGGCATCCACCAAGGACGGCAATTCGCGCAAAGTGCCGATCGAAGTCTACGCCGACGACAAGACCAACCCCGACCGAATTACAACCTTTACGAACGGCATCACGGAATACGCCCCGTCGCCAGATGAAAAGCATTTCGCGTTCGTCGTCCATGGCGACATCTTCATGATGCCCGTGGCCGGGGGCAAAACCACGCGCGTCACCGATTCCGGAAGCTACGAA
>DATGHS010000209.1:0-9048 GCA_035307785.1 Gemmataceae bacterium
ACCGCGATTGGCGCATCAAGGATGAGCCGTCGGCTGCGCGGGTGTTGAACGAAATCAACGGCTACAACTGGGCGACCAAGAAGCCGCTGAGCGCGTTTGCGGACATAAAGGATGACGGCAGCACTGCTTGCGGCGCCTGGATTTATAGCGGCATCTTCGCGCCGGATGCGGAGCATCCCGACGGGCTCAATCGTGCGGCTGCGCGCAATGGCGACGACTGGACCTCACTCGGCTGGGGCTTCGCCTGGCCCGCCAACCGGCGCGTCATGTACAACCGCGCTTCGGCCGATCCCCAGGGCAATCCGTGGCCCAAGGAAGCGCGCCTCGCGCGCGAGCATCCGCGTGCTCAGGGCAACTTGCGCGGTTACGTCTACTGGGACGGCAAACGCTGGGTCGGCTATGATGTGCCCGATTTCCCGCCTACCAAGGCGCCCAATACGCCCGCGCAAGAGAATGGCGTTGGCCTGGCCGGGCACGACGGTGCCTCGCCATTTATCATGAAAGGCGACGGCAAGGGCTGGCTGTTTGTGCCCACCGGTCTTGTAGATGGGCCGCTGCCCACGCACTATGAGCCGTACGAATCGCCGGTGCAGAATCTCGTCTATCGTCGGCAAGAAAAGAATCCGGTTGCCATTGTATACAAGATTCCCGGCAATCCTTACGCGGAGATCGGCGGGGCAGAGTATCCGCATGTGCTCTCCACCTATCGCTTGACCGAGCATCACCTCTCCGGCTCCATGAGCCGTTGGCTGCCGTGGTTGTGCGAATTGCAACCGGAGCTTTTCTGCGAGATTTCTCCCGAGCACGCCGCCGAGATCAACGTGAAGAACACAGAATTCGTGGTCATCTCCACGCCTCGTGGCTCGATTCGGGCCAAGGCGCTGGTAACGCGGCGTATTCGGCCCTTCGAACTTCGCGGCAAGCGAGTGCATCATGTAGGCTTGCCCTGGCATTGGGGCTACAAGGGAATCGCACGCGGGGACGTGGTCAACGATTTATCGGCGCTGGTGGGCGATCCGAACGTGACCATCCACGAGGCGAAAGTGTTTGTTTGTAACGTGAAGAAGGGATGATTGGTGAGTCGTAGACCCGCGGGGCTCGAAGACTCGCCCCGCGGCTTGGGATTCTTTTACGACTCACCACTCATCAGAGTGGGGGCTGCAATGGCCGAATCCGTTGGCTTTTTCACCGACACTACGTTGTGCATCGGCTGCAAGGCGTGCCAAGTAGCTTGCCACCAGTGGAACAACCTCAGAGCAGGTTCGGGCAAGGTCAGTTTGCCGATGGTGAACGGCGTCAGTCTGCCAGCATTGAGCGGCGACAGTTACGACAACACGGGTGGTTTCTCCGATGTAAACTGGCGGCACGTGAAGTTCATCGAGCAGCCGAGGCCTGGCTCCGAGCGCGTGGCCTGGCTGATGATGTCCGACGTTTGCAAGCATTGCGTGAATGCACCGTGCCTGGAAGTTTGCCCCACCTCGGCGATTCTTCGTACCGAGTTCGACACAGTTTATATCAACGAGCCGGCCTGCAACGGTTGCCGCGACTGCGTGTCGGCGTGCCCGTTTGGCGTTATTCACATGAGCGAAACGCGCAGTGTGGCGCAGAAGTGCACACTGTGTTATGATCGCTTGCAGAACGGGCTACAGCCGGCATGCTCACAGGCGTGCCCCACGCAATCGATTCAATTCGGCAAACTCGATGATCTGCGGAAACGGGCCGCTGCGCGCGTCGATCAGTTACACAAGCAGGGCCTGAACGAGGCGTCGCTTTACGGGGCCGATGATAAACTGCTGGGTGGGCTGAATTCGTTTTACCTGCTGCTCGATAAGCCCGAAACGTACGGCCTGCCGTCGAAGCCGAAGCTGCCGAGTTCCAGCGTGCCGTCGGGTTCGTTCTGGAGCATTGCGGCCGCCTTCTTCACCATGCTGGGAATGCTCTTCGCGTTTCGGGAACGGACCAAGAGCGGAAGCAATCAACTGTCGCCTCCGACGGGAGGCGCCGTATGAATCCTTTCGTTGCTGATCCGCAATGGGGCTGGTGGATCACCTTCTACTTCTTCCTCGGCGGCATCGCGGCGGGGGCGTATTTCGTCGCCAGTTTGACCGAGATGTTCGGCCAGGAGGAAGACCGGCCGCTGGCCCGAGCCGGATACCGGCTCGCTTTCCCGCTCATTAGCTTGTGCGGGCTGTTCCTGATTGTAGACCTGGAGCGGCCCGAGCGCTTCTGGCACATGCTGTTCCAGTCGGAAGTCGTCCATAAGGCGCTGGCCGAAGGCTGGCCGCTCGGCGGATGGGGCACGATGATTCATGCGCCACTGCTCAAATGGTGGTCGCCCATGTCAATCGGCGCCTGGGCTATCGCGCTGTTCGGCATTTGGAGTTTTCTCTCGTTCATTGCCAGCATCCGGAGCAAAGGATTTCTGGCCAGCTTGATCGGCCGCAATTGGTTCGGGCACCTGTTTCGCGCGGTTGGCAGCGCCATCGGCTTTTTTGTTGCAGCGTACACCGGCGTGCTGCTCAGCGCAACGAATCAGCCGCTGTGGGGCCTGAGCGACTGGATCGCGCCGCTCTTTTTGACTTCGGCCACATCCACGGCATTGGCAGTTTTGTTGCTTTTTAGCCGCCGAATCTCGCGCGCAACGCGCGCGTGGGTGGAGCGGGCCGACTTGTGGGCGTTGGGGTTGGAACTCGGGCTGTTCTTGATCTTCCTGGCCTCGCTCGGAAATGTGCTCACGCTTGTGTTGATGACCTGGCAAGGCTGGCTGCTCGTGGCCGGCACGCTGATCGTGGGCCTGCTGATTCCGCTGCTGCTGCATTTCGGTTCGAGCGATCGGGCCAACTTTGCCGCTATGTTTGCGCTGATCGGCGGATTTCTGTTGCGCTTTGGCATCGTCAATACAGCACCGGCACTGTTGCGGCTTCCGCCGGATCACTCACTAGCGGTAGCGGGTCGCTCACCGTACATGAACTGGGCGGTCCTGGCGCTGATCGTGCTGACCATTGCGCTGGCGTTCGGCATCCCCGCGCTCTTGCGCCGGCAATGGCGGCTCGACGTGGGGCCGACCATGCTGGCCGGCCTGGCGTCGCTAGCGGTGGCGGCGGGTGTGTTCTACTACTCCTTCGCCCTGGGCGAGCGGAGATTCTCGCCCGAAGAAGGCCGGTTGCGCGGTGGGGACGTGGGGGCCGGCATGTACAATCGCCCGGAGGTCATTCATCCGCGGAGCAAGATCGAAAAGGATTCCGCGCCATGAACGAACTGCGGCCACGCGATCTGGCAATCATGTTGCTCGCTTCCGGTGATCTGTTGCCGCGCCAGCGCGCCCGCGATCAGCAGGCTGACCGGGCCGGGCTGGATTTGAAGCGCCGGCTGCTCGACCACATGGCAGCTGTGGATCCCGAGCCTGATGCGATCGACACGGCACTGGCGGAATTCATCGAAAGCCTAGGCCCGCCATCCGGGCCCGCGCGCGGGCTGGCCCTGGAATTTCGCGAAGAATGGCAAGCCGCTTGTGCCGTGCCCGCGTGGACCGCGCACTTATTGCAGGAAGCTTTAAACTCGCCGAATGTCAAAAGTAAGGACAAGGTCGGTGGCTGACGTCGCGTCGAAGAATATGAGCAGTGCCATTCTCGAGCTACAAAAGCTGAACGAAAGGCGGTCGGCGCTGACTACGGCATGCAATGTCTTGTCGGCAATCTTGCCCGCGCTGTTCAAAGACGCCGCCACGGAATCTACGATCAACCTTTCTTGGGAAGACGCGCAAGAGAGACTCCGGGTTGGCGTGCCACTACTGCGTGGTCATGCCTTGAACGTCGACGAGGCGGCGCTACAGCGGCGGTGGATAGCCGTTTGTGCGGCGCTGCACCAGGAACAGGCTGACGCGCTCGCCGACGCGGTTCACTTGGGGAAACTCCGCCCAAATACGCTGCTGCATGCGGTTCTAGCGAAAGGCCCAGAGGCGTTGGCCAGCGCTATAGCGCCTTGCGATTTGGATCACGCCCTGGCAGCAACGGTCCTTCGCATGAGCGCGCTGCCGGCGCTGAGCCAGATCACGAGCGGCTTCCACAAGTTGCGCCAGCGTGTAGCGTGGAATTTCGGTTACTGCCCGCATTGCGGCAGTTGGCCGCTCCTCGGCGAAGCGCGCGGTTTGGAGCAGGAGCGCTTCCTGCGCTGCGGGCTGTGTGCCGCCGCATGGCCGTGCGGCCGGCTGTTCTGTCCGTTCTGCGGCAATCGCGATTATCGCACGTTGGGCTACATCCATGTTGAAGGCGAAGAAGATCGTTATCGTGCAGGCACGTGCGAAAACTGCCGGGGCTATGTAAAATGGGTTTCGACGCTCTTCGCGCTAAGTGAACCCCAGTTGCTCGTATCCGATCTGGCGACGATTCATCTCGATCTGGCCGCGGCCGAGCGCGGGTTTCATGTTCCTTGAGAGAGCGAAACGATGCCACCGGCGGGCCGTGATTTTTTTGACGTTCGCATGCGCGGCTTCCGCGATCGCGCAGAGGTTAAAGACGTTTTTCGGCTCATCGATGAACGCGTGCAGGCGCTGGAAGCCGAAAACGTTTCGCTCGCGGCTGCTGGCGGTCGGGTGCTGGCAACCGATGTGCGCTCAGAAGTTGCCGTGCCGGGCTTCGATCGCTCCGCCATGGATGGTTATGCGCTCGTAGCTGAAGAGACATTCGGATCTGGGCCGTACAACCCGGTGGAACTACGCATCATCGGCTCAGCCATGCCGGGCCGTCCATTCCCGGGAACGGTGGCTTCCGGCCAGGCCGTGCGCATCATGACCGGCGCCCCGGTGCCGGTTGGCGCCGACGCGGTGCTTCCTGTGGAGGCTGCCGAGGAATCGGCCGAAATTCTGCGCATAGGAGAGGCTGTAGCGCCGGGGCGGCATATCAGCCGGCGTGGTGAAGACGTGCAGGCGGGGCAAGTCGTTTTCGGACAAGGTCGAGCGCTGCGGCCGCAGGACTTGGGCGTGCTTGCTTCCATTGGCGTTGCGACGGTGGCGGTGATCCGCCAGCCGCGCGTCGATATTGTCATCAGCGGCGACGAACTGCTGCCGGTGGGTGCGAAGCCGGAAGGCTGGCGGATTGTCGATAGTAATTCCGTGATGCTGGCCGCGCTGGTCCGGCGCGACGGCGGCGAAACGAACGTGTTGCCGTTGCTGCCCGATCGTCGCGAAGTGCTGCGCGAGGCGATGCGGCAATGCACCGCAGACGTACTGCTCCTTTCCGGCGGCAGCTCGGTGGGTCAGGAAGATCATGCTCCGACTCTGCTGGCGGAATTAGGCGAGCTTTGCGTTCACGGCGTGGCGCTCCGGCCGGCGAGCCCAGCGGGGCTGGGCTTCATCGGCACACAGCTGGTGTTCCTGTTGCCGGGCAATCCGGTCTCGTGCTTGTGTGCCTACGATCTATTTGCGGGCCGGGCCATTCGCCGTTTAGGCGGGCGAAATCCGGAATTGCCATATCGCACGGAGGTAATGCCGCTTACGGCAAAGATTGCCTCTGCTGTGGGTCGCCTAGATTACGCGCGTGTTCGTGTTCAAAATGGGCATGCCGAGCCACTTGCTATCAGCGGCGCCTCGATTCTTACGACAACTACGGAGGCCGACGGCTTTGTGTTGGTGCCCGCCGACAGCGAAGGCTATCCGGCCGGCGCTACCGTGACGGTTTATCGCTATGACCGCTGAAATGCATTTGCAGCAGCAGTTCCTCGACGTCATCGACCGCGATGAAGCGGAGCGGCGCTTTCGCGCGCAGCTCGATCTGCGGCCGCTTTCGGCCGAGGTCGTGCCGCTGGCGTGCGCATTAGGCAGGGTGTTGGCGGAAGACGTGCTTGCGCCGCTCGATGTGCCGAGCTTCGATCGATCCAATGTAGATGGCTTTGCGGTACGCTCGGCTGACACTTTCGGCGCCAGCGAAGATCGACCTTTGCCGTTGCAGCTAAACATGGAAGTCCTGGCAACCGGGAAGACGCCGCGGCAAACGGTTTCGCCCGGCTATGCGACGGCCGTTGCGACCGGCGCAGTTGTGCCACGCGGCGCGGATGCCGTGGTCATGATGGAACATACCGATGTAGTTCATGGCAAATTGCGCTTGCGAAGGCCGGTTTCACCAGCGGCGAACATCACATTCGCTGGCACCGATATCGGCCGGGGAGAAACGGTGCTACGTCGCGGCGAGCTGTTTACCTCGCGCGAGACCGGCGTGTTGGCAGCGCTCGGCATCGCCGACGTTAGTGTCGTGCGTAAGCCGCGGCTGGCCATCATTTCGACCGGCGATGAATTGATTCCACCCGGAACTCCGATGCAACCGGGCTTGGTGCACGACAGCAACGCGACCGTCTTGGCGGATGCGGTGCGCGAACTCGGCGGTGAGCCTATTCCGTTCGGCATCATCACGGACGACCAGTCGCGTCTGTTGCTCACTCTGCGGCGAGCCCTGGAGTGCGATGCAATATTACTTTCCGGCGGTACTTCGAAAGGGGCCGGCGACCTGACTTTCCGTGCCGTCGCGGAACTTGGTCAACCGGGCATCATCGCCCACGGCGTCGCGCTCAAACCCGGCAAGCCGCTATGCCTGGCGGTAATCGAAGATGGCGCTAGGCGGGTCCCGGTCGCGGTGCTGCCCGGATTCCCGACCTCCGCGATTTTCACATTTCACGAATTCGTCGCGCCGGTGTTGCGTTGCTTTGCCGGGCGGCGCGAGGAGCATGCAGATATGGTGGCGGCGCGGTTGCCGATGCGCGTCAACAGCGAACGTGGACGCACGGAGTATTTGCTAGTTGGCCTGGTGCAGGGGACGGATTCCTCGGATTTGGTCGCTTTCCCGATGGGCAAAGGCTCGGGCTCCGTAACCGCGTTCAGCAGGGCCGATGGCTTTGTGATCATTCCACGTCAGCGTGAGTATCTGGAAGCTGGCAGTCCAGTCGACGTGCACCTTATCGGTCCGGCCGTTCGGCCGGCCGATTTTGTGGTCATCGGTAGTCATTGCACCGGGCTGGATTTTCTGCTCGGCGAGTTGAATGCGCGCGGCTTTTCTAGCAAGGTGCTGTCCGTCGGCAGCACTGGCGGACTCGACGCGGCCAAGCGCGGTGAATGCGATATCGCGGGCATCCATTTGCTCGATCCGTCAACCGACACTTATAACCGGCCGTTTATCAACGACGCCCTTGACTTGATCCGTGGTTATGGGCGGTTGCAAGGCCTCGTCTTTCGACCCGACGACAAGCGCTTGGCTGGCCGAAATACATCGACCTTTATTGCGGCAGCACTGGTAGATCCGGACTGCATGATGGTGAACCGCAATCGCGGCAGCGGCACACGGATCTTGATCGATCGCCTGCTGGGCAGCGCGCGGCCGGCGGGGTATCTCACCGAGGCCCGCTCGCACAACGCTGTGGCCGCTGCCGTGGTGCAAGGCCGGGCCGACTGGGGTGTAGCTATTGAGCCGGTGGCGCGCGCTGCGGGCCTGGCCTTTCTGCCATTGCGCGAAGAGGAGTACGACTTCATAGTCCCCAAGTCGCGCCGAAGCCGACCGGCCGTGCAGGCATTCGTTGATCTGCTGAGCGATGCATGCATTCGCGCTGGGCTTGCGCAGCGCGGCTTTTTGCCCTATGGCTCGCGGGGGCGGATATCATGAGCGTGCCTATCACGATTGAGCTATATGGCATCGCGCGGGCTCGCGCTGGCCGAAGCGAATTTGCGATCCAGGCAGCAACTCCGCACGAGGCATTGGTAAGGCTTGCCGAGGCCTGCCCCAGCATTGGGGACGTATGCCAGGGCGACGGCCGATTAGCCCCGCAATACCTGCTGTCGCTCGACGGGAGACAGTTCATCCTGAACCTCACCAAGCCCTTGCATGCCGGGGATCGACTCCTCTTGCTATCCGCTGATGCGGGAGGGTGAGCCATGGGCGGCTACCACGGCAAATACCTGCGGATGGACGTCTCCAGCGGCAACGCACAATGGAAGCCTTTGGCCGAAGCGGTGCTGCGGCGGTTCATCGGCGGCGTGGGGCTGGGGACCTGGCTCTTGCGCCGCGAAGCGCCGGCGGGGATTGATCCGCTTGCTCCGGAGGCGGTACTTGTATTCTGCTTCAGTCCCTTAGTCGGCACGCCGCTGACCACTTCGGCGAAATTTGCCGTCGTGGGCAAGTCGCCGCTCACTTACCGCCTGAACGATGCCCTGTCTTCTTCCCATTTTGCGCTCGCCGGCAAGCGCACTGGGGCCGATGCACTTGTCATCGTCGGCGCGTGCGAGACACCGAGCCTGCTGATTGTCGAAAACGGCAAGGTTCGCCTGGAATCTGCAGGTGATTTGTGGGGCCTGGCGACCGATGAAGCGACTAGCCGCCTCGCGGAGCGATTCGGCCCGGAATATCACGCGGCCGTGGTCGGTCCGGCGGGGGAATGCCGCGTGCGTTACGCGACCATCAGCCACTCGCGCCGGCATGCCGGGCGGGGCGGCCTAGGCGCGGTCATGGGCGCCAAGCGGCTCAAGGCGATTGTGGTGGCGGGCTCGCAGCGCGTGCCGGTGGCCGATGCTGAATCCGTGGTTGATGCGGCCCGTGACTTGTCGCGTCGTTCCTTCGGGCCGGCAACGGCCAAGTATCGCGAACTCGGGACGGTGGCGAATCTGCTCACGTTCAATCGCTTGAACGCGTTGCCCACGCACAATTTTCAACAAGGCCATTTTGTCGAAGCCGATGCGCTTTCAGGAGAAGCACTGAATGAATCACGCCGGGTGGCCCGGCACTCCTGTGCCGCTTGCACTATTGGCTGCGAGCACATCTATCAAGTCGGCGGCCAAGAGAATCCAAAATCGGATGTGCGCTTGGAGTATGAAAGCCTGTTTGCGCTGGGGCCGCTTTGCGGGATTGGTGATCGCGATATGGTTCTGCGCGCCGCTCAGCTTTGCGATCAACTCGGCATGGACACGATCTCCACTGGTGCAACGATTGCTTTCGCCATGGAGTGCGCGGAGCGCGGACTGCTCGACGCGCCGGCGCTCCGTTTCGGCAATAGTCAAATACTGCTCGATCTGTT
>DATGHS010000210.1:0-4592 GCA_035307785.1 Gemmataceae bacterium
CAAAAGGCAGGAAACTGGTATGGACGGGTATACAGCACTGAAAACGACGGGGCGGCGATCTCAGAAGATTGTTGACGCAAATCCTTGAAATTATTGAACTAGCGGAGAGGGCGGGATTCGAACCCGCGGTGAGGTTTGACCCCCACACGGCATTTCCAGTGCCGCACAATCGGCCACTCTGTCACCTCTCCGAAAATCCGATATTCCTCCGTTCTCGTATGTTCAATTTACCAGGACAGCCTCGGGGCGAGAAGGTTCAGCCAGGCGACTTGCCCACGAAAATGGCGGTGGTTGATGGCGGCAACTGAATAACCACGGAGTGGACTTAGCGAAGGAGCGAACCGTGAGATGATTGATAATCGGGCAAGCTTCCGGCTTGCCCTGTCTGCGATGGGCAACCGACTGCCTATTACCGGTCACCAGGCTTCTTCTGGTCCTTGTTGCCGTTGCGGTCTTTGTGAATCTCAGGAATCTTTCCTTCCCGTTCGACAAACAGGACGTATTCACCGGAGCGAAAGACGCTGATGTCGGCAGCGCGGATCGCCTTGCCGTTATCGTCGAACATCTGGACTTCGCTTTCCAGTTTGAAGGTCCGCTCGGTTTCTTTGCCTTCCTTGTCCTTCATTTTCACCGTGATGGTGCCCGCCTTCGGATCGACCTTCGTGATGGTCGCCTTGGTTTCCTTCTTGTCCTTGCTGTTCTTGGTATCGTCGGCCCGAACGGCGCCGAGCGTGAAGACGAACAGCACGGCCAGCGAACAGAACGATGCGCGCAACATGGAATTGCTCCTGTGGAGGTAAGAACCGGTTGTTACCTGCTGCCAAAGAAATCAGCAGCAAAGAGCGATCGGATGCAAATGACGTGCCGCTAAATGTCGACGGCGGCTTACGGCCTCCGGGGCTTGCCCAGATGCGTGGCCCCGCCGAGGGCGATTTCGGCGCTTTCCATGATCGTCTCCGAGAGGGTAGGGTGCGGGTGAATGCTCTCGGCCACGTCGCGGGCTACGGCGGCCATCTCCACGGCCAACACGCCCTCGCCAATCAGTTCGCCGGCCCCAGCGCCGACGATGCCCATGCCAAGCACGCGCTGGGTTTTCGGCTCGCAGATGAGCTTGGTCAGCCCATCGGTGCGGGCCAGCGTGATGGCTCTACCGGAGGCGGCCCAGGGGAATTTCAGCACTTCAATCTCTATGGTCTGCTCCTTCGCCTCGCGCTCGGTGAGGCCGCACCAGGCGATTTCGGGGTCGGTGAAGACGACGGCCGGAATTGCCCGCGGCGACCATTCGGCCGGCTCACCGAGGATGGCCTCCACGGCCACGCGCGCCTCGGCCGTGGCCTTGTGAGCCAACCCGGGTTCGCCGGCGGCATCGCCGATGGCGTAAATACGTGGATCAGCCGTCCGCCGCTGGGCATCGACCTGAATATAACCACGCTCGTTCATCTGAACCTTGGTCTTTTCCAGGCCCAGCCCGGCTGTGTTGGGCCGGCGGCCAACGGAGACCAGTACGCGATCGAACGTTGCCTTCGCGGGAACGTCTTTCCCTTCCAGTTCCGCCACGATGCCCTGGGCGGTTGCAGACAGCGAATTGACTTTCGTCTTCAGGTAAATGCTCTCGAATTCCTTTTTCAAACGATCTTCCAATGGTTTCACGAGATCGCGGTCGGTCTGCATGAGGATGCCATCGAGAACTTCCACCAGCGTGATCTTCGAACCCAGAGCCGCATAGACGGTGCCAATTTCCAGGCCGATGTAGCCGCCGCCGATGACGAGCATGCGCTTGGGGATATCGGGAAGCAACAACGCGGCCGTTGAATCCATCGCACGCGGATCGTTGAGCTGAAACATCTTTGGCACGGCCGGGACTGAACCCGGCGCGAGGATGCAATGCTCGAAGCGAATCGTGCCGGTCTGTTCGCCGGATAAGCGAACGGTCTGTGAATCCTCGAACACCGCCTTCGTGGCGCGCAGGTACTCCACGCCACGGCCCTTGCTGAGCGCGGCCACGCCGGCGTTCAGCTTGCCGATCACCGATTTCTGCACGAACGTGCGCAACTTGTCGAGGTCAAGCTTCGGCGCGGCGAAGGCGACGCCGTAGTTCGCCGCCTCCTTCACCTCGTGCAACAGTTTGACAACGTGCAACAATGCCTTGGAAGGAATGCAGCCCCGATTGAGACACACGCCGCCCGGCTGCGGGTCGGAGTCGACCATGGTGACCTTCAGGCCATGGTCGGCCGCGTGAAAGGCGGCGGGATATCCGCCGGGACCCGCGCCGATGACGAGGAGTTGCACTTGTTTTTCCGCTTCGGCCATGCGTCACCACCACCAGTTGCCGTCGTCGTCGCCGTGAACAATGGAGCGAACAATCCGTACGATGCCAAGGGCAAAAATAATTCCGGGGTAAATCCAAATGCGGCCCAAAAAAACAAACATGACAACGATCAATACCAGTGAAACAGCCATCATGGCCACGCCGGCGATTACGCCCTGCGAAATTGCAAGTCCGCCGCCGGAGTGCCGCCGCTCAGGTTCCGGGTAATCGTCGTAATACCGTGCCCGCGAGCGCTTGCGCCGTTTGGGTTTTGGCGGGCGCGGCGGTGGGTCTTCGCCATTATCACTTTTCTTCGACACAGGGCGCGTTGCTATGATCGCAGAGGCCGACGGCTTGGAAGGCTTTTGCGGCTGTTCCACAATTTCAAAATTGGATTCGACGTTCTCGTTGTCCTCAACAACTTCGAAATCGGAAACGATCTCGTCTTTGGGCTCTTCGTTCGGAACCTGCAAACTGCCCTTGCAAATTGGGCATTTTACCCGCTTGCCGGCGAATTCCGGCCGGAGCAGCAATGTGCGTCCGCACGAGCATTTCACCGAAATGGACATGTTGCCTCCTACTGGCTTGGCCAAACAGCAAGCAGGCACTTCATCTCTGACGATTAGCCAATCCGCGCAAAAAGGCAATCACACCAATGACAAACAAGATCGGTGGGTAGAAGCAAATGATACCCACGGCCCATGCGCTAACAAACCACACGACCGCAATTAACATCATCAGCAGGCCGCCGATCATGCCGGCATTCACGCTACCGAACCAGCCCTCTTCAAACGAGACGCCGGAGCGCCGTTCGCGTTCGCGCACTGGCTTCTTCTCCGGCGTGGACGACGGCGCCGGCCTGTTTGCCCGGTCGAACGGATCGCCGCGTGGCGGCGCATAATCACCGGCTCGCTCCGCCAGTGCATCGCGCACCGGCGGAGGCGGCGATGGCGGCGATGGTCTTCTTGGCATCGCCGTCTGCTCTCGCTGCGGCGGCGAGTCGCCATCGTCTTCGAGCAGCATGTTCGCGGCCGCGTCGTCGGCGTCGCTGTCGGGCACGGGCACTCTCAAGGCCTCGCCGCAGCTGGGGCACTTGACGCGCTTGCCCGCCAATTCGGATTTCAATTGCAATGTTCGGCCGCAGGACGAGCAATCAACCGGAATGGACATGGTGTCTCCTGCCGGTATGGGAGAAGCCGTGAACGGCAAACTAGCTTTCCATCAACGTCCTTCCTGGATCCGAAAACCAGGCTGCGAGCCAGGCCGTGAAGCGGGCGCCGTCAGCGCCGTCAATCACGCGGTGATCGTACGTCACGCTTAGCGGCAACATGAGTCGTGGTTCGATTTTATTGTCCCGAACGACCGGTTGCCAGGAGGATTTTGAAAGTCCGAGGATGGCCACTTCGGGATAGTTGATGATCGGCGAAAACGCAATGCCGCCGATGCCGCCCAGGTTCGTAATAGTGAAGGTGCCGCCGCGCATTTCGTCGAGCGTCAGCTTGCCGGTGCGGGCTTTTTCGGCAAGCTCGGTCATTTCCCTGGCCAGATCGCGGACCGATTTCTTGTCCGCATCGCGAATGACAGGCACCACCAGACCGCGCTCGGTGTCCACGGCGATGCCGATGTGGAAATAGCGCTTGAGGATCAGTTCGCCGTTTTCGCCGGCGTTCGCGTCGTAGCTGGAATTAAAGTGCGGGAATGCCTTCAGCGACGCCACGCATGCTTTCACGGCCAGCACGGTCATGGTGATCTTGGGCGAATCCTTGCCGGCGCGCTCCAGTGCGCGCTTCCGGCTGGCTTCGAGTTCGGTCACGTCGGCCAGATCGTGCTGTGTGACTTGCGGGGCCACGTTCCAGGAGATCGAGAGATTCTTCGCGATCGCTTTGCGCAGCGCGGAGAATGGCTTGCGTTCGACGGGTCCGTACTTGGAAAAATCGGGTAACGCAGGAACAGCAACAGCCGGCGACGCAACCGGCTGCGCAGCCGCCTGCCTCTTCGGCAAGCCGCGAACGAAGGCTTTCACATCGTCCGGGGTCACGCGGCCACCAGGAGCGCTGCCGGTGATCTCGTGCAGATCGACGCCCAGCTCGCGGGCCAGTCGCCGGGTGGCCGGCCCAGCGGGGACGGCTGCCTCGCCTTGGCCATCTCGGGTCAAACGCCGCGCTGCTGGTCGGCTCGTTGGTGGCGGCGGAGGTGGCGTCTCGTGATGGCCATCCACTTCGACCTGTTTGGCTGCCGCCGCGACCGGCTTCGTTGCGGGTGCTCCCGACTCTGTCAAAATCAC
>DATGHS010000211.1:0-5509 GCA_035307785.1 Gemmataceae bacterium
GCGCTCTCTGAACCCGCCGTCCCCGTTCCTGCCAAGGCGGAGGCGGAGGCAGCGCCCATCAAGGTCAAGTGCCCGCACTGCGAATTCGAAAACACCTTTCAAGCGCGCATGGCCGGGAAGAACGCGCCCTGCCAAAACGAAGATTGCCGCAAAATCATCAAGGTGCCGCTGCTCGAAAAAGAGGAGGCGAAGGACTGGCGCAAGATGGGCAAGCAAGCGCCCAGCATGGCTAAGGTCGACGTCGAGCCGGGCATGGAAGGCGCATGGGGCGTAGCCCAGCAAACTGCCGTTAGCCGCGAGGCGCTCAAAGAAGCCGAGGCGATTGGCGGACCGGTGGAAGAGGAAGGCCCAAACTGGCGCAAGCGCATCATTCGCATTGTGCTTGCTCTCCTGGTCCTGGGGCTAATTGGTTACGGCATCTTCTATGGGGTCCGGCGCTGGAACCGCGGGCAGGAACGGCGCACCATGGAAACGGCCCTGCAGATGGCAACCAAACCAGAGGAAAGCAAACTCAAGCCCGAACAAGCTGGCCTGGTTTTCTTGCTGGCCGCCGAGCAAGCGGAGCATCAGCACCGCTGGACCGAGGCCAAAGATCTGTTGGAACAGGCTCGCGGTCGCGTGAAAGGGAATGCGCCCGAAAACAACCTTGCGCTGCTGCAAGTCGCCCTGGGAATTGCCGATTTAGCCGGCACCAAAGAGGAGCTGGAAGCGGAGCAACGGCTTGACTGGAAAAAGGCCAAACTTGACGACGCCATCCGACAAACGATGCTACTTTGGCCGCAAGGCCCCTCGGGCGACGTTCATGATTTTCATGCGACTGCATTTCGAGAATTGGTACGCAAAATGAACGCCCGCGGCCAATTCGACGTCTGCATCCCCATTGTGAACCAGATTTGCACGGATGACCACAGCGAAGTCCTTGCCGTCATGGGTTTGGAAATGCTCTCACTCGGCCAACGCGATAAAGCCGAAAAACTGGCGCGGGCCGCCGATTCGGGTACCGCCGCCCAGGCGCCTTCTTTGATCGCACTCTGGCTAGCCATTGGCTCGCCCGATTCACCGGAAAAAGCCAAGGAAGCGCTGGCCCACGCGCAAGCGATTGCCCCCGAGCCTGCCGAAAAGCAGAGCTTTACGCCCGTGCAGCGGATCGGCTGGGCAGGAGGCTGGGCGCGGCAAGCCGGCAAGCTCGACAAGGCCCGCAAGTTGCTTCTTGCAGACAAAGGTGGCTCGGCCGATGAACGGTTCCGGGCCAAAGCGGCCGCGGCGGAAGCCGTCATCGTCACACAGCCGTCGGATTCGACCGAGCTTCAGGCCTGTGCCGATCAACTCGCCGTTGATTTCAAGAAAGAACCAGCCCCGATGTGGGTGCTGTGGCGACTGGTTCATCTCAGCTTGAAAGCCGGCCGGGCCGACCTGGCTAAGTTTTTCACCGACAAAATCGGCGATCCCACCCTGAAGGCCCAGGCACAGCTCGTCTTGCTTCGGGCCGATTTGAAAGGCAAGAAAGAGACGGCAGACTGGAATCGCGCCAAAGAAGTCGGCGATCCGGAGAGCATGGCCCAGTCGCTGGCCGTAGTGGAAATCGCCCGGCACAACACCCGGATTGGCGGTGATTCCAAGGTACGCAAAGACTTGCGCGATTGGACCACCGAACGCGAGCGTTGGAAGCCGTTTGTCTACGTGGGCATCGCGCTGGCGGGCTATCCAGAGGAGAACTGAGTGACACCGAAAGAAGTTCTGGCCCTGATTCGCGAAAAGGAGGTCAAGGCGGTCGATTTGCGCTTCATGGACTTCCCGGGCATGTGGAAGCACTTCACTATCCCCGCCGAAATGCTGGAAGAGAACATTTTCGACGACGGTCTCGGCTTCGACGGCTCCAGCATGCACGGCTGGCAAGCCATCAATGAGTCGGATTTACTCGTCCTCCCCGTGGCCGACACCGCTTTTATCGATCCGTTTTTCAAAGACGCCACGCTGACGATGATCGGCAACATTCAGGATCCGCTTACCAAGGAGGATTACACGCGCGATCCGCGGAATGTCGCGCGCAAGGCCGTCAATTACATGAAGTCCACGGGCATTGCCGAGATTGCCAACATTGGCCCGGAACTCGAATTCTTCATCTTCGACGATGTGCGCTTCGATCAGACGCCGAATTCCGCCTTCTATTTCGTGGACAGCCAGGAAGGCGCCTGGAACTCCGGCCGCGTCGAAGGACCGAATCTCGGCCACAAGCTCCGCTATCGCGAAGGCTACTTCCCCTGCCCTCCCGCCGACGCCACCAACGACCTTCGCGCAGAAATGATGCTCACGATGCAGCAATGCGGCCTGCGTATTGAGCGGCAACATCACGAAATCGCAACCGGCGGCCATGCCGAAATCGACATTCAATACGACGAGCTCGTCAAGAGTGCCGACAATGTGCAGAAGTTCAAATACGTCGTGAAGAACGTGGCCCGCAAGCATGGCAAGACGGCGACGTTTATGCCAAAACCGCTGTTTCAGGAAAACGGCAGCGGTATGCAAGTGCACGTGTCCCTGTGGAAAGACCAGCGCAACCTCTTTGCCGGTCCCGGTTATGCCGGGCTTTCCGACCTCGCGATTTACGCCATTGGCGGACTCTTGAAGCACGCTCCCGCACTCTGCGCGATCACGAACCCGACCACCAACAGCTACAAGCGCTTGTTTCACGATCCCGAATTGCCGGCGCCCGTGAATCTTGCCTATTCGCGGCGTAATCGCTCGGCCGCGATTCGCATTCCGGTTTATTCGCCGAAGGCGCTGTCCAAGCGCTTGGAGTACCGCTGTCCGGACGGCGCCAGCAACCCGTACCTCACTTTTGCTGCAATGCTCATGGCCATTCTCGATGGCATCAAAAACAAGATTCATCCGGGCGAACCGATGGACAAGGACATTTACGACCTCGAGGCGGAGGAGTTGGCGACGGTTCGCAAGACGCCGGCTTCGCTGGAGGAAGCGCTGCTGCATCTGCAAAAAGATCAGGAATTCCTGCTGCAAGGCGAGGTCTTCACGGAAGACGTGATCGATACCTGGGTCTGGTACAAGCGCGAAAAAGAGGTCAAAGCCATTCAACACCGGCCGCATCCATACGAATTTATGCTCTATTACGACGTTTAGCCGCAAAAGTCGCCGCGTCCCCGGCCGAAAAACAAGGTAGAATGCACTAGGTAGTCAGGCTTTCCAGCCTGACCATGCGCCTTTGCAGTCCGGCTGGAAAGCCTGACCTACAACTATCGCGGAGGGCTATCCATGCGACGCCTCATCTGGATTGTTCTCGGCCTGCTCGAAATCACTATCGGAGTTCTTCTTGTTTATGCGGGTCTGTCGATTCCACGCCCGTCGCAAGTCGGTGAAGGTTTCGATCGCATGGAAACCACGACTCGCAAGGCCAGCAATCAGGTCGAAGTGATGCGCCGGCAAATGCTGGAAGTGCAGCGGCCCGAGCTGCTGGACATGGCCACCAGACTGCAGAAGCAAACCGAGACCGTCACCGGCACCATGAAAAAACAACGCGTCGATTACGCCACGGTGACCAACCTGCGCAATTCACTCAACGATGTGGCCAGCGGGCTCGATGGCGTGGCCGAAACGCTCGATCCCGACCGCCTCGGCAAAATGGGCGCCGCCTTCGGCGAGACTGCCAAGTTCATTGACGAACAGCTGATTCCGACTGCCAATAATTCCGCCGATCAGTTGGAGAAGCTCAACGCGGACCTGGCGAAAGACGCTGAGAATCTTGCCCTGTTGCTGAAAGAAGCGCCGCCCGACCTGAAGGCCGCGCGCGAAATCCACGACAGCCTGGAGCGCTTCGACCAGGGGCTGGAAAAGATGCTGGAGCTATTAGAACTGAAGCGGCTCGATTCGATCAAAGACGGCTTCGCGGGTTTGCAATCGTCGCTCGAAACGACGGCCGGCGAAGTGGAAAAGCTTTCGCGCTACAAGTACCCCAAGGTGAAAGTCACCGGCCTGAAAGTCGACGTGGAAGAGAAACCGTTTTGGCCGAACGGCGACAAGATTGCCGAAGGTTTGCGGAAGGCGAACGAGGGCGTTAAGTCGGCCCAGGAAGAACTCGAGAACGTCGGCAAGGACTTGCCGGCTTTGCGCAAGGCGCTCGAAGAGAGCCGGAAGGTGGTCGCCCAGACTCGCTCCTCGCTCGGCCAGGCGCTCAAACAGCGTGACAAGCTGGAACCGCTGCTGCAAGACATTCCGATGCGCACCGCCCGCCTGGCCGAGGATTTGCCGAAGCTCGGGAAGGAATTGGCGAAACTGCTGCGCGAGACCAAACAATTGAAGGAAGTGTCCACCGCTTTGCGTCAGGCGCAAAAAGGCATCGACTCGACGGTCTCACGCTGGCCCGATCTGCGGACGAATCTCAAACGCACGTCGGAGTTATTGCATATGTCGAGTCAACAGCTCGATCACGTCCTGCAGCACCGCGAGGACTATGAATCGGCCCTGGCGGACTCGACTGAAATGGCCGAGAACTTCGCCATCATGGCCCCCATGCTGATTCAACAAATCGACACGCAAATGGCCGAACAACAACGCAGTCTTACGGACTTGGAAAAGAGCCTCGACGACGTGGGGGACTCCATCCCCAGTTACAAACGCAGCGCCATGGACCTGGTCTTCGCCGGCCGACTGCTCGCATTCCTGTTCGCGGGCCTGGTGGGCCTGCACGGAGGGTTCGTGGCGGTGAGCGAGTGGCGGAAGCGGTCGTAAACTGAGCCCGCAGCGCAAGCAAGGCGTTGTATCACGGCTCCGTCGGATAAATGTCCTTGTGCTCGGCAACCAATACAAGCGTATCTTCGCGAAGCAAGCCTAGGTAGAATGCCTCCGGCTTGGATTTGCTCACATCAGCCCGAACGAAGACGGCCACTCCTTTTGGCTTCGCCAGCGCCTTGAGCAGAGCGTCCGCCTCCATGACTTTGCCATCGGCTCGATAGGCAACCACATTCTTGCCAAGCGTCAGTTTTCTCGGGTCGTTGACCCAGTTCATGACCATTCCGGAGGGTTGAATCACGACACCGTCCGGACGTCGACCACCGTCGGGCGTGGCCTGCTCAGACGGCCGGGCAATCTGAATCATCACCCTGCTGTCTGCTAATGTTGCCGACGCTTGCCAGAGCCTCGGCGAGTCGCAGCGCGGCGCGGTGTCCTTAAATTGGGCACAAACCAGAGACGGACAAACGCAAAGGCAAACTAAAGCAATGACAACATAGCGCATGTTTTGGCTCCTTCGAATGTGTTCTTTGGCTTTGCGACAACGAACGGATAGGCCTCGAACAATTTAATTTGGAAACCGTCTTCATTTAAAAACGCAAAATTGCACGTAAATGACGAAGTAACTGCAGACTTCTCACTTCCCCATCACATGCGGCACAAATCGGCTTGTATTTTGTGTTATCGACCCCTTATCTTCGCGGATACCGATGCCGCAGGCGTAACCGTTGATCATCCAACTGCCAATCACCGGATAATTGCCGTC
>DATGHS010000212.1:0-5792 GCA_035307785.1 Gemmataceae bacterium
CGGAGCGCTGGAAGTATTGAAGAAAGACGGCTCGCCAGGGCTAAAGCTGGCCGGCGTACCGGAGCCAGAGTCGTTTCGTCACTCCATCATCCAGGCTCGCGACGCTTGGGGCCCGTTGTTCGCCCCTGCCAAGTCTTAGCAAAACTCGATCTGTAAAACTGCGTAAACAAGGCGCTCTGCCAAATGCCCGTGCCTGAGTTCCTAGTGGCTTTGCTGGCGGCTCTTATGGATTGTGGCGCGCGCAATCTTCATCCCTTACGGTTGTTGCTGATCATTGGCCGCTGCGCGCAAGCCGCAGTGTACGATCCGATTGGTGGCAAGTCATGGAAAAATGCGTTTGATTTCACGAAATCGCGTTTCGTTTCAGGGGGGGTGTCTTTCTTTTGATGAAACGGAAACGAAACGCTACGCCGGCCGGACTTATCCACCTGAATCTCGTCTTGCATTTTCAACGTGAAATTGGCACAATCCCGCCCCCATCATGGTGCATGAGAATCGTTCGCGGTGCGCGGAGAGGTGAACCCAGCATGGCGAAGAGCGTGCGAGCCGCTTTCATCACGGGCATGGCGATCCTGGTGCTGGCCGCGCCGCTGCTTTACTGGCGCTATCAGCTCACCACGTCGAAGCGCTTGCGCGAAGTCGTGCCGGGTCGGTTTCTTCGTAGCGGGCAGATGACGGTGACAGGCTTTGAAGACACGTTGGAACGCCAGCACATTCGCACGGTTATCAATGTGCAAAATGAGTTTCCCGATCCCGATTTGCGTTTGAGCTTTCTCGATGGCCGGACGGAAAAAGAGACTGAGGTCTGCCGGCGGCATGGCGTGAAGTATATCTTGCTCGAGCCCGATCTCGTTTCGCGCCGGAGTATTCCGGGGAAGCAGCCGGAGGTGATCGCGCAGTTTCTCGAAATCATGGACGACCCCGCCAATTACCCGGTGCTAATCCATTGCAAGGCCGGATTGCACCGCACCGGTTGCCTGGTGGCCGTGTATCGCATGGAGTATCAGGGTTGGAGTGCTGCCGAGGCAATTAAAGAAATGAAAGACTTGGGTTTCGGCGCCATGGCCTGCACCAGCGCCAACGATTACATCGTGCAATACGTGCTGATGTATGAGCGCCGAGCCAGGCGCGGCGTGGCCAGGAGCGACCCGTGAGAATCCTCGATCGTTTCATCATCTACGCCTTCATCCGCTCCTACATTTTTTGCCTGGTGAGCCTGCTGAGCCTGTACATCATCATCGATCTTTTCAACAATCTCAACGATTTCTTCAACCACGATAAAGGTCTCATACACGCGCTGGAACTTATCGGCACCTATTACATGTACAAGTCGGCGCAAATCTTCGACCGGCTCTGCGAGCCGATCGTCCTGCTGGCCGGCATGTTCACCGTGGCCTGGATGCAGCGCAATAACGAGCTTCTGCCGTTGCTGGCGGCCGGCGTGCCTACCCGCCGGATTTTGCGGCCGGTGCTGCTCGGCGCGGTCATTTTGTTGAGCATTGGCATCGTCAATCAGGAATGCGTCATCCCGCACATTGCCGATGCGCTCGTCCGCAATCGCGACGACTTGGAGGGGCATCGGGACCTGATGGTGCAGCCCTGTTTCGACACCACCGGCGTGCACATGGAAGGCGGCGTCGGCAAGCGGCAGGGGCTGATTGTCGCCCCGTTTCATTGCACGATCCCGGACAATCAGGGTTATGGTTTCATTCACCTGAGTGCAGAGAGAGCCAGTTACATTCCGCCGGGTCGGGGTAACCCCAGCGGCGGTTGGATGCTGTACAACACCATGCCGTCCGAATTGCCGGAGTGGAACAACCCGCACCTGGCCCAGATGATGGGCGGCGGTCGCTGGTTCGTGCCGGCCAAGAACGTGGACTTCGAAGCCATCACGCGCAACAGCACCTGGTACATGTACTTTTCCACCGCGCGGTTACACGAGCTCTTGAACAAATCGGATTCCCGCCGTCAGGAAGCGATGGCGGTGATGTTCCACATGCGCCTCACGCGCCCCATCGTGGGCATGTTGCTCGTGGTCATGGGCTTGGCCGTCATCCTGCGCGATCCCAATCGGCACGTACTCATCAGCTCCGGCTATTGCCTGGTGCTCACGGGCATCTTTTACACGGCCGTCTACGGCTGCAAGTTCTTGGGCGATAACGATCTCATTGCCCCGGCCATATCCGCCTGGCTGCCGGTGCTCATTTTCGGCCCGGTCGCCTTCGCCATGTTTGATGCAATACATACGTAAATGAGTGAGTGGTGAGTAGTGAGTGGTGAGTTCCTTACCAAGCCGCGGGGCGAGTCTTCGAGCCCCGCGGGTTACCATTCATGACTCACTACCAGTATTTGCGCGTTTGCCCATCCGACAATCTCTGCTACAGTAACCAACATTCGTTACTGGGAGAACTCGATCGATGTTAGGTACGAAACTCAACCCGCGCGCTTTTCTGGAACGGGCCGGACAGGAACTTTTGCGGGTCGATCCGGCCGAACTTCAGAAATTGGCCGATGCTATTTACGATTGCTACTGCCGCCGGCGATTCGTATTCGTGATCGGCAACGGCGGCAGTGGCTCCAACGCGTCGCATTTCTGCGAAGACCTGGGCAAGGGCACGCTCCGACGCGAGGATTTCGACAACGATCGCAAACAGCGTCTGCGCATTTTGAGCCTGACGGACAATACACCGTACATTCTCGCCTGGGGCAATGATGAAGGGTTCGAGCGCGTATTCGTCGAGCAACTGAAAAACCTGGCCAGCCCCGGCGACTTGCTGGTTGCCATCAGCGGCTCGGGCAACAGCTCGAATGTGCTGCGGGCGGTTGAATGGGCCAACGCGCAGGACTTGCGAACCTTTGGCTGCACCGGATTCGGCGGCGGAAAGTTGCGCACGCTGGCCCAGCAATGCTTTCATGTGCCGCTGGATGACATGGGCCTGGTCGAATCGGTCCACTTGACTGCTTTTCATTGGGTGGTGGACGATCTGCACCGGCGAATTTCGTTGGAAAATGCGGAATGAGGAATAGAGAGAGTTCAGACTCGCATTGCGAGTCTGGCTGATCTGCTGCCACCCTTTGCGCAAGTTCGCGGACTACCGGCGTCTTCACGTTAATGCCTGCCCCTCTGGAGTTCCACCATGCGCCGTTTGGCATTGTTGCTGACCGTCCTTACGCTTTCCATTTTCGCTTGCACGCGGCAGACTCCGGTCGCTGTAAACGCGGGTACCCAGGACAAACCAAGGCAAACGGCCAACGTGCCGCCCAACATGCCGCCTCCAAAATACGTGGCGACTACGCCCGCCCAGGATCCTCCACCGCCCGCTCCATTGGCGCAAGTGAATGATCCCGATGCACAAGCGAAATATGATGCCGCACTGGCGCAGGGTCTGGACCTCATGGCCGACCGCAAATGGGATGATGCCCTCGCCGCCTTTGAATCTGCCCGTGGCTTTAAAGACACGCTTACGGTTGACGCGGCCATCGCTCGCGTCAAACAACATATCGAAGAGGAAATCGCGGCCGAGCGCGTTGCCACCGACATTCAGACCATCCTGGACGACGGCCGGGCCGAAGAAGCCGCGAAGCTGGCGAACGACGCGGTGCAGCAATACGGCGAAACGCGCTTTGCCGAGAAACTAATAAGCCTGAAGCGCCAGGCCGATGCGCTGGTGGCGGCGCCGGCGACCGATAAGAAAGAACAATTTGACCGGCTAAAAGCCAGTTATCTCGCCGCCAGAAAAGACAATCAGCTTCGTGCCGCCGCGCTGGCCCTGGAACAAGCGCTGCAATTCGCCGACGACGCCGAGCTGAAGAAAGAACTCGATGAATTACACACCAAATTGGCTCAATACGACGACTTGTGCTCGAAGGCCGCAGAACTGCGGAAAGATCCGGCCAAGCTGGAAGGGGCTGTGGACAATCTCAAGCAAGCAGCGAAGCTCTGGGATACTTCCGAAATCCAGCGTGACATCGACGAATGCAACTTCGCTCTTCAGAACCGGCGCGATCGGCTTGCGGTTGCCGGCTTTAACGTACTGGGCGACATTGGCGTTCCCGAAGCGGGGACGTTTGTGGCCGATGAACTCATGTCGTTCTTCAAGTCCAAATATGAACTCGTCGAACGCGGCCAAGTCGCGAGGCTCATAGAAGAAATGAAACTGGCGCCCGCAGCGCTCGCGGACGACGAAGCGAGCCGCCGCGAACTGGGGCAGGTGGCCAAAGCGCGATACGTTGTTGTCGGGGATATTACTCCGATCGCCGGCATCACCGTGCAGGCCCGAATGGTCGAAGCCGCCACTGGGCTGATCGTGCAGACCGCGGAGATCAGCGCCGCGAACGTGGATGAATTGAAACAAAAGTTGCCGGAACTTGCGCGCGTCTTGATGATGAGCGACGAGGAGAAAAAGAAGTTCCAGGAGGAGCAAGCGAAAGAAACAGCTCCGGTCGAAGTGTTGAAGCCGGCGGCAAACGGCGCGATTCCGCCGCCGCCGCAACCGCCGGCCCCGCAAGATCCAATTCCGAACCCGATTATGCTCGGCAACCCGCAAGCGCCGCCCGTTGGCAATCTCCAGCCGAATCTGTTTCAGCAACTGCCGGCGCAACCGGCCGTATTGGCGCTGCCCGTTTTCCCGGCCGATCGCGATGCCTTGTTCCGCCAGCGCGTTTTCTGGGCAGCATTGCAACTGGGCGATAATCTATTTCTGCGCGGCCGCTTCCGGCAGGCGCTATGGAACTATCAGATTTGTTTGAATCTTTCCCCCGACGAGTTGACGATTCGTCAACGAGTGGAACAGTGCCTGCTTCTTTTGCCGGTCGATCCCTTTTTCGTCGCGCGGCAGCGCATTGCCATCTTCGATTTCCAGATCTTCGGAAATCCCAATGTCGTGCCGTTGTGGCTGGGGCCTTGGACGGCACGCAACATCGCTCCCTATTTTTGGCCGCAATATGAGCTCGTTGGGCAGCCCGAACTCTTCTGGTGGATGTGGCAACTCGGCATCAGCTACCGCGACGTGCTGTTCGACCCCGTGGCGCGCTGGTACCTGGCGCAGGTGCTGAACGTGCGCTATTTCCTATTCGGCACGCTTGTCGAGACCGCCAGCTTCAATGCCACGACCTATTTGGTCGATGCCCAGTACGGATTCTTAGCCAGCAGCGCCCGAATTCACGTGCGCACGCCAGCGGAGTTGCGCTTGCGCTTGGGCGAACTGGCCATGCTTACCAGGCTCTCGCCGGCCGAGCGCCTGAAATATGAACGCGACAATGCCGTTTGGGACTTGCTGCTGGCCGACATTCAGCAGCGGCGTGACAGGCGCGAATTTGCCGGCTGCCGCAATCTGTGTCTGAAGGCGCTGCGGTTACGACCTGGGAATGTTGAAGTGTTGACGATCCTGCAAGGACTCGAGCGCGAAGAGCGCCGGGATTTGCTCCGGAATGAGCGCGACGTCTTCAAGCAACACCAACAACTGGAGTTTCCCCGCATTCAGCAACGACAACTGGATTTGGTTCGGGCGGCCGATTTCGCGGGACGGGATGCCGAACGACTGGCCGGCGAACGCGACGACGCCGCGCGCCGCCGGCTGGGCGCCCAGCGCGAACAGGCGGTGGCCAATCTGTTGCGCCAGGCCAGGGCATTGTACCAGGCGCAAGTTTACGTCAACGCGGTTGCTCTGTTTGAAGCCGCCGCGTCATTGCAGCCCAACGACGATGCGCTCCTGGCAGAACTGGCACTGGCGCGCGCCCGGGCGAATGAAAGCGCCCACTTGCACCAAGCCGAATTGTTTGCTGCCAAGGAG
>DATGHS010000213.1:0-4985 GCA_035307785.1 Gemmataceae bacterium
TTGCCGCCTGCACCGAGCTGTTCGACGAAGCCAAGCAAAAGCACAACCGCGAGGGCTATTGCTTCTTCAAGAGCGACGAAAAGCGCGTGGCCAGCTCGGAAGAGATGATCGAGTTATGGAAGAAACTCATCGCGAAGTGGCCGGTACGCTCGATCGAGGACGGCCTGTCCGAGGACGACTGGGCCGGCTGGCAGAAGCTCACGCGCGAACTGGGCAGCAAGATTCAACTGGTGGGCGATGACCTGTTCGTGACCAACACCGAGCGCTTGCAGAAAGGCATTGCCGAAGGCGCGGCGAACAGCATCCTGGTGAAGGTGAACCAGATTGGCACGTTGACCGAAACGTTTGACTGCATCGAGTTAGCCAAGCGAAACAAGTTGACCAACATCATCAGCCACCGCAGCGGCGAAACGGAAGACGTGACCATTGCCGACATCGCCGTGGCCACCAACGCGGGCCAGATCAAGACGGGCTCCGCCAGCCGGACGGACCGGATCGCCAAATACAACCAGTTGCTGCGCATCGAAGAAAGCTTGGGCCAGGATGCGGTGTATGGCGGGTCGATGTTAAAGTGGTGAACTATGAATTTGGCGAGCGTCGAGCCGTAAGGCCGACGTGGAGGCCGCACGCACGTCGGCCTGACGGCTCGACGCTCGCCTGTCGAGTTCTTGCAAATGCCAAATATCCTCAGCGATCCGCCTTCCTGGTTGTACGGGCTTCTGGCTGTCGTCGTAGTAGTCCCGCTGCTAGTGGCCGTCTTCTTTACCGGCAAAGCTCAGTCGACCCGCGCGTCAGATAAGAAAACGGCCTCGCCGAGAACTAAGCTCTTCGCCGTCGCCGGCGTCGGGCTTTTGCTGCTGTTAGCCCTCGGCCTTTGCGATTACCTCTTTGAAAGTGACCGCGAGCAGGTCGTCCGCAAGCTGAAGGAAATGAGCGAAGGCGTTCAGCATCGCGATCTCAATCGCGTGTTCAACAACGTGTCTGAATCGTTCCAATGGCACAATGCGAAGAAAGCGGATCTGCGAAAACTCGCCGACTCCGCCCTGAACAGCGGCCAAGTGACCGAGTTGAAAATCTGGAACGTACAGTTGAAGCCGGTTGAGTCGGGGGCGACCAAAGCGAACGTGGAATTCAATTTCAAGGTGGAAGGCAGTTTCAACAACAGCGCCTTCTATCTCTGCAAAGCGACTTTCGTGAAAGACCCGGACGGCCAATGGCGGTTACAGACGTTTGACGTCTTTAATCCCGCCGTGGATACGAACACGCCGATCACGGTGCCGGGAATGTAGCACTGACCGTAGGGTGGGCCAAGCAGGACGCGCCGGCCACCGGTCACTCGCGGCGGGCCGGCGCGTCCTGCTTGGCCCACCCTACCGGCCGCGATCAAAGATCGCAAGAGCCTTGGCTAATACAATCCTTTCAACTCCAACCGCAGTCGGCTAAGCACCCGCGACTTCGCCATGTACACTGCGCCGATGCTGATGCCCAACTCCTGCGCGACATTGGCCGCAGGTTTGCCAGTGACCACGCATTCCCAGCACGCTTTCCACGTCGTCGCTTGAAACTCCGACTGCATAAGTTCCAGTGCCCGGCCCACCAGCCGCTGGCGGTATTCCTCTTCCCAGAACGGCTCATCATTCTCCGGGCCGGGCATTTCATCGAGATCGTGCCCGTCGGCATCACGCGGAATCTGTGCTTTGCGGCGGAGGTTGCGCCAACAATTGTGGGCCACAGTGCGCAGCCAGCCGCGAAAGCTGCGTTGATTGTCATATTGCAGGGCAGGGAGCTTGCGCGTGAGCAGCACGAGCACTTCTTGCACCAGGTCGGCCGCGTCGGTCTCCTGGCAGCCGGTTCGCTTCGCCCAATAATAGAGCAGCGGCGCATAGAGATCGACGAACCGTTCCCAGGCTTTATCCGGGTCCGGCTGGCGCAGGCGCTCGAGGAGGCTGACCGGGGTTTCCATGAGTCGACTTGCAAGGGCAGGCGCGATTCTTTTGGGCCAAGTCTATGGCGGCGGTTGAGCCGGACAAGCAAGGAGGCGTGCCAACCGGGCCAAAAGAGAAGCGGCGGCCCGTCGATTGATGCAGCGGAATGCGCCAGAATTCCGATTGGCTCCGATCGGAATTCTGGCGCATTCCGCTACCGGTCCATGCTAAAGACGACGGTAAATCTGACCCAGTTCCATCTTGATCATGTGGGCTTCGCGGTATTCGGCAACGATCTCTTCGGTCATGCGCCGTTCGATGCCCGGCCAGGCGGGGATAAGATCGGCGGCCGGTGGCCCCGGCTGATCGAGGGCGTACTTCAACGCGTTCTTCGGCGATACCTTGAGCGCCTTCAGGCGATCCTTCAGAGACGGATGGCTATCGAGCGCGAGGGTTCGCCGCCGCAATTCATTTTGGCATGCTTCCTGCCATTCCGATGGCCGAATCAATTGCGCTCGCCGCCGCTGCTCTGCGAAAATCTGGTCGACCGGGAGTTTTGTTTCCACCACCGACTTGGCTACGTTGCTCAGCCGCACCCAGGGCAGGCGCTCGGCCAGAATCAAGTGAATGAGTGTGGCAGCGGCTTGCTCTTTGCCAACCTGGGCCACCGTGTATTGATCGGCAGCGTATTCGCGCTCTCGGCTATCGGCAGCCCAGGCTCGCTGGTACAGCGCGTGGTAACCAAGCACGAGCCAGATCAGCGGATTCAGCTTGGTCCCGGATTGTTCCCAAAGATGGCCATGCAACACGTTCATGAACAGGTGATGCCGCCGGGCGCGGCGAGTGAACCGCGTGTCTCCCTCGCGATAATGCGCCAGTTCGTGTGCAACAACGCCGGCCAGCGCCGGCTGCGTGAAGAAACTGATGGCGATGGCGCCCACGACCAAAATAAGGCGGCCATCGCCATCTTCAGACACGCAGGCCACGGTTTCGGCCGCCAGGCGAATTTCCGCCGGCGGGGGACAACGCCGCTCCTTCGCCACTTCCGCCACGAAGCGGTACAGATTTTTCAATATCTCACAGGGCATCTTCAAGCCATAACCATCATCAATGGGCGCTGATTGAGCCAGAACGCGCAACGCCCAGAGCGCATGCAACAAGGGCAGCACCAGGAGGAATGCCAGGATCAGGAAGAAGATCAACCCGGTTTCGGCAAACAACAGCGCGAGGCCGGCCGCCAGCGCCAGCCAGAGAAAACAGATCGCGAGAAGAAAAGGATAATAGAGGATGAGCAGGGGCTTGAGGTATTTCGCCAGCGGCTCATTCATTTTCGCCACGAGAGCTACCCCGGTTCTTCTATTTGAGATGCGTGGCCGCCAGACAAGCGATTCCCAGTTTTTCAGCGATATTTTGCAGATTGAACTAGCCGTGTCCATCCTGAGGGAAAAGTATGGAGCGCGCTTGGGTATTGCCCTTCTCATTTATTGACGTTGATGTCCTCCCGATAAATCCGCTTTCGGCTGATGCAGGTACATGCGCGGCCCGGCCAGATTCGCAGCATCTGGGTAACGGCCGCACCACGTATGCAAGGCAGATGTGGGTGATTTACCAGTTGACAGGCATCCGCGCCAACTTGTTTTCAACGGCATAGCAATTGCGGCGAAGTTTCTTTTGCATCCGCTGACCGAACAAGCCGTTTACGGGTGCCAAGTCGATTACCGGTGAGGGATCAGCGGCCGATCGCGTAAATGGTGGCTAGCCAAGGCCGGTTTCTTTTGAACAGAAGGCCGGCGACCTCTTTTTTTCAAAGGAAAGACATTCATGAAAATCACGTTTGCATCATTGCTGGTGCTGGGATTGGTCGCGTTCACGGGCTGCGATAAGGGTACGCAAGGTGGCCCGGGGGCGACCAACCCCAGTAACAGGAACACTATTAGTCAGGACGACGACACTTTCAAATTGTCGGTGCCCACTTTTTCGACGAGCATTAAGCAAGGCGAATCGAAAGTGGTTGATATTGGCATCAAGCGGGGCAAGAACTTCGACGAGGACGTAAGCTTGAAATTCGACAACTTGCCCAAAGGCGTGAGCTTGGACCCGGCCGCCCCCGCGATCAAGCACGGCGACAAGGATACGAAGGTGACCCTAAAGGCAGCAAACGACGCGGCCGTGGGCGATTTCACCGTGAGGGTGATCGGCCACCCAACGAAAGGGCCCGACGCCAGCAACGACATGAAACTGAGCGTGGAAAAGAAGTAGCGGCAGGCCCGCTGCCGTGCAGCTACCTGGCTAGCGCTGTCGAGAGCTTGACAGCGCTAGCTACTACTTGCTTCACAAATGTATGCGCGGCAAGATTCGAAAAATCGCGACGACAGCGGCTTCGATTGTTTGCCCACGGCTTTTTCAGCAGCCAAGCGGATCTGGCCCCAAGCACAGAAAGCTAATCTCCTACAGCAAGAGATGCAAGAAATGCTTTTACTTCGTCAACTTTGATGAGACCTTCGTTTCCGCTCATGACTCCGACTTCATAGATTCTTGGCCCCACCACCACTATTATCTTGTGCCCGAAGAATTTCGCAGTCTTGCTCGTGATGTCGAGGCCAGGGCATTTCTTGGCCCCATGTTCGATCTCTTTGCGATTCGTTTCATCATTTTTGAAAGCAAATGTATGCAAAGCGAGCAGTTGCTTTGACGACAACCCCTTTACGGCTTTTTCAGGAAGCTCGGTGACAAACGCGGAAAATAAGATAACCCCCTCTGGCTTCTTGATCGCGCAACTAGCACTGTAATGTTTCTCTTCTCCGTCGTCGGTCTTGCTCGCGTGTCTGCTTTCCGTGAATTTGTCAGGCCATTTGAGCACTAGCTTGGGGTGGAAGTCGAGTTCTTTCTCTTTCTTGGGAGCAGGGGGCTGAGCGCAAGCCTGCGAGAATGTGAGTAGAGCACTGACCAATGCGCATAATATAATTTGCCGAAATGAATTTACCTTCCCCATGAAAAATCTCTTGGACGACTCGAAAGGTGCGGCCGAGCTACGGGCTTGCGCCAAAACTACCCCCGGCA
>DATGHS010000214.1:0-14381 GCA_035307785.1 Gemmataceae bacterium
AGATGGGCGCGGCCCATTTCTTGAACAGTAGGAAGGCGGAGCCCGCCGCGATCAAGGGAAGTACGGCGCTAATGATCATCTCCAAGCTCTCTGCGCGACTGAGTGTGGGCATGGTCCTCGGCCTCCCGAAACGTGCCGAACGAACAATCTCGCTCCAGAAGATAGGCGAAGCGATAACGCAAATGTAACGCGAAGGATCGGGGGACGCGGTCAGTACGCGGGTCAACAATCCCAAGAATGCCACGGCGGCTTGCATCGAACCGATGAAGTAGCTTTGCTTCGGATCATTCCCCTTTCGTCGGCGAGCGCCCGACGCCGGACTTGCAACTCATGTAGTGCAACTCAATGAAGAGCCGGTGGGCAGCATCGTACGCTGCGGCGACTTTTTGATAGAGCGGATCAGACAAAGGGAAGCCGCGTTTCTACATGCGCGCCTTGAGGCGGCACGGACAGTTCAAGTGGTGGAACAGCGCTTTGTTAATGACGGCGGCCTGGGCCGACCGGAAATTCATTGCCGACATTGCCTTGCGACAGCAATCATCGGCAAGGCGTCGATTCGCGACGGCAGGGTCTCCAGGAACCCCCATTTCGGGTCCGATGCGAGACAGAATTCCATGTGTCGTCTATTGGGCAATTGAAGAGCGCCCGCCGACGCGCTTTCTGTCCAATTGCTTCCGGCAATTTGTGATGAAAATGCTCTCGTCCATTCATTGCTCTGCGCCCCCCCGGGCTCGATCATTTCCCCAATCCGGAAAGGACGAATGCAGCCCAGAGTTTGGTGTCGGCTTTCCCCGCGGCTTGCAGATTTGCCGGAGTGGTTGACTTCAGTTCCTCCGGTGATAGCTCCAGCACCTGCTTCTGGTTCGGCGCACCGCGTTCGCCGGCCAGTTGCGGAATCAACTCCGGATGATGGTAAATCGTCAGTTGCGCTTCGCGAAGCGCTTCCAGTGGCGGCTTCTTGTTGACCCACATTTCGTGGTAAAACTTGGCCATCAGCGCCGCGGTGGCGGAGTCATTCACATTCCACAGCGAAGCCACCACATTCGGGCAGCCGGCGAGGTGGAACGCTCGTTGCAAGCCTTGCACACCCTCGCCGCCGGTGTATTCACCGAGACCGGTTTCGCAAGCGGAAAGGGTCACGAGCTTCAAGTTCTCCAACGGTTGATCGACGAGGCGGAGGCCGGTTAGGATTTCGCCATTGGTCAGTACCAGGCCAACGAACCCCTCCGGGTTCTTTGAGATGACGCGGTATTTCTCCTCGCCGAATTGCCGCCTCTTGAACTCCTCAGCTTCGCGCTTCTTCTGCTTCGTGAACGAATCGACGTCGAAGAAGCCGTGCGTGGACAGGTGGGCAAATCGAACCTTGCAAAGCTCGGCCATGAGCCGGTCGGAAGTCGCATCGGCACCGGTTAGCGTTACCGGGGAACGAAAGGCCAACGATTTCAGTTCGACTGCAGTTCCGGGCAATTGCGGCCAGGTGTCGGAGTTGTACGCCACCTGTCCCAACGCCAGCACGTTTTCGGGACCTTGATATTTCGGCGGAGACTTCAGTTGTTCCAGCAGAAACGCTCCGTGCGGGACGGCAGCGACGGTATATTCTTCGAGCAGGACCTTGTCCTTGCCAATGGGCAACGCCGGCCAGGGCATGCGCGCCAGGTCGCCATCCGGGCAAGCGATGTAGAGCGATTTCGTGCCGGCCCGCAGGTGCGGGGCCAGCTTGTCCCACACCAATTCCCGCAAGCGGAGGGCCGCCGCGGCTGTCGGCTCCCGGGATTGAATGGCCGCGCGCCAGGTGCTGATGGCGTCGTCGATCTCTTTGGCGTTGCCGAGCTCGATGCGGGCCACGGTTGCTCGGTCGTCCTTCGTGGAAGCCAGGTTGGCGGGAGTGGAAACAACAAATACCGCGTAGCTGGGTGTCCGCTTTTGGATGACCTTGTCGTTCTCATCGTGCTCGAACTGAATGTACACATAGTGAACGACGTCGAGGAACACCACATTCGCCGGCAATGCTGCCGAAAGATCCTTTGGCTCCAAAGCATCGCGATCCTTCCATTGTTGAAGGATGGGAACTTCGGCGATGATCTCGCGTTCCAGCTTATCGTTCTTGTCGGCATAGTCGCGCAGCAACTTTTCGCGTTCGTCCTTGTCCAGGCGCGTGTCGCGCAGCAATTGCTCAATGCGTCGGTAGTTGCCGCGAAGCTCATCGCGCTTGGCGGCGGCCTCAGTGCCGGCGGCGCGGGCGCTGGCATGGCGAGCTTCCAGAATGCGCGTCAGCATCGAGCGCGACGGCCAGACGGCTTTGTAAACCTGATCTGGAGGGATATCGGCTGACCGGCTAACGCTCAGGTAACGATCCCGGCGCAAGGGTTGCACCGAAAGCGCGTCGAACGCCGCAGACTCTGCCGCGGTGAGCAATTGCTGCCGGACCAGTCTCTGCTGCATTTTCAAGGCCTGCTCACTGTAGGGCCGCGCTTTTTCCGCCTCGCCCATTTCGGCCAACATTATGCCGTAATTGGCCAAGCTCTTGGCTATGTTAAGATGGCCCTCGGGGAACTTGGACTCCGGGTACAGTTTCCGGAACATAGCAATGGCTTTCTTATAAGCAGATAGCGCTTCCTGCGCCCGCCCGACGGACTGCAACGTGTAAGCCAAACCGTTGAGGCTGTCCGCCAAGTCGGGGTGGCCCTCGGGGTATGTGGAAGGCGGGTACAGTTTCTCTCTCATAGCCAGCGCTTGCTCATAGTATGGCAACGCTTCCTGCGGCCGATCCATTCCGTTCAAAACGTAGCCGAGATTGTTCAGGCTATTCGCAATTTCAGGATGGCCATTGGGGTACTTCGACTGCGAGTAGAGTTTGCGCTGCATGTCCAGGGCTTGCTCATAGTAAGGCTTGGCCTGATTGGGCCGGCCCGTGGCTTGGAGCTCGTAACCCAGGTTATTCAGGCTGATAGCCAGGTTGGGATGACCGTCAGGATATTTCCCCTCCGGGTACAATTTCCGGTTCATCGCGAGGGCTTGTTCCTGATAAGTCAGCGCCCGGTCGCTCTGCCCCATTCTCAAAAATACATGACCCATGTTCCCAATCGATGTTGCCAAATCGGGGTGGCCGTTGGGGTATTTGGCTGGCGGGAAAAACTTCCGGCGAATGGACAACGCTTGCTCGTAATAGGGCCTTGCCTGTTCTGCTTGCCCCATCGCATCCAGCAAATCAGCAAACGCGTTCATGCAGTGGGCAAGTTGTGGGTGGCCGTCCGGGTAGTTGGAATCGGGATAGAGCTTGTGGTACATGTCCACTGCTTGCTTTAACGGAACCTGGGCCTGCTCCAGTTGCCCCATGTCGTTCAGCGCATCGCCAAGGTTTTGGAATGCCAGCGCAACGTCGGGATGGCCGTTAGGGTACTTTGACTCGGGGTAGAGCTTGCGGCACATGGCCAAGGCCTGCTCGACAAAGGGCAAGGCCTTGTCTACTTGGCCCAAGTCACAGAGGCCGGAAGCCAGGTTGTTAAGGCTGTCTGCCACGGAAGGATGGCCACTCGGGTATTGCGACTCTGGATAAAGTTTGCGGCGCATGGCCAGAGCCTGTTCATAATACGGCAACGCGCTGTCTGGCCGACCCATTTTCTTAAGTACACCGGCCACGTTGCTCAGGCCGCTAGCGATGTCGGGGTGGCCATTGGGGTATTTCGATTCCGGATAGAGCGTGCGGCGCATGGCCAGAGCTTCCTCAAAATAGGGCAGGGCCTTGTCGCTTTGACCCATTGAGTAAAGCACGAACGCAAGGTTGTTCAGGCTGATAGCCAAATTGGGGTGCCCGTCAGGATATTCCGATTTCGGATATAGCTTGCGGCGCATGCTCAAGGCTTCTTCGCGGTAGGGCAAGGCTTTGTCTGGCCGACCCACGGCGCAGAGCAAGCTTCCAGTATTGTTGAGGCTTAGGGCGATGTCAGCGTGCCCATCCGGATATTTGCTCTTCGGGTAGAGCTTGCGACGCATGGCGAGTGCTTCTTCGCAATATGGCAGCCCCTGTGCAGCTTGGCCCATCCTGTAGAGCAATGTGCCAATATCATTTAGGCTGTGCGCCAGGTCGGTATGGCCATCGGGGAATTTGGCCTCCGGGTAGAGTTTGCGGCGCATGGCCAGCGCTTGTTCATAGTAGGGCAGGCCCTTATCCGGGCGGCCCATGTCGGCGAACGCGCTGGCGAGGTTGTTGAGGCTGATCGCGACGTTAGGATGCCCGTCAGGATACTTCGACTCCGGGTACAGCTTGCGATCCATGGCCAAGGCTTGCTCGAACAATGGCAACGCCTTGTTCGCCTGCCCCATGTCTTTGAGCGCGCAAGCCACGTTGGTGAGGCTGTTGGAAAGGTCGGGGTGTCCGTTGGGGTATTTTACCGGCGGATAGAGCCTTTGAAAAATCTCCAGGGCCTGGCGCCATTTGACAATAGCTTCCGCTGGCTGACCACGATCATTTAACCGTTGGCCCTGGCGGTACAGCTTGCCGCCCTCCTCCGCCAGCTGCTGCTCTTCCGGCGTCAATTTCGGCGGCGTCGGCTCCTGGGCGAAGGCGCGCGGCAAGCTCACGCCAAGCAGCAGCAGCGCGAACAATGGGCGAAGGACAAGTGACATGGCGATACCTCAATAATTCCACGAACATCTTTTCCAAAACCCCGCCGGCTCGAAGAGTCGCCTACGGGCTTGAATTGTCTCACTCCCCCTGCACCGAAAAGCACACGGCCCGGCTGTAAGGGAACTCCGGTTTCAGTTTTTCCTTCAGCAGGTTTTGCACGTACAGTGTCGGGTCGCTGGGGTCCATGATGCGCTTGGAGTTGATGGCTCCGCGGTCAGGTTCATCGCGCACAATTTCGCCGTTTTCGAACCAGACGGCGACTTTTGGAATCTCCCCTTTGATCATTCGGACCTTTGCCGGCTTCGGCAGGCCAGTGAACAGTGTCGCCATGTTCCTGTCGCTCGGCCACGGTTCTTCGCGCACCAGCAGGATAAGCGATTCAACACCCGATGGGCCGGGGTCCATTTGCACCGGCAAGCCGCTTGTGTTCTCCGGCCAGCTTAGCCGCTCGCGTTTTTTCTGGTCGGCGGGGAGCTTGTCCCATCGGTGATCCTGCCACGGATAAACCGGCGAAACCGACCCGCCGGCGTCGAGCCAGACAATGTACATGTACCCGGGCCGGTTGAGTTCCGCCTCAATGCGCAGGCCATCGCCCTTGTTGACTTTGCTTTTTGGCCCCAGAAGCGGCAGCACTCCCGCCTGGTGCAAATGTTTTCCCATCCGTTCCGGGTTGCCTTTTTCCCAGACGAGAATGTCGATGGAGCCCTTGAAGGGGGCCGATTGGCCCTCGGGAGGCCTGGTGGTGGGAATGGGGCCGGTCCGCGTCATCCGCGACAACAACGGGATGCTCAAGACTGCAACCAGCAGCGACAAGGCAACAACAACGCTGCATCCGGCATTGCGCACGAAGATATTGGCTGATAGCTTCTTTTGCCGCCGAGGTCGCGTGCCGCTTTCTGATGACAATCCTGTTTTCGAGCCGGAGCCGCTAATGCCTTGAGTGTAATGTTGCAGATACCAATCCAGAATCACGCACAAGTCATCCAGCACCCGGGCCGCGTCGCTGGCTTCCACGCGCTCGCCGTGCGGGCCGAGGTTTCCCATATCGCGGATGGCGTTCATGCGCGAAAGAATTCGCCGGTCGAGCTTGCGCGTGAATTGGTTGTCGTTGAGGATTTCGCCGAGCAGTGGCTTTCTCGGCTCATGCCCCATTTCGCGCTGGTAAACGTCGATCAGCAGTTTCTCCATCACGATGCGCGACTTGGTAAGCGAACTGGCGGCATCAGGTTCGACATAATCGCAGGCAAGCTGAATGTCTTCCGAAAACTTGGGAAGCGCCTGCTGGTAGAGCCGGACTTTGCGGTCGAGGTCTTGCACGGACGGAACACCATATGCCGGAGACTAAAACTGGTTACGGGTGATTGTACCGGCTCGCCGATTATCCTGTCCAAAGAATTGCCGACGAAAAGTTAGCGGAATTTGAACTGAGTTTGCAAGTGCGTGGTTCGGGATTGTCTGAACGACTTCATATTTCGTGCCTTAGGTGATATCGATTAGCTCAGTTTCTGCGGTGCTCGTTGGCGCTGCGCGCCTCGATCTGTGCCCCGTGAAAAGCCTGTTTATCCTAGCGGATGCTCCTTATGCCTTCGACAGATGCGATGGCTCGGCCGCGGCGCGTCAGACCTTTGTGTATTCGCGTCGGACAGCGTGCACGGTCTCGTCAAGTTTGGACAAAAATCGCGAGCGATCCTTCGCCGTCATCGGTGCCGGGCCGCCGGTGGCAATACTGCTTTGTCGCAGTTCAACCATCAGGTCGCGCATCGCCAGAGCCGCGCCGATTTCGTTGTCCGTGATCGCGCGGCCCTTCGCATCCAAAACACGGGCTCCTTTGGCCAGACTACGGGCGGCCAGCGGGATGTCGCTGGTAATCACGATATCGCCGGGCCCGGCCTGCTCGGCGATCCAGTCATCCGCTGCACCGAAGCCGGTGCGGACGATCATTTCCACCGGAATCGACCGGCACCCTCAGCGGTGCGTTCGCCACAACCTTCACCGGTATTTTGTAGCGACGGGCGACGCGATAAACCTCATCCTTCACCGGACAGGCGTCGGCATCAAGGTAAATCGTCAGCATTCCTTGCAACCTCCAGTCGAAGTGATGGCCATGGCGTAAGCCCAGGTACAGCCGCCCCCGTCGTCGGCCCGCCTCGTCCGCGCAACCTGACTTGCGGCTAATTGAGCGTTGCGGCTGCGGCCATAGGATGAAGATAAGCGGCTGTGTGCTGCGTGACGAGCCGTACCGGAGTCAGGGCCAAGTATGTCCGTTTTGCTGAGCCTCCAAGGATTGACCAAAAGTTACGGTCCGCGTCCGCTGTTTACCGACCTGTCGCTTGATCTGCGAGCCGGCGAACGCGTCGGGTTGATCGGACCAAACGGAGCCGGCAAGTCGACGCTGTTGAAACTTCTGGCCGGCCGTGAAGATCCCGACGCCGGCACACGCTCGGCCCGCCGGTCCGCGCGCATCGGCTATGTTGCTCAAGACGATTCGTTTGCGACTGGACTGACTGTCGGCGAAGTGTTGCGTGCCGCTTTAGCGGACGAAGTGCACATCGAGGAGCACGAACGCGAAACACGTATCGCGATCACACTGACTCAGGCCGGCTTCGCCGATCCCGAACAGCCAGCGTACACGCTTTCCGGCGGCTGGCGCAAGCGGCTATCTCTGGCACGTGAGCTAGTCCGCCGGCCGGATATTCTTCTGCTCGACGAACCGACCAACCATCTCGATTTGCCGGGCATCATCTGGCTGGAACGTCTGCTGCGCGACGCCCCATTTGGCTATCTCGTCGCCACGCATGATCGGGCGTTTTTGCGTGCCGTCGTCGATGAGGTGATGGAAATCAACCGCGTTTACCCCGCTGGCTATTTCCGCGCTCCCGGTTCTTACGACGATTTTTCCGGCCGCCGTGAGGAATTCTTGGAGACGCAGGCCCGACAACAACAATCGGTCGCGAACCAGGTACGACGCGAAACCGACTGGCTCGCCCACAAGGCGCGGGCGCGGACGCGTAAGTCCGCGGCGCGCATCGACGCCGCCGCCCAGCGGCGCGAAGATCTGGCGGAATTGAAATATCGAACCGCGGCGGCCGGTACCGCAGGCATCGATTTCGTGGCCAGCGGCCGTCAGACGCGCAAGCTCCTTTTGGCGGAAGGCATCGCCAAAACGCTCGGTAGCGGGCCGCTCTTCTCTGAATTGAATATCGCACTTGTTCCTGGAACGAAGGTCGGCTTGCTCGGTCCCAACGGCAGCGGCAAAAGCACGCTGTTGCGCGTGCTGGCGGGAGAAACTGAACCGGACGCCGGCACGGTCACCCGCGCAGAAAGTCTGCGAGCCGTCATGTTCGAACAGGGTCGGACAACGCTGGACCAAACGGCCACATTGCGACAAGTGCTTAGCCCTAACAGCGATACGGTGCAATACCGCGAACGCGAACTTCACGTTGCGGCGTGGGCCAAACAATTCCTTTTTCAAGCCGAGCAGCTGGATCTGCAAGTGAGCGCGCTGTCCGGCGGAGAACAGGCTCGCGTTCGGATTGCCCAATTGATGCTGAAACCCGCTGATTTACTGCTCCTCGACGAACCTACGAATGATCTCGACATTTCAGCTCTGGAAACATTGGAAGACAGTCTAGCGGATTTCCCAGGCGCTCTCGTGGTTGTCAGCCACGACCGCGACCTGCTGGATCGGCTGTGTACGGAGGTGATTGGTCTTGATGGTCGGGGCGGTTCGGCATTGTACGGCAACGTTGGCCAATGGCTGAGCGCGTATGAGCGGGCAACGACCGCCAGCACCGAAATGCAAAAGCCTTTGATCGAGAGCAAGCCGAGATTCGATCTGCGAAGTACGAAGTCGAAGAAGTTGAATTACCGCGAGCAACAAGAGATGGAGCAGATGGAGGCCGCGATCCTATCCGCTGAAGAATCGGTCGCGGCGCGACAGGCCGAAGTGGAACTTGCCGCGCAAGTTGGCCATGTTGCCTTGACGGAGGCATGTCGGCGACTCGAAGAATCACAACGGACCGTGGAAGCACTCTATTCTCGATGGCAAGAACTGGAGGCGAAGCGGGGAACGTGAGGAACCCGACTGGGCCATAACATCCGATCGTTAACGCCGCGAACGGTCTGTACGGCGCCCGTTTTTTGCGGGGGGCGCACATCAAATGGAATCTAACGGGAACCCTTTGTTTTTTCAGGCAGATTCTGAGGGTTCACCGTCGTCAGGAAGTAAATGTATCCAAACTGCCGGCGTTTCAGCTCACTTCTTCCGCTCTCATCATATTTCCGCAGCGGTGATGGGCTCGTCGGCATCTAGGTTCCCCTGCGCCGCGGCGGCCAGGGACTCGGGCGCGCTGGTGCCGTGGTGTGCATCGACGATGCGAATGCGCCCCGCCAGCCAGAGGCTGAGTAGTGTCGCCGCAATGCCGAGAAAGCCAACGACAGGATAGTGTTCGATCGTGCCGTCCGGGGCCTTCGTGAGAATGAATCCGCCCACGAACGCGCCGAGGCCCGCGGAGACGTGTTGCACG
This sequence comes from Gemmataceae bacterium, assembly GCA_035307785.1. Classification (GTDB taxonomy): domain Bacteria; phylum Planctomycetota; class Planctomycetia; order Gemmatales; family Gemmataceae; genus DATGHS01. The sequence continues at coordinate 9,154 of DATGHS010000214.1, forward strand.
GCCGCGTTGGCGCCGAGGAACCCGCCGCGGCGGTGCGGCGCGACGCTAGACGTTATTATGGCCATGGCCGGCACCATACGGCTCGCATTGCAGAGCATCACCAAGGCCATCACGAGCACTGCGAGTACAAGCGGTACCGGCGGTAGATTGGTGGCCACCAGGAGCCCGAGCGCCAGGAGCGGCGCCGCGCTGCGGTAGACCAGCAGCTTGCCGAAGCGGTCCGCGAGTCTACCGGCTATTGGCGAGCCGACCAGTGTTAGCACGCCGCCCGCGATGTAGACCACGGCCAAACGATTTTCCGGAATCTTGACGTTCGACACCAGGTAGGGGCTGAGAAAGGGAATTACGGTAAAAACCCCGAACATCATCGACACGGTCAGCGCGAACGCCCGCAGGTGATTCGGTTCCGTAAACATGGCGCGCAATTGCGCGAACGAATGCGCATGTTCCCGTTTCGAGTTCAGGTGCGCGTCGAGACGTGGCAGCGCCATGGCGGCCACGAAGAAGATGGGGATTCCCAGGATGGCGAGCGTAAGAAACGGCACGTGCCAGCCGAATGTCTGGCCGAGCGTCAAGCCGGCCGGCACGCCTATCACGGAGGCCAGGGCAAACGCTGACATGAGCGTTCCCGTGGCCGTGCCGCGTCGGTTTTCGTGGAACACGTCGCCGACGATCGCCATCGCCATGCCGCCGAGAATGCCGCCGAAGACGCCCGTGAGCACGCGCGCGGCCAAGAGCCATTCGTAGTTTGGGGCCAGGCCGCAGGCGAACGTGCCAGTCAGGAAACCGGCGTAGAGCACGAGGAACGCCGTGCGGCGCGCAAAACGATCAAGGATCATGGACGCAAGGAGGCCGGCAAAGCCGGCGGCGTAGGTGTAGGATGAGACGATGAGGCCGAATCGCGCCGGCGTCAAGCCGAGTTCCCGCTCCAGCACAGGGCCGAGTGGCATCACCACCACGAAGTCCACGATGCTGGTGAATTGCACCGCGGCCAGGACGAGCAGGATCAGACGTTCCCGACCGCGCGAGAAGGTAGGTTCGACAGCGTCGCTCGACATTGAGACGATTCTCCGATTCGATGATCATGCCGGAGGCGAGGCCGCCAATCCCGGTCAGCGTTTACTTACCTCTTACCCGCTCGCTCCAAGCGCCATTCCACGACGCCCCCCGTTCCCTTTGGCTGGTCCCAGGGTGGTACATTGCGGTAGCTGCCGCGAAAGACCAACACCAGGGCGGTCATTCGATTTTGAGTGCGGTCCCATTCGCCAAATCCTTCGGCCGAAGCGGCAGCCCGAATTGGCATCTTCGGGTCGCCGTCACGGTAGTGCAGCGACTCCAGATTTCCCGTGTATCGAATCCAGATTCGCTCCGGCTCGACCGATTGAACACGAGCCTGAAATTGGGCCACCTTCGCATCGGCGGCTTGCGGAGTGTAAATGCTGTCGGTGATGGGAGACAGCACCGGAGCGAGCCGCCGCGCCGTCGTTTCTGGGATCGTCCAGTTGGCCCCCACGGTCGCGTCCTTGGCACCAAAGGGCTTCCATTCGTCCGCTGGAATCGTGACGCTATCGACCACCGGGTCGCCATCGGACCTACCATCTTTGAGAAAGCGGGCATAAACCGCCAACCGGACTCCTGTGGGGCAGTAACCACAACCTCGGTCGGGCATAGGGTCATGGACTTGTAACCTGCGGGCTTCGATCGGGCCGAATGCCTGGAGACCGGCGTCAACGGCGGTGAGCGTTTCTTGGACCCAGCGGGCTTTCGATTGAGCGGGCGCTTCGCCGCTTTTTGCTTGAAAGTAGTTGAACGCCAGAACTTTCCCTTCCGGCGATGCGATCCAAATCCCTTGCGGCCAGTGGCTCTGCTGCATGATCGCGCGGAAAAAACGGCCGGCATCGTCGTTGGGTATCCGGTTGGCGTTGAGGGCAACGGGGACAAGATTCTCGGCCACTTTCCGCACCACCGCGGCGTCATTCAATGGGCCCGCACGGAGCCCTGCGGCATAGCCTCAGCAGCGCTCGAGCGGCACGCCATCGCGATTTCGGCCCCCCGCTGCCCACAAGAAAATGGGCCGCTTTTCCTTTCGGGCCGCAACGATGGCTTCTTGCAGGTCCAATTCCCAGGGTACTTGCTGCCAGCGCAGTTCGGCCGGCGTGGGTTTCACCGCAGTGATCAGCCGTTGAGCCGGGGCATCCAGATGGCGGTAATCCGGCTGCCCGAGCAAATCACCGGATGAAATCAGATGCAGTGGAACCGCAATTGCGGGAAGCGCGATACGCACCCAGCGCCAAACCAGCGTCGTCATTGGCAATCCTTTGCGATGGAGGGAAAGTACAAGCGACCAGAATACCGCGAAATGGCGATTTCGCTCCACCCCATTTAGGATGAGCGACCCAGAAATCGAACAACCTCTATCGCCACGTTGATGCTGATCGATCTGGCCCGACGCCATAATTCTACGATCTCTTTGAATCTCTTCGTCGCCACGCGCAGGTATTCGCAGCCGGTGCCGTGGTGCCGCCGAACACCCTCGGTCAGGTCGTGCGCCCAGCTCTCCGGCGGCGGAAGTAGTAGATTGCAAGTAGTTGGTTGTCTTGGGCGCGCCTTTTGCCAGGAGGCCCCTGTAGTGCCGATGTGAACGTGGACAGGGTTGCAAGTCGGAGCGTCGAATATGTCGAATCAGAAGTACGACTACCCGTTCTATCGCGCCGTAAATGCCAAGCTAACGGAAATCGCCGCAGCCACGCCGACGCCGCCTTCCTGGCACGAAACCTGGGCCAGCTTGACGCCGCAATCCTCCCCGCAGGAACACCTGGCCGTCTACCGTGCAATCCTTGCTTCTGGCTCCGTGCCGGCGGAGGCCGGCCTCTTCCTGGTCGCCCAGATTTTTGACTTGATCACGGACGAACGCGCCCCGGAGGCCTTGCGCCTGGTCGAAGAACATTTGGAGACGATCCGGCGGAAGTACGGGCTCGACGAAGATGCCTCGGCGCTGGGGGCCGACGTACCGCCCGAGTACCGGAAGGCCATGCAGCGCTGCCATGACGAATGGGATGCACTGTATCTGGCGGCCCTGGAAGAGCATGGCGAACACGACCTGGCGCGGTTGTTCCAGGAAAACCGGCTGGAGTTCGACCGTCGGTACGAGGAAGGACGGCAGTTCTTTCACAGGCAACAGGATGGCTCCGACATCGAGAACCACGACTGGTTGGAATTACTGCTGGATGCGGTAACCGGCTGTATCGAAGCCGAGAGCCCAATGGGACCATTGGGCCTGCGCTACTGCCAGGAAGAGGGATTCTGGGAAGTCTTGGTGTTCCCGACGCCGGTGGAACTGGTCGGCGGAGCCTGCGATGGCGAAGTCGTGGTGCCAGATTTTTGGCTTAATTTGGAACGGCTTCGGGAGCAGTTTGAGTCCGTCAGTGACCTGGGCTGGAACGCCCTGGGCCTCAATGCGCCCGAAGGGCCGTACATCAACGTCGAGGGCATCTTCCAGGGCCGCGAGGTCTTCCTGCAAGTGCTGGCCTATGCGCCGGAGGATGAAGAACCGGGGCTAAAGCTCGATGCAAGGCGCGGAGGCCGTCCGGCGGAGTAAACGGATCGGATGGGCATACCGGGAAGGCTGAGCGAGTTAGCGTCCTGGCCAGAAATCGCACCCGGAACGCCTCATTAGGACTGACCGATGCCGTAATTTACCTGGCTGGCAGCCTGGATCGGGGCAATTCACGAACATCATGGGAATGGAGCGCGGTTTTCGTTACCCATTCGAAGGAATGAAAACCGAGCAGCGAAGTCACTGCTAATCAGTTTCTGAAAACCGCTGTCACCGCTGTCACGGCGGCGAATCAATCGACGTAACCTTTTATCAAATAGACACTTAAGGCGTGACAGCGATTGGACCAATTCGCCGTCACCTGGCTGTCACGTCGCTGTCACAAGTCTGAAAAGGTGACGGCACCGTGACAGCGAAATGACAGCCGCGCCATGATTGCCGTCACCTATGCAACATATTTCGCCACAATGACTTGTGGCGACAAACGCGGCCCCGTGACGGCGGTGACAGCGAAATGCGGCAATTACAACTGCGGCCGCGAAATGCGGGCATCGGTACATGAAGTAATCCCAACACCGGTATCGCGGAAGAGGCACAACGCGGGATCGCCTTCGTGAAGTGCCGGTGGATGATAGTGGCTGACCAAGCGGCGGGTGTCGGGTCGGCTTATTTTTATTACTTCGCTTTGCGTTTCGGCTTCGCCGTTCTGAAGAAACAAAACCGGCCGGGTTTCAACACTGGGGCGGCGTGTCGCGGCACTTCTTTTTGCCATGCCATGCCTTAATTGCGTGGCGACGTGTATTACTTCCGGCGACAGGTAGTCAACACGCATTTTGCCATAGTTTTCATTGCACACCAATTAATGATGAATAGTATTAACGCAACTTAGAGCCCCACTTTTTGGGCCACGTTTCAATTCAAGACAAATGCATGGCATGATCTTGTTCGAGGCCGCACCATGAATACCGAAGCCTACCGGCCCAGCGTGGATGAACTGCTCATCGACTGGGAACTCCAGCGGCAAAAGGGAACGCCGGTCACGCCGGAAGAACTCTGCCGCGACTGCCCGGAGCTGCTGGACACGCTGAAGGAGCGCATCGCGGAGCAGATCAAGGCATCGCAACTGCTGGCGACGCCGACGGAGGCAGAGACAAAGCATGAAGATGGCGGAGCGCAAAAAAACGATGACATTCCGGCAATTGCCGATCTAGCCACGCAATCGAAATTCCGCAATCTGCGCTTCCACGCCAAGGGCGGCCTCGGCGAAGTCTGGAAAGCAGATGACGAAACTCTCGGCCGCCAAGTCGCCCTGAAGCTGATCCAAAGCCGCCATAGCCACCGCGACGACGCCCTGGAACGCTTCCGCCGCGAGGCGGAAATCACCAGCGGCCTGGAGCATCCAGGCGTAGTGCCGGTCCACAGCATTGGCAACGCCGCCGACGGCCGACCGTGCTACACCATGCGCTTCATCGAAGGCGAGACCCTGCGAGAAGCGATCCGGAAATTCCACAATCCGCCCTCGCCCCGCGGGAGTGAGGGGACAGGGGTTCGGGGTGACTTCGCCAGTCTCTCATTCCGCCAACTTCTGCGCCACTTCATCGACGTGTGCAACACGGTGGCCTATGCTCACAGCCGCGGCATCATCCACCGCGACCTGAAGCCGGCGAACATC
>DATGHS010000215.1:0-14447 GCA_035307785.1 Gemmataceae bacterium
CACGAACGTGGCGTAGCCCACCATCATCTCTTCCCAGCTTTGCAGGCCGAAGAGGACCTTTTTGCTAGGGTCTGGATTGAGTGGATTGTTGGCCGAGTTATCCCAGTGCGCGACAGCGTGCAACTTTGTGCCCTTCGGCAACTTCAGCGGTTCCTGGAAACGGTAGACGCTCTGCCAGTTGAAATCCCAGCGCGGCACCGAGAGGATGGTTTCCTTTTTTCCATCCGGATAAATGGCTTCGTAAAGATAATCGCTGCCGCGCCAGTGCATGTGCGGTGACAGGGTAACCAACCGTGCATCGGCCCGGAGGCGAAATGTGGCCTCGGCCTTGTAGTGCGGGTCATTCGGCTTTAACGCGATGGCCATGTTGGCGAACTCGCTTTGGGTAAGGTCGAACTTCGGCGGCTCCTTGGCGAAGGTGATGCCGACCTGCGTGCGGTCCTTCACGGCTGTGCCGTTGGGCGTGTAGTGCATTTCGAGCCGGAACTTCGAGCCCTTCGGAACCTTGAGCGCTGTGCCCGGCGGCAAGACCAAACCGAGGTCACCCGGTGCCCAACCGACCAGGATTGTGAGGCTGCCGTCACGGGCCACCGGCCCGGTCTGGCCGGGCACATGAATGTAGACGACGGCATGATGTACCACGCCCGCTGCGCCGGGCCTGCACTCTGCGATTTGTACCCATTTGTCTTCGGTGAACTTCGGATCGATCATCCAGTTCTTGTAGGGCACCGTACCGGTGGCCGGGACTTCGAACTCTTGCGGCATGTCGAAGATCATGTCAGGTTGGCCGTGGACCCAGCCTTTGGGCCAGGTTATGGGCTTAGGCAAGTCGGCCTCGTCGCCTTTCGGCATATCGCCGGCGACCCAGGCGGCAATGGTGTCGATCTCCGCACGCGACAGCCGGCGATCATTGGCGAAGTGGCCGTAACGCGGGTCGGCATGCCAGGGCGGCATGCGTCGCTCTTCGGCAACTTCCTGAATCATGGGGCCATGTTTCTTGGCGTCTTCATAAGTCAGCAGCGAGAACGGCGCGATCTGCTCCGGCCGGTGGCATGCCTGGCAGCGGGCCTGCAGGACGGGAGCAACATGCTTGGCATACGTGATCGTGTCTGCCGGCTTCGCCTTGCGCGTACGGCTGATGACACAGCCATCGGCTTCAGTTTCCGGAACCGTCACTTTTCTGCCGGCCAGGATTTCGTCGATAGCTTGAACGAGATCTTCACGGGTAGCCTTGGGCCGTTTAGAAGCCACGCCGTAGCGATCATCCACGCGGCCTCGATAGCGCAACACGAATTCGGCGTCGACCAGCGCGACGGATGGCACGCGTTCCAAACGCAGAGACTGCGCCAGCTTCTGCCCCCCGTCTTTCAACACGGGAAACGGCGTGTCGCGATCACGCGAATGACAGGCAATCTGTTCCAGGTCCTCATTCTCGTTCGGGTATACGGCAAGAAACTGGACCCCTTGCTCGCGGTATTTCTTCTCTAGCGCGATCAACTCCGGCAAATAGAGGTTGGAAACTGGACAATCGCAGCCAAGGAATGCAATGACCAGCGCCTTGTGTCCTTTGAAGTCGTGGAGGGCTCGGCGATTGCCGCGAATATCGCGGAGCGAGTTGCTGTTGGGAACCTTGTCGCCAACGGCTTTGATCTGCGGCTCTTCTGCCAGGATGGCTCCAGAAGCGAGAAGACAACCGTAGGCACAGACCGCGATTAAAGCATTTCGCAGGTTCATCAGGCACCTTGGCAAAAGGAGAGAGACGAATGTCAAGAAAGGTATACCCGCCGGCGTCAGATTTGTTGCAAATATTAGAGCCCAGGGACTGCCGTCCCTGAGCTTTCTAAGAGCGTCATTACAGCCCGGCCAGCGGTGCCGTGGCGTCGCCGAAGCGTTCGGCCGGCACGCCCATTCGGTTCAGGAGGGAGACATACAGGCTACAGAGTTTGCGATTTTCGTCGCCGCGAGCGGTGTAATCGAGCACCCGGCCGGTGGCAAGCTTGCCGCCGAGGCCGCCGACCAGCAGCAGCGGCACCTTCGTCGAATCATGCCGGCTACCCGACCACATATTGGAAAGGAACATCAGGCAGGAGTTGTCGAGAACGGTCGAATCGCATTCCTTCATTTCCGCCAGACGGCCGGCGAGGTAGGCCAGTTGGCTTACGTAATAGGTCGTAATCCGCTCATACGCATCGGATTCGTCGTCGTGCGAAGCCGGATGATGGGCCGAACGAACATTTAGGAAGGGATAAAAGAGCCCGGAAAGATCGCGGCACAGTAACAACGTCGCCACGCGCGTCTTATCAGTTTGAAATGCCAGCGCGATGATATCGCACATGAGCCGCATGTGCTCGCGAATGTCTTCGGGAAGGCCGTTTGGGGGTCTCACAAATTTGGGCGAGCCGGGAGCCTTAGCAACCGGGAGTTTCGAGTTCCGCATTTTGTCCGCGCGTTTCTCGACCTCGCGCACGCTGGTCAGATACTCATCGATCTTCGCCTTGTCCGAGCCGCTCACTTGATTCTGCAACGATTTCGCTTGTTCCTGCACGCGGTCCAAGATACTGCATGTTCGCCGGCTGCCCTGATTGTCGAACAGGCTATCGAATGCCAATGAGGGATAAACTTCCATGGGCACGGGCGAATCCGCGTCCTGCCAGGAGATGTGCGAGCTGTAGGCCATCGAGAAATTGGTTTCGTGATAGCCGGTGATTGGCTGCTCGCAGCCGAGAACCAGACTCGGTTGTGCGGTTTCATCGGCGAAGCGAGCGGCGAGCACCTGATCCATGCTCACGCCGCCATGCAGCACCGCGCCTTTCTGTAGCCGAGCGCCGGAAAGGATATTGCCCGTCTGTCCCGGATGAATGCCGACGCCGGTGGCGGCTTTGTTGAACAAACCGGAGACAACGTTGAGCTTCGACCGAACCGGCGCCAGCGGCTCCAGGCTCTTGCCGAGTTCCATTTCGGCCCCGGAGCCCTTAGCCCACCAGTGCTTCTGGTTGATGCCGTTGCCCATGAAGAGCGCGGCAAAGCGCTGCGGCGGCGCCGAAGCGGCGCTGGGCTCGCCGCCCCACACCGGCAGCGATTCGAGCCAGGGCAGAGCCATGGTGACGCCGAGGCCCTTGAGGACCCTGCGGCGAGAGACGACTGGTTGCATACCCTTCATTGTATCGGTTCTCAATGGGAGGTTGAGTCATCCAAGCGAGTCGAGATTAATTGCCTTACCGGCTTTCACGTCTCCGACGAGGCGCAGGATTTCCTTACCTCCACCCCCGGGCCAGACCATTTCACCCAGGGCAGCGAGGCGCTTAAGGTCGATGGGTTGTTGACCTTCGTCTGTCGAATGAACGACCATCCATGAAAAGTCTACCATATCCATCTGTCGCTTGGTAATGCTCCTTATCGGCGAGAGCATGGCCCCGTACTTATTCGCCAAAGCCTCTTCCAAGGAGGGCACTCGGTAACGCAAACCTTCTTCTTTGTTCTCTGTCCAAGTAGGGTTTTGCAGCGTCTCTTCCAGGTCGGCCCGGCGTGGACAAACTACATCGATAACCGATTCCTTTTCGCCGGGAACAAAAAAGGCCGTCATGCCGGTGAAGTCACGCGCCTCCAACTCGGGATAGATCGCCTTGATTGCATTTACGGCTCGCGTCCTGTTTCTTCCCGCCTTGACAAGAATGTCCACATCTTTCGTGGCTCTCGGCCGGCCAGTCCAGCCGCCGATGCCATGCGCTCCGGTGAGAACGAACGGTATTCTCTTCCGGATGAGAGTCCGCAAAACTTCGTTTAGATCGACCGGGGACTTCGGCACGACATGCCCCCATAATTGATAGAACTGCTTTTGAAGAAAAGCGCTTTCCTGCACCGCGTCGTCGTGCTTGAGATTGCGGCGCGCGGATTTCATACGCTCCCATTCGGGATCGGACAGAATAACTTTGCGGACGCGTTGCTTCGTTTTCATGTCTCTTACTCATCGTGTACGGCAGCGGTCTTCTTATTCCGAAACTGCGGGCTCATCACAATCACCTCCACCAAACTGCCAAACGCATATCCCTCTGCCCCCAGCCGCGATTTCATTTCCTCCAGCGTCTTCTTATCCGTCGCCAGCAGGCTGCGGCCCAGGGCGTAGGTGAAAAACTTCTTGCAGAGATTATCGACAAAATCATCCTGCCGCCTTTCGCGCAGATAATCGCGCAGGCCTTCCAAACCTTCGCGCTCTTTGCTGTCGGGGAAGAGCGCAATCGTCTGCACCGGCTTGCCGCCCAGGTCATTGCTGCGGCGTTCGCCGATAGGACCAAAGCCTTCGAACACCAGTCCGACAGAATCGAAGCGGCGATGGCAGCCGGAGCAGCTCGGATTGTCGCGGTGCCGGGCCAGCAGTTGTGGCAACGTGAGTTCGCCCAGGCTCGCTTCGTCCTTCGGCAATTCCGGAACCGACGGCGGCGGCGGCGGAATGCGCTCGCCCAGCACGCGGCGAACGACCCAGTAGCCGCGCTTTACGGGGCTGGTGCGCAGGCCGGGTGCGTTCTTGGTCAGGAAGACGGCCATGGGCAACAGACCGCCGCGGCCATACGGGCGGGCGTCCGGGATGTGATGCCAGTCGTCGTGTCCTCCGGTCGCTGATGCTCGCGGCTCGTCACTTCCCTTGATTCCATAATGCTTCGCCAGCAGGGCGTTCACGAAAGTGTCGTTGCCATAAATCAGATCGAGCACCGACCGGTTTCGCATCACGATATCAAGGAAATACCGAATGGGTTCCTCGAACATTGCGTGCCGGAGTTCGTTGGTGAAACTCGGAAAGCGCTCACGGTCCACGGCGTTGTGCTCTTCAAAGCGGCGGATATCGAGCCAGTTGGCCGCGAATTCGGTGGCGAGGCCGCGAACCTTGGGGTCGTGCAGCATGCGCCGGGTTTGGGCCAGCAACACATCGGGTTGGTGAAGGTCGCCAGCGGCAGCGTGAGCGAGCAATTCCGGGTCGGGCATGCTGGACCAGAGGAAGTAACTCAAGCGGCTGGCGAGTTCGTAATCGGAGAGGGGAATCGCCGAAAGCCCACCCATGGCAATGGGTGGGCCTGAGGGCAGCCGATAGCAGAAATGCGGCGACACTAGCACGCTCGCTATGCAATCGCGAATTGCGTCTTCATGGCTAAGTTCATCTTGCTGCCGTAATTGATAGTAGAACGCCAGCAAATCGTCGCGCTCGGCCTGGGAAAGCGGCCGGCGGCAGGCACGTTCCGCAAATCGCAAAAGCGCTTGCAAATGGCTTGGTTCCGCAGCCAAATGGGCTTTTTCGACTTGCCGGATTTGAGCCGAGATCTTCGCGAAGTAATTCTCAATGGCTTTCTCAGCCTCGCCCTTCGCCCCAAGCTTTCGCGCTTTCACTAGATATGCTTCTGCCAGTCGCTTCATCTTGGCTTCCGAAATCGCATCTTTGTCTTCGGAGCGGGCGAAGTCGAATTCGGTATCAATTATGTACCGTGGTGGCTCGGCTCGCTCGAAAAAGATGAAGTCCTTGAACTGCCGCATCGGGTCGAGCGTGATGAAGTGCAATTCCGCCCACAGAGTGTCAATCTCCTTGCGCTCGGCATCATTCAGTGCCAAATCATAGAGCGGCCCATCGTCGCGATACAGTCCGTGCATGAGATGGAAGCCGGCGCTCAGGAACCGGCCATTCGGACTGGATCCGGGATCATAAAAGGGCGCTCGTTCTGTGATGACGAAAGCGTCGGGAAACACTCGGCAGAATTTCTGAAGCGCTTCGGCCAAGTCCCCTTTCGCCTCGCCCCGGTAGCGCATGTGCAGCGCGGCCAACTGGTCGTTGCGCCACAACACGAACGGCTGGCTGCCTTGCGAAATGCCTTTGGCTTGCAGCTTCTCGATCTTCGGCACCAGATCGCGGCGGAGCATCAACACCAGGTCGCGCAGCTTTTGCGCTTCGCGCTTTGCGTCGGCTTCGCGCTGGCCATCAGCGGGGAAGTCGCCCCATTGCGATTGCACCTTGCCGAGCGGGCCTGGCGCTTGTTCTCGGCTAGATAGGACCGATAGGACTAATGCGGCGTATCTCGGGCTCAGATGCATTTCGCTGGCGAAGTCTTCCAGAGTGGCTTGCGGCTTGCCAACTGTCTCGCGATGCTGAAAGCGCCAAATGGCCAGGAAGTAATCGGCATAATCGACCTGATGCCGCTGGTAGAAGTCGATGATCCGCGTGACGCAGTACTTGTCGCGGTCGGTGTCGGTGACGACTGGGTACGGGGCAAAGACGAAGCCTTCCGGTTTCAGCACCAGGTGATCGGCCACGAACCGGGCGGCGGCGAGGTACTTTTTCAACAGCGCCGGCGACATGGCCAGCGATTCGCCGGAGTTGTCGAAGCCCGCCTCGTTGGCCGGATCGACGGGAAATTCTTTCGTAGGCCGAATGTCCACGTCGGTGAGATCACGGATCGTGTAATCGAACTCGGCATTGCTGAGCCGGCGAGCCAGCACGATGCCGGGGTCGCCGGCATTCTTCTCAGCTTCAAACTTCTGCAGATCGTGAATCCAAGACGCAATGGCAGCGCGCTCTTCGGCTGTCGGCTTCTTCTCGGCATCGGCTGGTGGCATCTCTTGCGCTTCGAGGCGCTCGAGCACGAGTTCCCATTGCTTGGCGTTGGCCTTAATGGCGGAGACGCTGGAATAGCGGGTCAGATCGAAATCGCCCTTTGGTTTCTTTGAGCCGTGACAAGTGAAGCAATACCGTTCCAGGAACGGATGAATTTGGGTGGCGAAGCGTTGGTCAAGCTGATCCTGCGCGGACACAACCGGCTTCTTGGGCGGTTCAGCCGCGACCGTTGCTTCGCGTTGCCGAAATACGCGGTGTGAGCCGAGAATCACCAAGGCAATCGCGACGATGATTAGAACAATCGCGGTGGTAATTTTGCGTGTCATCAAGACTCATGATACGGCAACGCGATCCGAGCCGGAAGCGTAAGCGACTGAATGTCGGTCGCTTACACTTCCGGCTCGTAAACGCTCGTCCTACCCCAGCACCCCATGCACAGGCTCGCCGGTGCTGGCCGTGATCGGCCGGCCTTGCTGGTCGGTCACGTGGGCGCGCGGGTCGAGGCCCAAGCAATGGTAAATCGTCGCGGTGAGGTCGGCGGGGCTCACGGGATTCGTCGATGGGTAGGCCGCGTTGCGGTCGGAAGAGCCGTAGACCTGCCCGCCGCGCACTCCGCCGCCGGCCATCAGGACCGAATAGCAGAACGACCAGTGATCGCGGCCGGCGCCCTTGTTCACCCGTGGCGTGCGACCCATGTCGCCCATCCAGATCACCAGCGTCTCGTCGAGCATGCCGCGATCGTGCAAGTCGGCTAGCAGGGCCGAGACGCTGCGGTCGGTTGGCGGCAGCAGCGTGTCTTTCAAGTTCTTGAAGTTGTTGTCGTGTGTATCCCAATCGCGGTTAGCGGCGGAATAGACGGTGACCATCGGCACGCCGGCTTCCACCAGTCGCCGGGCGAGCAAGCAATTCTGCGCCATGGCGCTATCGCCGTACGACTCGCGCACCTTTAGCGGCTCCTTTTCCAGATCGAAAGCATTACGGCAGGCTGGCGAGGCCAAAAGTTCGTAAGCCCGCTTGGCGAAGCCGTCGAGGTTGCGCATGCTGGCGGTAGCTTCGAGGGCCGGGGCCGCGTGGTTGATCTCTTCGAGCAGATTTCGGCGACTGTCAAGATTTCCATTGTTAACCGAACCCAGCACCGAGGTCACGCCGGTCATGTCGAGGAAGCCGTTGGGCGGTCGGACGAATGGAACCGTGAACGGATCATAGAGTTTCCCGAGACAGCCGGCATTTTGGCCCATGCTGTCCTGGTTGCCAAAGTGCCGCAGGTCGCCGAGCGTGACATACGGAAACACCGGCTTGCTCGGGACGCGCAGTTTACTGATCACGGAGCCGACCGAAGGCATGTCGGTGGGGCTCGCCGGCGGCTCGATGCCCAGCGGCCGGGCGCGTGGATGATTGAAACCGGTGAGGCAAAGATAGGCGCCGACGGCGTGATCGTTGTCGATATGGTTGACGGAGCGGATGAGCGTGTACCGATTCGCGACCTTGGCCAAGCGCGGCAAATGCTCGGTGATCGACAGCCCCGGCACGTTGCTCGTAATCGGCTTGAACTCGCCGCGAATCTCTGCCGGCGAGTCGGGCTTCAGATCCCAGATGTCCAGGTGCGATGGCCCGCCGTAGCCGAAAATCAGAATGCACGCCTTCGCCGAAGCCGCAGGCCGACCGTTCGAACCCCAAGCCGCAAGGCGAGTCTTCGAGCCCTGCGGATCCGCCGCGCGCAAGCGCAACAGCTGGCTCCAGGTCAAGCCTGTGCATGCCAAGGCGCCCACCCGCAGTGCTTCACGGCGCGTGATGCCGTCGCAATGCCGAACGCTTCGACCCAGGATGGAGAGCATGCGGAATTCCTCGCGGCGGAGGCTTGTGGGGCAGGCAGGTTGCTGGCGGGGCTTCTACCTTTATATGCGCGCCAAACGCATTGCTCTAGGCGAATTCGGAGGAATTCAAATGCCGTCGCTGCGGAAACATCCGGCAAATCGCGAAGCGCGTTGCGCGCTTGCTCTTCCCCTGCCGCCGCGTTCCTCTATGCTGATCTGTAGCTCTGTCCCAACGGGGACGGTGGCAAGTTTTTCTCATTCTCGGAGGCCCTCCATGGGCAAGAAGTTGTATGTAGGCAACCTGGCCTACTCCGTCACGGACAAGGACCTGGAACAGATGTTCGCCGCGTTCGGGACTGTACAGTCCGCACAGGTGATCATGGATTTCAACACGGGAAGCTCCAAAGGCTTCGGTTTCGTCGAAATGGGCAGCGACTCGGAAGCGCAAGCTGCGATTGCCGGTCTGAACGGCAAGGAAAACGCCGGCCGAACCTTGACCGTCAATGAAGCCCGGCCCAAGCCGGAAGGCGGTCGTGGCGGTCGACCGGGTGGGGGCGGTGGGGGCGGCCGGGGCCGCGGTCCACGATAAGCAAACTCGAAAGCCCAGGGATGGAAGTCCCTGGGCTTTTTTTTACTTCTTTTCTTTCTTCAACTCGAAGACCACAATCATCGAGTCCGGCTTCGATTCGAACGCCTTGGGGCGCTCGCCGCCGCCGCGCGTCCAGCACAAATAGAGCTTTTCACCGTCGAACTTGTACAGGCCATGGCGCTGTTTGCTGTCGTTCGCGGGTGTGAAGTCATAGTGGGCCGGCTTCTTGGAGGGGTCGAGTGTCACCTCGGCCACTTCGCCGGGGCGCCCTTCTGCCTCAACCGTCATTTTGTTCTTGGCGATGACAACGCTCATCTTCGCGATGATTTCGGCCGGCGCCTCCGTGCCATTGTTCGTCAGCTTTTCAACCTTCCAGGTCCCTTGCATTTTTTGCAGGTCCTTCTTGGCGTCTTCATTTGGGTCGGCGGCCGGCATTAGCAGTGCCAAGAGAAGGCAGGTCGTTGCGTTCATGATGGAATTCCCTCGGGAAAGAAAATCATTTTGAGACACGTTTGAGGACGATCAGCACCACGCGGTCGTTGCCTTTTGTTTCGAAATTCTTCGGCCGCATACCTTGGCCGCCACCGCCCTCATTCGTGCAAATGGTAAGCATGTCTTCCTCAAGCCGATAAATTCCCTTCACGGTTTCCATGCCGGCGCCACGTGGCTGTTCAATATCGATGCCCGGCGGTTCGCCTTCCATCAGCGTGAACCGGCTCTTTTCCCGCGCGGTCTTATCCATCATCATGGTCAGGTTGTTTCCTTCAAATACCATGCGCAATTCACCGAGCGCGTTGGCCGGCAAAACTTGACCGGCCGTCTCGACCTTTTCGACTTTCCAGGTGCCTTGCAGCTGTTCCAAATCGTCGCGCTGAATTTGATCGCGCGGCACATCGGTAGCGAACAGAGCCGCCGCCAGCAAGCAGGTCAGGGATGGGCTCATGAGTGTTTCACTCCGTCCAAAAAAGTGTTCCTACCAGCTTACTTCGCCGGAGGTGAAATTCCAAGGAAATTCGAAGAATGTTGAGCGCGCTGCGTAGGGCACGATTTCATGGTGCCCGAACTCTCGAGCACGATGAAATCGTGGCCCACGAGTTTCCGGCTCTTGCCCTTAATTGCGGCGGGATTAGAATTTCGCCGCACACGCTGTTCGTGGTTCCGCCTGCAGGCGGCTTTTTGGGGGATTCGGTTCCGCCTGAAGGCGGAACTACAAACAACATGCCCGACGCGATTCCTGAACAATGGCACGATTTGCTCGCCCTGACACTGGTGCCGGGAATGGGGCCGAAGCTGACTGCGGCATTGTTGGCGCACTTCGGCTCCGCGACGGCGGTGCGACAGGCGGCCGCCGAGCAGCTCAGCCGTGTGCCGCACATCGGCGACAAGCTCTCGCGCCAGTTTGCCGAGGCATTGCGGCGCGTCGATTTGCAGAAAGAACTCGACTTATTGGTCAAGCATCAGGTTTCCGTTGTTCCGCTGTCGGATCCCGCCTATCCGGCGATGCTGGCCCGCATCGATAATCCTCCTCCGCTCCTTTATTATCGCGGATCGCTGAGCGAGGCAGACGCGAAGGCCATCGGCATTGTCGGCACGCGTAATTGCAGCGCCTATGGCCGCCGCATGACCGAACGCATCGCCGGTTCTTTGGCGCGGGCCGGCTTCACCATCGTGAGCGGCCTGGCATTGGGCATTGACGGCGAGGCGCACCGGGCCGCCTTGCAAGCGGGCGGCCGAACCCTCGCCGTGTTGGCCGGCGGCCTTTCCCACATCTATCCGCCGGCTCACGTGGAACTGGCCGCCCAAATCGAGCAAGCCGGCTGCCTGATGACGGAAACGCCAATGAGCATGAGCCCGGAGCCGGGCATGTTCCCCGCCCGCAACCGCATCATCAGCGGCCTGTCGCTCGGCGTGGTGATTGTCGAAGCGCCGGAAAGCAGCGGGGCATTGCACACGGCCGATCATGCCTTGGCACAAGGGCGCGAAGTTTTCGTAGTGCCGGGCCCGGCCGACAGCGCCAGCAGCGCGGGTTGCTTGCGCTTGATTCGCGAAGGCGCCCGGCTGGTGCGCCACGCCGACGACATTCTCGAAGACTTGAGCGGCATCGCGCCGTTGTTAAGCGCTGCGACGGCCGCGAAAACCGATTCACCAAGTACAAAAGAACAAACACCAATCGCGCCACCGAAACCTACGGGCCTGGATGAACAGCAGCAACGTACCTGGGAAGCCTTGGAAAAAGGACCGCAACATATCGACGATTTGGTGCAAGCGCTGGGAATTCCGGTATCTCAATTGGCGGGCATCCTGATGATGCTGGAAATGAAGAAGGTCGTCCGCCGCTTGCCGGGAAATCAATTTGAACGTCGAGCGTGAAATTGCCCGCGACGCCGCCAGCAGCCACGCATACAATCCTTCACCAAGATGACCAATTTGGTCGAGTTCGGTTGCTTTCACCAATTCCCGGAGATTCCAGCATGGCAGAAGCTTCTCCATTCCGCGGACGGATTTATGACGACATCACCAAAGCTATCGGTGCGACGCCGCTCATCAAGCTGCGCCGGGTGGTCGGTGACGCCAAAGGCACAGTGGTGGCCAAGATGGAAAACTTCAACCCGCTGTGGTCGGTCAAGGACCGCATCGGCGTGGCCATGATCGAGGCCGGCGAGCGTGACGGCAAGATTAAGAAAGACACGACCATTATCGAGCCGACCAGCGGCAACACCGGCATCGGCCTGGCTTTTACCTGTGCGGCCAAGGGCTACAAGCTCGTGGTCACCATGCCGGAGTCGATGAGCCTGGAACGGCGGCGGCTGCTGAAAGCGTTCGGTGTGGATATTCACCTTACGCCGCGCGAACTCGGCATGAAGGGCGCCCTGGCCAAGGCCGAGGAATTGCAACGCGGCATTCCCAACTCTTACATTCCCCAACAATTCACCAATCCTGCCAATCCCGAAGTCCATCGCAAGACGACGGCCGAGGAAATCTGGCGGGATACCGATGGAAAAGCGGACATTCTGGTTTCTGGCATCGGCACCGGCGGCACCATCACTGGCGTAAGTGAGGTGATCAAGGCGCGCAAGCCGTCGTTCAAGGCGATTGCCGTGGAGCCGACGGCCAGCCCGGTGATCACACAACACAAATACCAGGGCGTACCGCGTGACCAGGTGAAGGGCGGGCCGCACCGCATTCAGGGCCTGGGTGCCGGCTTCATTCCCGCCGTGCTGAACGTGAACATCATCGACGAAGTGATTCAGGTGAAGGATGACGATGCTTTCGAGACCTCGCGCCGCATGGCTCGCGAGGAAGGCATGCTCTGCGGCATCAGCAGCGGCGCCGCGGTTTGGGCAGCCGCGCAGGTGGCACAACGCCCGGACAGCGCCGGCAAGCTTATCGTCGTGGTCATCCCCGACCTCGGCGAACGCTACCTGAGCACGCCGCTGTTTCCGGAGTAAAAACAGGCGAGCCGAGTTTGTAGGGTGGGTGGAGCGCAGCGCGACCCACCGGTGCGAACCGGTGGGTCGCGCTGCGCTCCACCCACCCTACTAGACTGAACCATTATTGCAAAAGCATTTGCATCGTAATGGTATATTACTGCAGTAGTTGCATGATCGTGATGATATAGCCCGGAATTGCGCCAAGGACGTTGAACACCAGCCCGATGATTGCGCAGATCATGCCGGCTTGCGTGGAACCGCGGCCAGTGCGGTCCATGCTTTGTTGATCCATCTTCTTCATGTCCTTTCGAGCCGCCCACAGGACGAAAATGCTGAGCCCAATTCCTGCGGTGGTGGCCACCGCGCCGGCATACGGACACATAAACACAAATGAAAGCGGGATCGTTATGATTCCACCCCACAACAGCCAAGTTCCCCGGTGCGGCTCGCTGTCGCGGCGTTCCTGGCCCGTTTGTTCCCAGGGGCGATAATCGGATTCGGATTCCGGCTCCAGTTCCGCTCCGCACTCGGGACACCTGTCGGCTGCACGCGGCACCAGGCCCTTACACTTGGGGCACAGGTCCACTTCCTCGCGCTTGCGGCGGCGGGCCGTGCGGCGCGGTTCGAGATCCGGTGGCGGCGCTACCGGCGGGCGAACCGGCGGGCGGCCGGGCGGCGGCAACGGCGGTGCAGCGGGCTCGGAATTCTTCGCCAGTGATTCCAATTTAGGCGCATTCGGCGCTGCCCGGATCGCCGCCACCGGCGCCGCTTCTGCCGGATGAAAGGAATGCTTGCAAGCCGGGCACTGCACCGGCCGGTTCATGTGCTTATCCGGTAGCGTCAGGGCACGGCTGCATCCAGGGCAAGCGATGGTGGTAGGCATGGAGGACAGCGGTCAGAAGTCAGAGTTCAGAAACCCCGATGCGGCCTTCATTTGGCGCACATTCTCGATCAGGAAAAACTGGACTTCACATCAGGCTGCATCAGAATGATGATGCACCACAGCCCCACCGCCAGGCCCGGCACACAGCAGCAGTTGAGCGTCAGCATGGAGGCAATGCTCCCGGCCATCGCCAGTCCATACATTCTGCGGCGCATCATCGCAATTGCGCCCGCGAACATCAACAGGGCAATCGGCAAGAAAATGCCGCCGATAATAGCGCTAGTGGCTCGGGCAGTATCCATATTTCCTCCGGGCATGCCGGGCATGATCTTTTGCATGTTGGCCAAGGCTTCCTCCATCATCTTCGGGAAGAACAAGGCCGTAATGAGGCGATAACCGGCGTCAATCAGCACCCCCCCCGACATCAATAGGAGGAAAATGGCGGGGATGGTTATCTTGGTGGTGTTTACCGGGCGATATTCCTCGTCTTCCCAATCATCATAACCGCGCCGGCGGTAATCCTCGTCTTGCTCTATTGGGGCTGGCGCGACCGGAGCCGGTTGCCGTTCGCGAAAACGCTCATGTTCATTTGGCGGCGAGCCCGATACCGGCGGCGGCGCGGTGAAGGTGGTCCCGCACTTGGGGCATTCCACGGGCTGAGCCATCAGTTCCTCGGGCACCCGAAGTTTGTTGTTGCAATTCGGGCAGAAGATTGACGTGGTGGGCATGGCTTCTCTCGGTGGGTGTTTGGGTTTAACATAGCGAACGTAAAGCTCGGAGGTCAGATAGGACGCATAGGACCCAATCAACCGCTAGCTTCTGACTTCTGACCTCTGACTTCTGACCTCTGACTTCTGACTTCTGATCTCTTACAATTCCCTTCGGAACCCTTCCTTTTTCCAGCGAGGCACCTGTGCGGACACTCATCACCGGCGGGGCAGGATTTATTGGCTCGCATCTCTGCGAACGCTTCCTGGCCGAAGGCCATGAGGTGGTGTGCGTGGATAATCTCATTACCGGCAGCCTATCGAACATCGAGCGGTTGCGGCAAAATCCGCGCTTTCAGTTTGTGGAGCACAATGTCTCGGTGCCCATGGACGTTGAGGGGCCGGTGGATAACGTGCTGCACTTCGCCAGC
>DATGHS010000216.1:0-8074 GCA_035307785.1 Gemmataceae bacterium
TCGCTGGGGTGGTTGATGCGCTTCGTCCAGCTCATTTCGCTGATGTGCACCAGACCTTCGATGCCCGGTTCGAGCTTCACGAAGGCGCCATAGCTCATGATGTTGACCACTTCGCCGGTGTGCTTGCTGCCGATAGGGTACTTGCCTTCGACGTTCTCCCATGGGCTCGGCGTCTTGTGCTTGAGGCTAAGCGCGATCTTTTCCTTGTCTTTATCGACTTGGAGAATGTAGACTTCGAGTTCCTGGTCGATCTTCACCACGTCGTGCGGGTTGGTGACGCGATGCCAGCCCATGTCGGTGATGTGCAGCAGGCCGTCGATGCCGCCGAGGTCCACGAACGCACCGAAGTCGGCAATGTTCTTGACCACGCCCTTGCGCGTCTGGCCGACCTCGATCTCGCCCAGCAGCTTCTTCTTCATCATTTCGCGCTGGGTCTCGATGAGCTTGCGCCTGCTGACAACGATATTACGGCGAGCCTCATCAATCTTCAAAATCATGCACTCGATATTCTTGCCAATGTAATCGCCAATATCCGGCGGGCGGCGAATGTCGACTTGAGAGGCCGGCAGAAACACGTTGACGCCGATATTGACCAGCAGGCCGCCCTTGATCTTGCGAGTGACCGCGCCGCTGACGGTGTCGCCTTCCTTGTGCTTGGCCAGAATCGCTTCCCATTCCTTTTGCCGCTTGGCCTTGCGGTACGACAGGCTGATTACGCCCATG
Organism: Gemmataceae bacterium; assembly: GCA_035307785.1. GTDB lineage: Bacteria > Planctomycetota > Planctomycetia > Gemmatales > Gemmataceae > DATGHS01. The sequence continues at coordinate 724 of DATGHS010000216.1, forward strand.
TCGTCTTCCAGGGCTTCCAGCAGCACCTGGATTTCTTCGCCGGGCTTCGGGGGACTGGCCTGATCGTTGCCCTCTTCTTTCCATTCCTCCAGCTTGATCACGCCTTCGCTCTTGTAGCCAATATCGACCACCACGTCGTCGCCGCGGATTTCGAGCACCCGGCCGGGGACGATCTTGTTCACTTCAAAGTCTTGTTTTTCGGGGGTGTACCAGTTTTCGGGAATGATGGTGTCGATTTCGTTTTCGATATCGACCGGCAGATCAAATTGCTGAAGGAGGTTCCGATTCACCATAAATGCGAATTTCCTATTCCCTCATGCGCTTCCGCCACGCACGAGGCCAACCAAAAGGGGTAAGCCGCCGGCCCGGTCCACCACCATTGGTGAACAGGCGCGAGCCGCCGGAACACTAGATTGTAGCAACCGAAGGCGAGAGGCACCATAGGGATGCGGGAAAAGTGAAAGGGAAAGCCGGGCTGGCAAGAGTAGTGCTTTCACAGGCCAAATCGGATCCTGACGGTCCGTAGTTCGCTGTTCCGCCAAACCAGAGGCGAGGTTATAGTGAACGGCGGTGGCGACGGCTCTGTACCGTGAGGTAACGCCCGCGTGGAAATCGCTGTTCGCGGAAAGATTCTGGTGCCGGCTCGGGTCGAAAACCTCGCCGACGTGCTGAATTGCAGCCGGGGGCTCTTCGGCCCGGACATGATCAAGCGCGCGGAAATCTCCGAAGCGCTGGTCGCGCCGGGAACCTCTTGCTTCGCGCTGCCGACGACCCTCGTGAAGCAACTTAAGCTCACGCGCCGAGGCACGCGCAAGGCGCGCACCGGCAATGGCTACACATTTTTTGGAATCTACGAGCCGGTGCGCCTGGCGGTGCTGGACCGCGAATGCACGGTGGATGTCATCAAAGTTCCGGATGGCTGCCCGGTGCTGATCGGCCGCGTACCGTTGCAATTGCTGGACTTAACGATTGATGAAGCGAATCAAAAGCTGGTCGGGAACCCGGAGCACGACGGACACCCGATGGTGGATCTGTTCTAATTCGTGGTCCCGCCTTCATGGGGTTTGACCTCAAACTCTTCTGATGAAGGCTGTCCGATTACTGGACTTAAGCCAGTGATTGCAACAGCTATCGTCTTCCTTCTGCTCGGTGGGCTTCGAAGCAATAGATTAATGCATCCCGCCGTGCTTCTTCATTGCCAGGTATACGCCGGCAGCGCCATTGATAATGGCGAAGATCAGGCCCAGTCCGTTAAGCGCAACCCCAACCATCGCTTTACCTGGCCGGGACGACTTCAAACCCAAAATGCCGAAGACCAGGCCAGTAATGGAAATGGGCACGCCGAGAATGGGCAGGCACCAGAAAAACAACGCACAAACGCCGATGAAGATGGAAGCCGAAGCTGCCCCGCTGCTTGGCCCTTGCGGGCCAATGGCTTTCTTCATTAACTCTTCGCTGTTCCAGTAAGGATCGCGCGGATCGGCTGGGCCGACTTCGGTGACTTCTTCAGTTTGAGCGGCAGGTGTCTGTTTCATCGCCTGACAATGTTCGGCCAGACTAACTGCTGTGACATTGTCGTCCTGACCGTCAGGAGCATTCGTCACCGCCTGGCAATAGTCGTCCGCGTCCAGCCGTCGAGGTGCCTCTTGCCGTGGCGTTTGGTCTTTTGGCTCTTCCGCATCAGTCGGATAGACCAGCGGAATCTCTTCGGCATCATCTGCACCTGGCTCTTTTGGCGGCCGTGGCCTGCGCGGCCGCTGCGCCACCTGTGTCGGCTTCTTCTTCCCCATGAAGAGCATCATGACCAGAAACATGGGAACAGCGACCACGCCGAAGACAAGGTATGGCAGCCACGAGACGATTGACGAATTCGGTTCGTCGGTAACGACTTCCGCTGGCTTCTCTGCATCAATCGCAGGCGCCACGCGCGCATTTGGCACATTTGCTTCCTTCTTCTTCGGTTTCACCGATTCCTTCACGACTGCCGGCTCTTCCTCCTGCATGTATTTGAGATGAATCAAACCGAGCGCAAGTACCGATTTGTCGTCCTGCTTGCCGAACAAGCCAATGATGGGGCTGTTCGTCGAGTCCAACACCTTATCATCGCGGTCGCGCTTGTAGGCGCCGATCCAGTTGCTCGAATACGAATCGGCTGGGTCGAGGTTGTTGCCGTCCAGCCGGCTAAACGTCAGCCGCATGCACTGGATGGAGATGGCGCTCTGGAAGCGCACCTTGGCCACCGCGTAGCCCGGCTTGGCTTTGACCTGAACCACGCGCTTCACCTTATCCTGCCGCCCCCCGATGCTGAAGCGGCCCTGGTCGCGGCCCGTGACTTCACCCTTGGCCGTGAGATAAATCGGCCGCAGCGCGAAAATCACATCGTTGGCGCCGACGCCCAGATCAAACCCGATGAGCACGCCGCCTTGCTTCGGCAAGTCGCTGAAATCCTTGTTGCCAGGCGTGAAGCCTTCCAGCGCCGTGCGGTCGCAGTCGTCGCGCGCAATGGCGGCTTTCGCTTGTTCGAAAACGGTCGGCTTATCGTCGGCAACAGCGCCGGCGGGAAGCAGCAATGCCAAAGCAAAAGTAAGCCACCCGGGATGCTGCGAAGCAAACGACACGATGCGAGCGCAATGGCGAGGCATAGGGAACTCCAGACGCAAAGCGGCCAATGTTGGCGCACGTTCTCAAATTCTTTAGAGCAGTATTGGGCTGGTTATTGGAACCGTAGCACAAGAATGCTGGAAAAGTGTGGTTATTTCAGCGCAGAACCCGCGAGGCTCGAAGACTCGCGTTGCGGCTTGGTTCGCCCTCAAGGCGCAACGCGAGTCTTCGAGCGTTGCGGGTCTACCGGCAGTCTTGTGTGCCATGCTCTCCGGCAGGATGCCGGTGAGCATGCTCATCGGCATCTTGCCGGAGAGCATGGCACGAAATAACGAGTCCGCGAGCGTTGCGGGTGTTACCGCCCCGCCTCGCGGCGCAGCGCCTCGGCCTTGTCCTTCTTCTCCCAGCTGAAGGCCGGAAGCTCGCGGCCGAAGTGGCCGTGGCGGGCGGTTTCGCGGTAGATGGGCCGGCGCAGATCGAGCGTCTCGATAATGCCGGCCGGCGTCAGTTTGAAATGCTTACGAATGAGATTGACGAAGGTGTCCTCCGTCATGCCTGGCTTGGCCGTGCCGCCGGTGGTCACCCAGATATTGAGCGGCTCCGGATGGCCGATGGCATAGGAAAGCTGGACTTCGCACTGAGCCGCCAGCCCGGCGGCCACAATGTTCTTGGCAATGTAGCGGGCCATGTACGCTGCCGAGCGGTCCACCTTCGTAGGGTCTTTGCCGCTGAAGGCGCCGCCGCCATGCCGGCCCCGGCCGCCATAAGTATCGACGATGATCTTTCGCCCGGTCAGCCCGCAATCGCCGTGCGGCCCGCCGGTGAGGAAGCAGCCGGTGGGGTTGATGAAGCACTTCACATCGCCCGGCCCGATCTTCGGCTCCGGCTTGTTCGGCGAGATCATCTTCAACTCGCCTTTGATCAGGTCCGAATTCTCGGCCTTCAGCGTCGGCAGGAGCAGCTTGTCGATGATGACTTGCCGGGCCTTATCGGAAAAACTTTCATCCTTGCCCGACTTTTCGACCACACTGTCATCATGCTGCGTGGAGAGCACCACGGTATCGATGCGATACGGCTTGCCGTCGGCAGTGTATTCGACGGTGACCTGGCTCTTGGCGTCGGGGCGGGCGAAGGCGAGCACGCCGTCGCGCCGCAACCGGGCATGATTTTCGACCAGCCGGTGGGCCAGGTGAATGGGCAGCGGCATGAGCGTGCTGGTTTCATTGCAAGCGAAGCCGAACATCATCCCCTGGTCGCCGGCCCCGCCCACGTTCACGCCGCGGGCAATGTCTTGCGACTGCTTGTGCAGCCGGTTTTCGATTTTGCACGTGTCGGCCGCGAAGCCGATGGTCGGGTCGACGTAGCCGATTTCGCGAATCACGTCGCGGGCCAGCTTATCCACGGCGGAGGTGCTCAGGTCCGCCTGCGTGGTGATCTCGCCGGCCACCATCACAAAGTCGGTGGTGACCAGCGTCTCGCACGCCACCCGGCTATAGGGGTCCGTTTTCAGGCAGAAATCGAGCACAGCATCGCTGATCTGGTCGGCCACCTTGTCCGGATGGCCCATGGAAACGGATTCGCTGGTGAAGAGATATCGGTCGGCACTCACGATGGAGATTCCTTTGCAAAACGGAAGGTCGGCAGCGCAATAGTTCCGGGGATTATAGCGATTGCGGCGTGGGGGAGCAAATGGGATGGACGAGGACGGTGTGATAGAATGAAATGCGTTGGAGGGCAGGCCGACTCTTTTGATGACTTCCTGGGAGGTCGTTATGATCATAGCGCGAATTAAAAAGGGCCGTGTGCAAGTCCAGGACCCCATTCCGAAAGAATGGGAGGGACAGATGGTCAAAATCATGCCGTTGACGCCTGACGATCCATTGCCTGATCCAGAGGAATGGCTGGCGAAGATGAAGGCGCTGGGGCCAATGGAATATGATCCAGGTGAAAAGGAGAAGATTGAGAAAGATCTGGCAGAGATGGGGCGCATCAGTAAGGAAGCGATGAAGAAGATGGCAGGGCTAGACCATTGAAGCGATATCCACTCGACACGAATGAGTCTCCAAATAACATTCATACTGGCAAATTAAACGAGCGCCGCCTTCACGCCGCCAATCTTGCGCAGGGCATGTATCCAGCCGTCAAGTGACTGCTCAAGTTTTGGGGAGAATGTTGCACCTTCGCTATCGCTTAACGGCACCAGAGTGAATATCTCCTTGCCGTAGCGTTCCAGGCCCAATTGTTGGGGGTTACGAAAAGCGACGGACAACTTCCCCCAGAGCTGGTCGGCTGGGCTAATTCTTCCGAACCCGATCCCGACGAATACTCCAAACGGCGGCGAGCCGTTGATATCCCAATTAAGACCAAATGATACCCATATTCCATTCGGAGCAAATTCCGGATAAAACTCGGTTGTCAGTCCGACCCACGCGTACGTTCCTTCCCATTCCTCGTGGTAGCCTTTGAGTTTTGAGAGTTCGATCTCTAACCCCAGCGCCTTACTTAGTTCGTCGATCCGATCTTTAATGAGATCGTGAAATAACTTTTGGACCTCATGCCGATAAGCTTCCAGTGCCGCATTGGCCTCAACATAGGATTTCGCGCCTTCGCATAGTAATCTCGAGCTCGCTTCTTGTTCAGCATCTTGTTTGCGAGACGATTGCATCACTCGCCCCTCATTACCCAGTGCTCCAAGTGGTCAATTATTCGAATATCGCGTAGGACGCCACGCCTTCCATTCAAGACATCCTTAACCGATGCTGCGGACAGGCCAAGTAGGTTTTGCTCGACGGCTCCGGCAAAAGCCAGCATCATTGCCGCGACCATGAAATTGCCCTGATTGCAGATCGCCGTAGAAATCCGCCGTAATTCAATGCAGACATGCGTCCATGTAACACACTTGAATTTCGAATGTTGCGTGTTTTGTGCTAGGCTGGCGTGGGGCGCTTGCTCATCAGCGGTCAAAATAACGTAATACGATCTCTCGCCCACACCTGGCCGCGCCGTCAAAAGGTAGCCTTCATGCTTTTTGGTTTCCGCCTCCTGAAGTTTCACTTTTTTCAGTTCAACAACTATGAACACCTTACCAGGATAGCGCATCACCAGATCCAACCGGCCTGTTTGCCCTTCGTTACCTTCTCTTACCCAAACCTCCCGCGAAACGGCCGGCGCCTGATCCGGCCAAGAGTCTACGTTTGGCGGAGATTCTAGACCAAGCAGCGCGAAAACTGACTCAGGCCGTTGTATCTGCCCCGTTATCCACGCCAGCCAGTCGGAATAGGACTCTTCTCTGTCCTCCGACAACCATCGGTGAGTACCGAGGTCAGTTGTCAGTGGATCTAGCAAAGGTGCCAACATGCGGTTTGACTCGTTTAGCAGATAACGCAAACGGTCCTCTTCGAATTTCAGTTTTTCTTTTGCTGCTTCAATCAGCCTGCTGAGCGCATCCCAATTCGGCCGTCCCCCTTTCAATGGACTGCTTCGTTGTGGAGCAAGTCGGGCCCATTTCCTTAGTAATTCGACGTGTTTCATCGGAGCACCGAGTTGCGGCGAATCAATCATAGGCCGATTGTCTATGGCAATCTATTTGCTGGGCCGTTCTTATTCATCATTTCGCCCTTCCTGGACAGTCGCCAGACCCAAGGCACTCGGAAGCGTTTGCTCGCCTTGTAGACCGTTCCGCCGCCTTCTCTCTCAACGGCCGATGGCTCGCGACCATCGACGGCGACGGCATCGTCCGCGTCTGGGAGCTCCCGCTGCGCCGGCCGTGGCTGCGCATCTTCGGCTACGCCGCCATCGCGATGCTGGCTTGCACGCTGCTGTACCTCCTCGCCCGCTGGCCATTTCGCCGAATGAGCGCGTGACTTCGGAACTAGCCTGAAGCGCAAGCCTGAAGCGCAAGCGAAGGCGTAGCCTCGCCTTCGCTTGCGCTTCAGGCTTGTGATCCGCTTTTGCTCGCACGCTAGCGATGACACCGGCAGCTTTCATGTTTCGCCTTCGCTTGCGCTTCAGGCTAGTGCAAACCAGTAAAGGCGTTATGGCTTGGGTCGCGGGGTTGGTGCGCCTTGTTCTTCGAGCACGTAGTGGGTCTTTTCTTCCAGGCTCGCGGTCGTATTCAGCCACAATTTGCTGCCGCGCTGCGTCCACCAGTTTTGCCGCATCTTTTCTCCGGCCGGCCGGCGCCTCCGCTCTAGCTCCTTGAGCCTTCGTGTGCACCATGCTTTGAATTGATCCATCACGTCTTCCGGGCACCGTCCCGGGGCGGTTACCACCACGTGAACGTGCTGCGTCCGCGCATTCACGGCATCCAAATGCCAATCGCGAATCCGGCAATGTTCGGCAATAGTGTCTTCGACGATGCGCCGCTGTTCCGTGTCGAGCGTCAGCGCCGGTTCAGTCATGCGCTGCCGGGCGGCTTGCTGGCGCTGCGGGTCGGCCTCACGAAATTGGCCCGGCTTTTCCACCCAGCCGCGTTCAACACCCGGCAGCCAGGTACCGTACGTAGTCCAAGTCAAGAAGTAGGCTAGCGGCTCGTCGTGGGGTATGCGGCCAACCTCGGTGTCCATGGGCAGGCTCCGATTCAATTCGCTCCAGTGTATCGCATACCCACACTAGTGCCCCATCAAGGCTCGAAATTGGGGTTGTTGATTTTGTAGATTGTCGAGAAACTTCCGACTACACGGAGGTTTCCCATGAACAAGAAGTTCATTGTTCGACTGTCAGATGAAGAACGTACGGTCTGTCGGGAAGT
>DATGHS010000217.1:0-23739 GCA_035307785.1 Gemmataceae bacterium
TGCTCTTGGGAGCGATTGCACTGCCGATGGTAGTCTATCTTTCTGTAAAGCGCGCCTGGTTCATCATAAAGTTTGCTCATCCTCCAGCGCCAGCGGCAAATCCACGGCCTCACCAGTCAGCGCGCAGCGGGCCACCGCTTCGGTGAATTCCATGTAGGCCACGCCGGTGTCGAAGTTCGTCAGGTGCACCGGCTTCCCTTGGCGGATCGACTCTACGAAATCTGCTTCCACGCGCCAGCCGCCGGACTTCTCATTCGGAATCGGAATCTCTTCCAGCGGGCCGGATTTCTGCGTGCCATAGATTCGGTCAGCCGTCAGATCGTAGAACAGCGCGCCCTTGCTACCGAAAAAGCGAATGCCATTCCCCGTGCCGTAGGGCACCACACCGCTGAACTGGTAGATGCCGCGCGCGCCGCTCGGCAGCCGCGTGATTGCCTGCACGCTGTCGGGTGTGCCGGCTGGGCGGCGGACGCCGAGACCGGGATCAAACCGTGTCGGGATGAAAGTGCCGGCCTGGGCCATCACCCGCACTGGTTGCGGCAGCCAACGGAGCAGCGTTTCATGCAGGATTCCCAACGTGAGCATGTTAAAACCGGAGAGCACTTCGTCCTGCCGCCAGGAGAGTGGCGAGTCGGGGTCGGCCAGGTTTCCCTGGATCGAGTATACGTGATACTCGCGTAATTCACCGAGATAGCCCGAAGCGAGCAATTCGCGCATCACGGCATCCCCAATGAGGCCGAAGGGGCTTGGCACGATCTGCGTGATCAGATTCGGATGCTTCCGAGCAGCATCGCGCATCTGGTGCGCTTCGGCTGCATTCAACGCCATGCGTGCTTCCGTCAGAACGTGCTTGCCGGCTTGCAACGCGGCCAATGTGATGGGGCAATGCAAATACGGCCACGTGCCGATAACAACGGCATCGATATTCGGATCGCCCACGAGGTCCTGCCAGCGGCCATGGGTGCGCGGAATGCCGAATTCGCTCACCACCGCGCGCGTCGATTCCGGCCGGCGATTGCACACCGCCACGATCTCGACGCCGGCAATGGCGCGGAAGCCTGGAATGTGCTTCTTCCGTGTGTTCTCGCCTGCGCCAATGATGCCGATGCGCAACATTTGTCTTGTTTTCTCCAAGCCCAGGGACTGCCGTCCCTGGGCTTTCTTACCCCTTGATCACCCCAATCGGTCGCATTCTCGCCACCTTGCGCGACAGGCCGGCGTTGTGGACCACATCCACCACGTCATCGACGTTCTTATAGGCGCGCGGTTGCTCTTCCGCAAGGCCGCGCCGGCTTTGGGCGCGGGCGATCACGCCGCGCGCTTCCAGTTCTTTGTCGATGCGGCGGCCGCCCGCGTCCTTCACGGCCGCCGTGCGGCTCATGGCTCGGCCGGCCCCGTGGCAGGTGGTGCCGAAAGTCTTTTGCATGCTGCCGGGCGCGCCGACGAGAACCCAACTGGCGCGCCCCATGTCGCCGGGAATTATTACCGGCTGGCCGACGTCGCGAAAGACCGCCGGCAATTCGGGATGGCCGGCCGGGAACGCGCGCGTCGCCCCCTTGCGATGCACCCAGACTTTTTTCCGTACGCCGCCAACGTCGTGTTCTTCCAACTTCGCGATGTTGTGGGCCACGTCGTACAGCAGGTTCATGCCCAGATCCTGCCACGAGCGACCGAACACATCGGAAAAAACTTCGCGGGCCTGGGTCATCAGCAGTTGCCGGTTGCAGAAGCCGAAGTTCGCGGCCGCGCGCATGGCGCCGATGTAACGCTTGCCTTCGTTGCTCTCGATGGGAGCGCAGGCCAGTTGCCGATCGGGCAAGTTGATGCCGTACTTCTCCGGCGCCTTGCGAAGCATGGCCAGGGCATCGTCGCAGACCTGGTAACCCAGGCCGCGCGAGCCGGAATGGATCATCACGCACACCTGATCCTTCTCGAGACCGAACGTGCGTGCAACGCCTTCGTCGAAAACGTGATCGACAATCTGCACCTCCATGAAATGATTGCCGGAGCCCAGCGTGCCGCACTGCTCGGCCCCGCGCGTGAAAGCGTGATCGCTGACTTCATCCGGGTCGGCGTGCTCAATCTTGCCGGCCGCCTCGGTGTGTTCGAGATCCGTCGGCGTGCCGAGACCCCGGCCAATCACGTAGCCGGAACCATTGGCGAGCAGGTTCCGCAGTTCCTTCTTGTCGAACTTGTACTTGCCCGAACGGCCGACGCCTGTGGGTACGTTGCGGAACAGGCTCTCGACCAGTTCCCGCAAATGCGGCTTCACGTCCTGGTAAAAGAGATTGCTCTTGATGAGGCGCACGCCGCAGTTGATGTCGTAGCCCACGCCGCCGGGGGAGATCACGCCGCCTTCGTCGGGATCAGTGGCGCACACGCCGCCGATGCAGAAGCCATAGCCCCAGTGAATATCGGGCATGGCCATGCTGGCCAGCTGGATGCCCGGCAGAAACGCGACGTTCGCGACCTGCTCCGGCGCCTGGTCCTTGCGAATCTGCTCAACCATAGTCTGGCTGGCGAAGATCAGGCCATCCACGCGCATGCCCTGCTTGTACTGCCGGGGAATGCGCCAGCAACAATCGTCGATCTTTTCGAGCGGACCGCTGTAGTTTTCCTTTGGCATGACGACTCTCCTGCCAGAATCAACTGTAACGGGCCACGGAAGAACACGGACTTCGTAACACGGATGAACACGGATAAGAATGTGCTTGAGTTTATCTGATCTGTGTTCATCCTTGTTGAAATCCGTGTAGCGCAGCTCGGTGGGCTCAATTCTCCCGACTAAATATCCACAATCACTTCCGCCAGCCAGCCGTCGGCCTGGCGCTCCACGCGCAGGCCGTGATACGTGATCGCCTTCACCTCGTGGTTGGGCACGTGGCGTGCCCAATCGAGCGGCTCGCCGCTCACTGTGGCCTCCAACTTGCCCATTTCCACGTGCACCGCAAACCGGCTGAAGACCCAATGCTCGGCATCGAAGCGGTAGAGCAATTCCTTCAACCAATCGAACAGGAGGTATTCCAAATCCTCGCCGTCGAGCTTGATTTCGAACGATTGCCTCGGTTGCACCGCAGTCAGATCTTCGATCAGCAAGGAAAACAATGCCTCGGCCGCCTCGGCAAACAATTGGTCCAAGTTGGCGGCCTTGATCCGCATACCCACATCGGCGGTGTGGTCGAAGATTTCGTGCATATTGCCATGCTACCGCGAAGGGGCGGCGGTTAGTAGGGACGGACACGCGGGTATTGCCCAAAGTTCGCTGGCCGGTGTTCTCCATGCGCTCAAATCCGCTCAAGGTGCGCGCGGGCGCGCTAATTCGAGAAGACGCAAGTCCTTTGCCGAACAGGCTTACGGCGAATGCGCAGCGCGCCTTCGCACAACTTGAGCTAATTTGAGCGCGCGCTGGGGCTGGTGCGGGTGCGCGCGCTGGTGCTTGAGCGCGCGTTGGGACCGGGGCTGGTGCTTGTGCGCGCGCTGGGGCTAGTGCGGTTTGGAAATTGTCCAGTTCTCCAATGGTCGGTCTCATCACTGATCAGCCTGAGGTGGGAAAAACTCTTCTTCTGGGACATTTTGGGACATTTCGGGACACCTCCTGCGCTGCAGCGCACGCCGGGCGCTATACATGCCGCAGAAGTGTACGATCCCATTGGCGAAATGCAAATCGTGGTCCCAGCGGGGAGAAATTCGGATCGAATGCAGGATTTGGAGTTGGAAATGCAGGGCGCTGACGGCATGTCAACCGACGGGTCGGCTGGAGCACTTTTCACGGTGGCGTATCGGCTATCGGCTTCTTTGGCTGTAGCCGCAGGCTTCAGCCTGCGCGGGAGCCCAACGCGCAGGCTGAAGCCTGCGGCTACAGTGGTACCAGATCGCTACACGCCTAAACGCGCGCTAACGATCTGGGAACGATTGGTTAACGCCCCAGTGCCTCTTTGGCGTCGCGCGAGAGTGCTGCTTGGGGATGACCTTCCGACAAGCGTTTCAATTCCGCCCGGGTATCGTCGGTATGCATTTGCTCCAGAACAGCGAGGACGCGCGTTTGCCGAAGTTGCTGCGAGGGCACGGGTGATTGCGAGACGGCTCCAATGACCGCCTGCAAGCGCCGGCGCTGTTCCGCATTGGTGGAACGCGCCAATTCATCCTGAAGCAATGGCAACATTTCACGGCCAAGCCGGCCCAGTGCCGCGCTCGCTCGCTCGCGGACGGCGAAGATCGGGTCGCCCAATTGCTCGGCTAGTTTTTTGGCCGCCTCGGCATCCAGATCGGGGCTAACTGCCGCCGGCAGCTTGTCGCGGACCAACGTCATCAGAAGTTTTGGCTCCGCCGCCAGAGCCGCCATCGCAGGGCCGGCCAGTGCCCACTCCGGTTTGGCAAGGCTTTCCCAAGCTCTTTCGCGCTCGGTCGGAGTTGCGATAGATTGCGGCTTGGCCAGGGACGCAATCGAAGTGTCCCAGACCAACCCGGTGTTATCGCGGCTGACGGAGACTAAGCGTCGTCCATCGGCCGTAAATGCAATTTGCGTCACAAGGTTGCGGTGGCCTCGACAGGTTTTCACAATGTTGCCCGTGGCCAGTTCATACACGCAAACTGATCCATCCATTTGAGCTGCAGCGAACATGAGGTTGTTCGCGGAAAAGGCGAGCGCTTCCACCCAATAACGGCCATCCGATCTTCTGACGCCGGGCTCGAATGAGCGAATCGGCTCCCCTGTCAAACCGTCCAGAAGCAAAACAGCGCTTTTCGCACTGATTGGCAGCTTGGGTTCGCGACCCTCATCGGGTGGAACCCATGACATCGGCTGCAAGGGACGGCCGGCAACCAGCAGGAATCTTCCATCAGGTGAGAATGCTGCGTGTTCCCACTGAGCCTCCGAAGTTTGCCATTGGCGAAGGGTCTGTCCAGTCACGATGTCGAACAAGGCGATTTTTCCGGAGGTAAAATAATGTCCGTTGTTAACAGGCATCATTGCCGTGGTCACATACACTATGCGCCGACGATCCGGTGAAATTGCACCGGCAAACTTACCTCGGACAATTTGACCTTGCAGCGGCGTATTGAATGATTGCTTGGACAAGCCCGACTCCACTTCCCAAAGCCTGAGCATGTCTTCTTCTGTTTGCACCAAAAGCAGCGATCCTAACCTTGCGCAAACGGAACTCTTTCGCCCTTGCGAGATCGAAGAGATCTTTTGCGACGTGACATCGAAGTACACAGCATTGTAATCGTTATCGTAACCAAAGATTCCGCGGCCGTCGCCGGTTAATCCAAGCGGATGAATCTTGGATTTAGGGACTTGCACTTGCTCCTTCCGGATTTCACGGCCGGTATCCAACTGCCAATGTCGGAGAGTCTGATCAGCACTTACGGTAACCGCCGTTCCATCTTCCAGCAGTGTCAAGCCATTCATGTATCCCGCATGCCCCCAGTGCGGAAGTGCTTCTTGGCCGGACTGTGGATTCAAATCTTTTCCCGTGTTGGCGTCAACAATGCGCACCAGGGATGAATTGTGCGAATCCGATACGGCAAGGATGTCGCCGGCGGGGGCCGGCGTGAAACACCGCATCAACATGAAAACCTGTGGGACCTTTACGAGGGATTTTCCGGTCTTCGCGTCCCAAAATGCAAGTTCGGAACGGAACCCAGACGAATAGAGCGTTTTCCCGTCCGGGCTGACGGCAAGCGAAGCCACGCCTGGGGGATATTGGTCCTTGTCGGCAGTACGATGAGCCATGAACGACGAGATTTCTTTCCCAGCGACCCAGTCGTAAGAATGAATGGCGCCTTTCTCGTCGCCGAGATAAAGCGCTTTACCGTCCGGCGCCAACGCCTGGCTCATCGGTGGCGCAACATCGAATTCACTGATTTTCTTGCCGCTGGACGCTTCATACACGACGAGCTGAGCCAAGTCCGCCATTTTCACAGGTCCGACTGGAACCGGGCCAGGCCCTGCTGGAACTGGAGGCGCCGGCTGCCGCTCGTGTTTGCGGCTCACGGCAAAGACCAATTTTGAATCGGGACTGAAGAGCAAACACTGGGCGCTACCGCTTGGACGGCCCAACTCGCGCGGCCTCATTTGAGACAGCGGCGTATTCGGCTTGATTTCCCACAGTTCTATCGGCTGTGTGCTCCCGTCAAGGGACATACGGCCGGTAGCCAGAAAGCGGCCGTCGGGCGAAATAGCAACCGCGCCGTGATCACTCTGGCTCGCGACCCATAACATTGGATTCGGCACGACGGGCAGGGCGGCCTTTTCATCGGTGAACTCCCAGTTGAAATACTCACCCACATTGATTTTCACGAATGCCAGGCCGCGACCATCAGCCAGCCAGCGCAGCGCCAGCAGGTTGCACGGCGGCAGGACGATGGTTTTCAGTTCCCGCCCGGTGGCCGCGTCTGCAAAAATCAGCCTGCTATGGCCTGCGGCGAACAAGTCGTTCGCCCAGATTGCCAAGCGCTTGCCGTCGGGCGAGAAAGCGAGGCCCTCCACCATGTTGCCGGGATTGAAGCGCACGGTTCCCAGGCGAGCGATGGCGTCTTGCGGAAGCGGGTCGCCAAACAAGTCAGTGCGCTGGTTCGTGGCCGGAGCTTCCGGCTGCTGCGCTTGCACCCAAGAAACCCCGGACAGGAGAACCAGGACCGAAACGAGCTTGGCCGCAAGTCGAACTCGGGTAGCCATGACGGGCCTCCTGTGAAATGAGCCCCGCTATTGTAGGCAAAGCGCTCCTCGCAGAAATTCAAATTCCGGATGTCACAAGGTTGCACCCCGCGAGTACGGGAAATGGAAAAGATGCGATCCCGGACGAACCGGAGCCGCCCGATGCCAACCACTTAACCTGGGAACCCATAATGCGACACATCATTTTTAGTTGCGCCGTCTTTTCGCTGGCCTTTTGCACATTGTTGCCTCGCGTCCGCGCGGGCGAGCAAGACGCCGCCGTGGTCGAACAGGTGCGAAAGCTGGGCGGCCAAGCTGAGGTTTCCATTGCCGTCGATCTTTCCAACACGAAGATCAACGACGACGACTTGAAATCTCTTGTCGGTTCGACTTCGCTTCGATCGCTACGGTTGGACGACACTCGAATTACCGATGCGGGGCTGGCGAACCTCCAAAGCTTGCCGAAGCTCCAGGAACTGCACCTGCGCGGCACGCTGATCACCGACGCTGGGCTGGCCAGCTTGCGCAACATGCCACAGTTAGAGGTTCTCGATTTGTGCGGCACCCGCATTACTGATGCCGGCTTGGCGAACCTAGCCCATCTCAAGCAGCTGCGCTCACTTGATCTGACCAGCGTCAAAATCACGGGAACCGGTTTGGCCTATCTCAAGGGCCTGCACCGGCTGGCCGAGTTGAACTTGTTATTCAGCACAATCGGCGACGAGGGCATGGCCCAAGTCCGCGAACTCACCACGCTGCGCGAGATTACTCTCAGTGGCGAAATGACCGACAAAGGGCTGATGATGCTCAAAGACATGCCGGCCCTGCGCAGCGTGAACTTTGGATTCACTTCGCGCGTCCACGAACGCACGGCGGCCGAGTTTCGGAAAGCGGCGCCGCGCGTGGACCTCGGTTCGCCGATTGAATGGGGCGACACGGCCGCGGAACAAGACAAGATTACGCAAATGAAGAAACAAGAAGCGCACCGCCAGGCCATCAACAAGCTCCGAAGTGAAAGCCCCACAGACATGCCGGTCGATGACAAGACCCCGGGCAGCCCGGTAACGTGGGTGAGTTTCTACGGCAAGTATCTGGGCCGGCAAGGCGCCGCGAAATTAGCGTCGCTGAAGGATTTGCCGGAGTTGCGCCGCCTGGACCTGTGCGCCACCTATGTCGATGATGCAGCACTCGCGAACATCGAGAATTTGACCGAATTGCGCGAACTCGATTTGAGCATTACCTCGGTGAGCGATGCGGGCATGAAGCATCTCGAAAAGCTCACGAATCTTCGCAGCCTGGATTTGCGGCAAACGAAAGTGACCGATGCCGGCGTGGCGGAGCTGCGACAGGCGCTGCCGGGGGTCAGAATCTCGCGATGAGAGATGCGTATGGGTTTCGCGCGAAGTAATTCAATGCGACAGCTTTGGTGGAAATAAACCTTCGTCAATTAGCTCGGCCCGCACCGCCACAAATTCTGGCGCATTCAGTTTCAGGACGGCAACGGTCACGCGGCCAATTGGAGTTCGACCGACCAATTCGGCGCCGTTCCAGTGAAAATGAGCGTGCCACTTATGCCGGCGCGGGTGATAGAGCGGCGTCAACTTTTTCGTCAAAGGGTCACGACCTGCGATGTTCGACCCCTTGTGACTATTGCAATGCAAACAGGATAGCGCTAGATTGCTCAGGACCGTTGGCCCGTTATGGTGTAAGGCGATGATATGGTCAATAGGAAAAACGACCGTTGGTTAAAGCCACTGCGGCACTCGGCAGTATTCGCAGAGATTTCCGGCACGCCGGCGAACAGCTTCGGCAAGCGACTCGTCCATGTGCGATTCGTCGAATTACCTTTTCTTAAGCGCCTTTCTAGCGCGGGAGTGAAGCAAGGCGAGCAGGTGTCCCACTTTGACAAAGCTCATCAGTTCTTCGTGTTCGTCTGCTGCTAAATGGCCGGCCTGATTGCGCTCCGCGAGTTCAGCCATGCGGTGCTGATCGTCGGAATCAAAACCAAGAGTCAAAATGTAGCGAGCAAGGCTGGGGGAAAGCTTTGCACGTCCATTTTCCAAAAGCCGTGCAAAAATTCCGATCTCGCTTCGTCGATCTTTGGTCGTTGTTAGCGTTGCCATGAATTCAATCTAACAGGAGTGGCGGATTATTGCAGGTCACTTGCTGGCGCTAGGGGCGCCGGTTCACCACCGTATCACGGCAGTGCCCCAGGCGAGACCGGCGCCGAAACCGCTGAGGCAGAGCAGTTGACCTTCCTTCAACCGGCCTTCCTGGATGGCCTCGTCGAGGGCGAGGGGAATGCTGCCGGCCGAGGTGTTGCCGTAGCGGTCGAGATTGTTGAAGACCTTGTTGCGGTCGATGTGGAGGACGTCGATAGCCGCGTTGATGATGCGGATGTTGGCCTGGTGCGGAATGTAGAGATCGACGTCTTCAGGCTTCAAGTTGCTGGCAGTCAGCACATCTTTGATCGTGTCGGTGAGGATGTTCGTGGCCCAGCGGAAGACGGCCCGGCCGTCCATGTACATAAATTGCTTGTCTAGGTTCTCGGCGTTGGGCGGACAGCGGCTGCCGCAGACGGGGCGCGAGAGCAGGTCGCCGCCGGAGCCGTCGGCCCCCAGGCTATAGCTGAGGATGCCCTGATCGGGCCGGCCACGGGTAAGGAGGACCGCGCCGCCGCCGTCGCCGAAAAGCGGATAGGTCTTGATGTCGGTCGGGTTCATGATGCGCGAGTTGCAATCGGCACCGATGATAAGGGCCAAATCGCTGGCGCCGCTGAGCACATAGGCCGCGCCCGTGATCAAAGCGTACATGAAGCCGGCGCACGCCGCTTCCACTTCAATGGCCGGGCAACAGAGCTTCATCCGGTCTTGCACGAGGCATGCGGTCGACGGGAACGACATATCCGGCGTGAAGGTGGCCACCACGCAGAGGTCGATCAGTTTCGGATCGATCCTGGCCGATTCCACGCAGCGCTGGGCGGCTTCCACACAGATGTCACTCGTGGCCTGGTGCGGCAAAGCATGACGGCGTTCCTTGATCCCCGTGCGCTTGAAGATCCAATCCGAGTCGAAGCCGAGCCGGGCATGCAGGTGGTCGTTGGTTACCACCGAGTCGGGCACATAGCTGCCGGTGCCAATGATGCGCAGACCCATTAACGTGCGGCACTTGGGGCGTGAAGAGGCGGAACGTTCTGGGTTCATAAGACGAACCTTTTGCCGGCAAAGCCGATGGGGGAACCGGGCAACTGCTGGCTTTTATATATTCGTGCGCAATACCGGACCATTCGCGCTAATGATGGAGTGGGCATCTTAGGCAGGGCAGGGCTTCTCCACAATGGCAAAATTCGTAAAGCAGACTGCGAACGAATCCGGCGTGGGCGGCGTAGGAAGAAGAACCTGCCGCAAAGCCGGGTTTTCGCTATTTTACCGCACTCGCAGGGTTCCCCATGGCTGCCGATGTCATCGTCAAAACCCAGAATCTCACCAAGGTTTATCGCGACTTCTGGGGCCGGCGCAAGAAGACCGCCCTCCGCGCGCTGAATCTCGAAATCAACCGCGGCGAAATCTTTGGCCTGCTCGGTCCGAACGGCTCGGGCAAGACCACCACGATCAAACTGCTGCTCGGCCTGCTGTTCCCCACCGAAGGCGATGCCTTTGTCTTCGGCGAGCCGGCAATTCAGGTCAACAAGAACGAAAAGATCGGCTACTTGCCGGAAGAGTCTTATCTGTATCGCTTTCTCAATGCCGAAGAGACGCTCGATTTCTACGGCCGGCTTTTCAACATGTCGCCCGATAAGCGCCGCAAGCGCTCGGCCGAACTCATTGAAATGGTTGGCCTCGTACACGATAAGAAGCGCGTGCTCAAGGAATACTCGAAAGGCATGCGGCAGCGCATTGGCCTGGCACAAGCGCTCATCAACGATCCGCAGTTAATCATCCTCGATGAGCCGACTTCCGGCCTCGATCCGTTGGGTACGCGCTGGATGAAAGACCTGATCCTCGACTTGCGCAAACAAGGCAAAACGGTGCTCATGTGCAGCCATCGACTCGACGACGTGCAGGACGTGTGCGACCGCATTGCCATTCTTTACGACGGCGAATTGCAAGAACTCGGTGAAGTGAAGACACTGCTCGAAGATGCCGTGCGGTTGGAAGTGCGGGCCAAAGGCGTGCGGATCACACCCGAGTTACGAGCGGAACTGGAAGCGCTGTTGAAGAAGTACGGGGGGCAGATGGAAAGTCTGGGCCACCCGACGACCACGCTGGAAGACCTGTTCCTGCACATCGTGGAAGAGAGCAAGCGGCGGCCGGGCCGGCGCTATCTGCCGCCGGTCGAACGATCTGGTAAGGCGGGTGGCGAACTCATCGCGCAAGAGAAATCGACCAACATTCAGGCCGCCCCGCGGCAATGATTGTCGGGCACGTTGAAAACGTGCCCCACGAATAATCAACGAGGGATTCGCAACGTGATGTCGTTTGCTCCGTTATTCGGCAGCCTGGTCATCGAAGAAGCGCCGCTGCAATATTCGCACTTTCTGGACTATCTTCAAGATTTCTGCCAGGATGCCGGTGGGTTTGCGCTGCTGGGGCTCTCCTTCTGGCTAATCGTAACGGTGGCGCGCGCATTCTCGCCCGAAGGCCGGGGCCGGCGCACCACAATTCCCTTTTCCATTCTCCTCGTCGTAGTGGCTTCGCTTGCGTTGTATGCCGTCGGCGGGCTCGGCATCCTACGGGACGTAAGCGCGGAGCGCCCCGTGAGTATGGCAACACCGTTCGCCGAGAGCCGGTGGTGGAACTTCTTCCTGACCGCCGGCGGCGCCGTGGCTCTGTTGGGCGTCTTCGTGCCGTTTTTCCGCGACTGCTTCAAGCTGCGTTTTCGCCGCATCTGGGCGCTCGCCCGGCTAAGCTTCATCGAAGCTATGCGCAATCGCATTTTGCTTGGCTTCTTCGCGCTCTTGATTCCGTTTCTGTTTCCTTCGAAGTGGTTCATCCCCAGCAAACCGGAAGCGGAATTGCTCGACACCATTGACCTGTTGCACACGGTTGCCAACATCATTCTTCTGCCGGCTGCCTGCCTGATCGCCGCCTTCGGCATCCCGACCGATATCCGCAATCAGACCATTCACACAGTGGTCACGAAGCCGGTCGAAAAATTCGAGATTGCGCTGGGCAGGTTCCTGGGCTATCTGGGATTGACCTCGATGGTGTTGCTCGTGTTCATGGGCTTCAGTTTTCTGATCATTGCGCTCACGCCGATCGACGACGACGCGCGTGAGGAAAGCTACCATGCGCGCGTGCCGGTGTTCGGCGAGCTATCGTTCCAGGGGCCGCGTAATACGGCGTACACGGGCGAATCGGTCGGGCGCGAATGGGACTACCGCAAATACATGCCAGGCGGACCGAACAGCCCCTATCGGGCGATTTGGTCGTTTCCCGATCTCGACTCGGCACTGGAAAAGCAAAAAGCCGCGAAGTGTGAGTTCTATTTCGACATCTTCCGCACGATCAAGGGGGACGAAAACAAGGGCGTTTTCTGTACCTTCTTTGTTTACGCCTGGCAGAGCGGGCAAGACGAAGAGAAGCTGAACGAAGCCGCTCAGGCCTTTCGCGAAAAGACGCGCGGCTTGTCACCAAACGCCAATCCCGATAGCCCGAAGGAAAATGAGCGCCGAGACTGGGAAGCGATTGACAAGATCGCCGGCGACCTTGGCTATTACGAATTCCGTGGCAAGGAAATCGCCGACTACCATACGCAATTCGTTTACATTCCGAGCAGCGTGATCCGCAAGGCGCGGGAAGGCAAGGCCCCGGACCGCGTGATCGGCGGGCGCAAGCTCGCGCCGCGCTTGACGGTTGCGGTTCGCTGCGACAGTCGTTCGCAATTCCTGGGCGTGGCCAAACCGGACCTGTATCTTCAGGCTGCCGACCAGCCATTCTGGCTAAACTACGCCAAGGGTTGGTTCGGCGTGTTCCTGCGGCTAAGCATTGTGGTGGGCATTGCGGTGACTTGCAGTACCTATCTCAACGGCGTGGTGACCTTGCTGGTTTCCGGATTCCTGGTGACGGTCGGCTTCCTTCGCTGGTTCCTGCTGGGTATCGCCGTGATGTCGTTTGCGGAATCCGGCACGCCGGGGCCGACAGAATCATTCCGCAAACTGGTCGCCAACGAGGCGCTCGCAGCCCCGGTGGATGCGTCGAGCCCCACGCAGCAGGTGACCCAGGCCATGGATGTGACGTTCCAGTGGTTCCTGCGCCGCGTCTTCAACATCATTCCGAACATGGAGCGCCTGAGCTGGGAGCAATATGTCGCAAAGGGATTCAACATCCCGCTGGAAGACATGAGTTTGAATTTCCTGTTTGTGCTGGCATATCTGGGCATGTGGGCCGTATTGGGCCATTACTTGATCAAATGGCGGGAAGTAGCAACATGGTGACGATAGCCCAGGGACTTCCGTCCCTGGGCTTTGGCTTCGCCGGAGATTGGAATGAAGACAAGCAGCGAATTACAGCGACAGTCGGTAATCCGGAAGGCCAGCTACTTCGGCTTGATTCTGGTGCTATTTACCGTGATGACATTCTCCGGCAAGTTCGTGAGCTTGCTGCGCGGCGGACAACCTTCCACCTGGACCATTTCCCATCAAGCCGATCGGCTGCAATTAAGCGAACTGTCGCAAGGTCAGGCGGACCTGGCCGGTTCGACCGTACGTCTTACGCTCACCGGCACACGCGGCTTCGCGATCTGCGCGGTTTGGATTTTGACAATGGAAGCGCAAAAGCGCCACGAATGGAACCGGGTGGAAACGCTCACCCTCTCGGTCACGAAGCTGCAGCCGCACTTCCTGACGCCATGGCTCTATCAAAGTTGGAACCTGAGCTACAACGTTTCCGTGGAATCGGATCGAGTGCGCGACAAGTTTTTTTACATCAGCAAGGGCATCAACTTGCTGGCCGAAGGCGAAAAGCTGAATCGCGGCCACGGCGTGGCCGCGGACGGCGCCGAGTATGAAGTCGGCAATCCCGACATGCGGTTCTGGATTGGCTTTTATTACATGAACAAGTTCGGTGTCAGCGACGAAGCGATCACGCTGAAATCGCTGTTGCAGATGAGTTCGATCAAGCCGTCCGAGCGCACGGGATTTCGGACCGACGGCAAAGTTGACGCGGAGAAGTTCAAGAATTTCGTCAAGCAGCACCCGCAACTTTGCCGGCGCCTGCGCGATCAGCTGCGCTGCAGCAAGCCGGATGACTTAGTCGATTTCTTGGAAGATAACTCGAAGCTGCCCACCCGCTTCGAAGAGCGCGACGGGAAATGGGAACGCAAGCGGAACTCGCTGGACCAATTCCCGGTAGTGCCCGATGCGCCGGTCACCATGGAGCGCATTTCGCCGTACAAGGACTTCGATGATCATGTCGATTATTTCTTGATTGCCTGGGCGTGGCACCGATTTGCCCAGGAACCGTTGCCGCCGTACGTGCGCGGTAAGCCGTCCTTCGGGGTGCCGCCGGACTATGACAAATTCCGCTATCGCCTTCCCCGCCAGCCGGTGTCGATCATCTTTCGCCAGTATCCGCCGCGTTGCCAGACCGGCATTGCCGAGCGCTTGCAGAAAGAAGGCTGGTTCGACGACCAGGGTTGGGCCGTGGATGAGGGCCGTTTGACCGACCGCTGGTTCCCCGACGAACGTGTGGTGGCCGGGGCGGACCGTGTCAATTCCTCGTTGGAAGAATGGCGACGCGCCTACGAAGACTGGAAGAACCACGGCGAAGAGCATGGCTTGAACCTGCCGTCCGAAAAGCGCGACAATTTGAAGAAGGAAGCGCAATTATTCCGGAACAAGTATGGCTTGGAAGAATTCATGCTGCCGCGCGAGGAGATTGTGCTGGACCAACTCACTCCGGAAATGCAAAGAAGCTATGACGCGCACATGCAGTTAATGTATTTGAGTCAGAACCTGATGCTAACCAACTTCAGTCACTTCCTCTATCAAGCCGAGGGCGAGAGCGACCCGCGTATCGTGGAAGTGCGCAAGTTGCTGTTCCAGGCGGAGGCCGAACGAAAAACGGGCAACCCGGAATCGGCGATCCGTCTGTATGAACAGGCGTTTTCGAAGTTGACCGGAGACAAGATCGCCGGCACGCGCGGATTGTTGGAGCTATATTCAAGCTTCCGTAATGACCAGCATATTCAAGAAGATCTGTACGAGAAACAGATTACGTACCTCGGCTTGCTGTACGATCAACGTGGGCCGACCGTCCGCTCGGCCATGACGGCATGCGGCTTGTTTAACTGCGTAATGCCATATTCGCCGGAAGGAGCCGTGAGCGCTTGCCTTTATCAGTACTCCACCCGCCACCGGGAATTGCCGAATCCATTCCTCGGCCCGCTCGACGGCTCCGATTCGACGGGGCAACCGTGGGTTCCGGAAACGGTCGCCAACGGCGTGCGAACGCGACTGGGGTTAATGAGTCCGGCGCCGCCCCCGAGTATGCCGGCGAAGTTGCCCACGGGCTCGACCTCATCGATAAATTGAGCGCCGACCATGGCCCAAATTGTCTTGTCCGTACTCGCGCATCCGGATGACGCCGAGTTCCTTTGCGGCGGCACGCTGGTGCGCTTGCGCCGCGAACACGACTGGCAGGTGCACATCGCCACCATGACTCCCGGCGACTGCGGCTCGGCAGAGTACTCGGCGGAAGCCATCAGCCGCATGCGTCGCGCCGAGGCCGCCAACGCCGCGGCCGTTATCGGCGGCACGTATCATTGTGCCGAACAGCGCGATCTGCTCGTGATGTACAATGAGAGTTGCCTGAAGGCGGTGACGCGCTTGTTGCGGCAAGTGCGGCCCAGCGTCGTAATCACGCACAGTCCCGACGATTACCATCTCGACCATGAAATGACCAGCAGGGTGGTGCGGGCCGCCGCCTTCGCGGCTCCCGTGCCGCTCTTCGATCCTGGCGAACTGCCGCCGCTTGAACACATCCCGCACTTATATTATTGCGACGCCATTGAAGGCAAAAACGCGATGGGCGAGGACATTCCTCCGCACTTTTTTATCGACATTAGCCGGGTGATTGAAACCAAGAGCCAGATGCTGGCCGCGCACGTGAGCCAACGCAACTGGCTCATCAAGCATCATGGCATGGACAACTATATCCAATCGATGCAAGACTGGAGCGCCCACCGCGGCAAAGAACGCGGCGTCGCGTTTGCCGAAGGCTTCCGCCAGCACCGCGGCCACAGCTATCCGCAGGACAACCTGCTGGGCAAGGTGCTGGGGACGATTTAACGGGTTAGCCGCGAGGAGGCTAACCCGTTATCGGGTAGTCAGTAATTGCAATACCGAGAGCGGGCACCTCTTGCAATCGCCGCCAGGCGCGCGTCACGCGAACTTCTTCGGCTACGACGTATTCCGCGTCGAGATTAGCCTTCGCAAACGGCCCTTCGCATATCACCGCTGCAAAGCCGGCATCGACAATGAATTGTGCTAGCTCCGGATGACAGCGGATATGGCATTCCGGACGCAGGTGCAACTGTTCGAGCGGAATATCGCCGAGGATATAGCGCAGGTACAAATCGGAGTCGGTAATCGCCTCGACATCAGCGCTGCAGACGATGCAGACATAGCCTTCATCGCATTTCATGCACGAATTTCCGTTGGAAAACGTAGAATAGCAAGCGCCAACCGGTTCCTGCCATTGTAGCAACCCTTTCTGGAGGCCGCGTTTATGTCCGTCTTCGAACGCTTTCGGCTCGACGGCAAGCAAGCGCTCGTCACTGGCGGTAGCCGGGGGCTCGGGCTGGTCATGGCGAAGGCATTGGGCGAGGCCGGGGCGAACTTGATCCTCGCCGGCCGCGAAAAGGCAAGCCTGGAATTGGCCGCGAGCCAGTTGGCTCCGTTGGGGCGAAAGGTTCACCTTCTCGCGGCCGACCTGGGACAGCCGGCGGGGGCGGAGCAATTGTGCCGCGAGGCGTTGCAATTCGGACCAATTAATATCCTTATCAACAACGTCGGCGGCCGGCGCATCAGTATTCCCACCGAAGAATTGCCTTTGGAAGACTGGCAACGGATTCTCGATTTGAATCTCACCAGCGCATTTCTTTGTTGCAAACACATTGGCGGATCGATGATGACACGCCGCTCGGGCGTCATTATTAATGTGGCCTCGATTTCCGGCATGGTCGTTAATCGCGGCATATTCGGCCGGACCTACGAAACGGCCAAAGCGGCGTTGACCGCTTTCACCAAGACATTGGCCGTGGATTGGGCCATGTATAATGTTCGTGTAAACGCGATTGCCCCCGGAGGGTTCCTGACCGACCCCAACCAGCGCTGGTTCACCGAAAAGCCCGAGCTCCGGCAGACATTCGAAAGCATGGTCCCCATGGGCCGCCTCGGCAACCCGGAGGAAATCGGACCGCTGGCCTTGTACCTGGCCAGCGACGCTTCCAGCTACATGACCGGCGCCACGGTAGTGATTGACGGAGGTTACACGTTGTGGTGAGCGGAAGCTCGCCATTTAGAATCTCGCATGTCCTATCCCGTTGTTGCGATTGTAGGGCGGCCGAATGTCGGCAAGTCCTCGCTGTTCAATTACCTGGCCGGTCGACGGATCAGCATCGTCGATCCCACGGCCGGCGTTACGCGCGACCGGGTTTCCACGATTATCCAACTTGAGGATCGCTTCTTTGAATTGGTGGACACCGGCGGGATGGGGATTGAAGACGTTGACAATCTCACGGCCGAGGTCGAACAGCAAATCGAGCAGGCGCTTCGCGATGCCGATGTGATCCTCTTCGTCGTCGATGTTCGGT
Source organism: Gemmataceae bacterium (assembly GCA_035307785.1). Classification (GTDB taxonomy): domain Bacteria; phylum Planctomycetota; class Planctomycetia; order Gemmatales; family Gemmataceae; genus DATGHS01. The sequence continues at coordinate 17,474 of DATGHS010000217.1, forward strand.
CCGGTATTTTGGGTCTCGATGAGCATGTCGCGGAGCGTTTGCGCAAAGTCACGAAGCCTGTGGTGCTGGTCGTGAACAAGTGCGACACCTTGGGCATCGATGCGCAGGTGGGCGAATTCTTCCGTCTCGGTTTTCAGAAGCTCATCTGCGCCAGTGCTGAGCAAAAACGCGGCAAGCCGGAGATTCTCCAAGAGATTCAGGAGCATTTGCCCGCGCCAACCGGCGAGGCGCCAGCCGAAGTGGCGATGAAACTGGCCATTGTGGGCCGTCGCAACACCGGCAAGAGCACGTTCATCAATGCGCTGGCCCAGGCCGACCGGATGATCGTATCCGAGATACCGGGAACCACGCGCGATAGCGTGGATGTCCGTTTCGAGCGCGATGGCAAAGTCTTCATTGCCATCGATACGGCCGGCGTGCGCCGCAAGAAAAGCCTGAATTCGGACATCGAATTCTACAGTCTTCATCGGGCCGAGCGCTCAATTCGCCGGGCCGACGTGGTGCTGCTTTTCTTCGATCCGCGCTTGCGCGTGAGCAAGGTGGACAAGCAGCTGGCCGAGTACATTCAGGAGCAATTCAAGCCGGCCGTGTTCGTGGTCAACAAATGGGACCTGATGAAAGACCAGATGACCACCGGCCGCTATGCCGAGTATTTGCAGGCGATGTTTCCGATGCTGGATCACCTTCCGCTTGGCTTCATTACGGCCAAGAAAGGAAAGAACACCTGGGCCTTGCTCAACCTCGCGCAGAATCTGCACAAGCAGGCCAGCGCCCGCGTTTCCACCGGCGACTTGAACCGGCTTCTGCAACATGCGGTGAAGATGCGGCCGCCGCCCATGCGGCAGAACCGCCAGGGACGGGTCTACTTCGCCACGCAGGCATCGACCAATCCGCCCAACATCGTGCTATTTACCAACGGGCCGGAGTTGTTTGACCAGACGTACCAGCGCTACTTGCTCAAGTATTTGCGGCACCACAGCCCGTTCAAGGAAGTGCCGATTCAGCTTACGTTACGCGCGAAGAAGCCGGGCGACAGCTTTCCGCAACAACGGGGCGAACCCGACGACGCGGTTGCACCGGCGCCTCATCCCGATCTGACGGGGTTAGAGTTTCAGACGGAGGTATCCGAGGAAGAAATGGACCAGGCCCGCAAACGCAAGGACCATGGTTTATGGGATATTTAGCCCAAATATTGGTAGCGGAATTCGCCAGAATCCCGATGGGCTGCGAACGGAATTCTGGCGAATTCCGCCAGAGTTTTCAGATGTACTTCGCGATCTCGTACACTTCTTCGGCATCGAGAATCTGATCGTTCCTTTCGAATAACTTGACGATGGCGGCTCGGTGAATTTTCATCTTGGTGTCGCCGACGCCAATGGCGCCGTAGCAGATCACGCCATCGCGATCCTTGGCCTTGTCGGTGATTTCAACCTCTTCGATGCCGGCCGGCGGGACCGCGTTCAAGTCGATAGCGACGCGCAATTCCGCACCGGCGGTCCGCGCCGCTTTCGGCAAAAGGACGGCCCCGGCAGCGCCGGCAGCAAAGACGAGAGTGCGGCCGGCCAGCGCCTGCTCGATTTCGGGGTTCGTGCCGGTTGCGGCCGGCTCAACATTGGCACCTTGCAGGCGCGAACGCAGCGCGCCACATACCTGTTCGGCCCGTGCTTTTTGGCGGGAGCCTACGCGAACCTCGGCCCCGTTCCGTGCCAGCAGCCGGGCGACGCGCTGTCCCACCGGCCCGGTGCCGCCCAGCACCAATGCTTTCACCCCGGTGAGATCCACATGCCAGGCGGCGGCGCGCACCGCCGCCGCAGCGGTGGTGTTCGCGCCGTTAGAATCGAGCAGCACCGAAACCTGCAGTTTCCACTGCGGCAACAGATGTTTTTTGACCTCGGCCAGCAGCACTTCGCCTGCGGAGACGTCGCTGCCGCCAATGAAGATAGCAGTGCGGTGCAAATCCTTCGGCCCGCGGGTAAAGATGCAGCCGTGGACCAGCGCCTGCACCTGCTCCGGCTTCACGCCGCCATAGCTGAACAGTTGCTGCACACCGGAATCCGCCGCCACCACGCGATCAAACACGCTCGGCTGCGAGTCGGTATCGAGCTGGACGAGAATGGAGGGTTTGTCCATGGGAGTTGAAGAGCCCACGGACTTCCGTCCGTGGGCTTTCGAAGTAACTATTTCGGCGAGAACGGATGCTTGGCATCGCGCTTGCTGAGGATCTCATCGATCTTTGGTTCGCCGGTCATGGCGCGCTTGATGGCCAGCTTGGTGGCCTGGTAGTTGTAATCGTAAATCTTGTTGTCGTCCTTGGCGGCCGGGTGAATGAAGACACCGCAGACGATGACCAGCTCGTCGGCCTGGCTCTTGGGAATCACGCCTTCGGAGACACTGTCGGTGACGGCGCGGGCGACCGCGGCCTGGGCCGGGCCGAACATCTGCACCGACTGGGCGATGTGCTTCATCGTCACCTTGGTGATGAGCACCGTGGCCGGCTTGCAAACGAGATTTGGCGTCACGACGGCCAGCAGGCTATTGTGGCCGGCCGACTGGTTCGCCAGTGCATTGGCAAAGGCGGCGCCGACCGGGCCGGTCTTGTTGCCGATCAACAGATCAATGTGGGCAATCTCATTGCCGTCGCCGGCTAACGCTTCACCGATGAACATCGACATGGTGCAATCTCCTTCTGAAGAATGAAAAACCCTGCAATGCGGATGGGGAAGAATATACCGGCGATGGAGCAGAGAGCAACGGGCCAGCTCGGAAATTCCAGGGGCTACTGCAGGAATTGGAAATTATGATGTGGCTCACCGATCTTTTAACTGAAAGGGGTTGGTGCTTGCTCTTTTTGAGCAAACGACTACATTCATACCAGCATTTTCATTTTTTTCTCATTTTTTTGGAGTTACGAGATGCCTTCCAAACAAGGTCGTCGCCGGTGTGGGTTTACGCTCATTGAGTTGCTCGTGGTTATTGCCATTATTGCTATCTTGATCGGTCTGCTGTTGCCGGCGGTGCAAAAGGTGCGCGAGGCCGCGGCCAGGACGCAATGTGAAAACAATCTGAAACAGCTGTCTCTGGCCATGCACAACCATCACGACACGTTCGGCGTTTTGCCGTGCGGCGGGCAAACTTGGCAAGACCCGCCGACGTATATCGCACCCGGGCAGCCGGCCACGCAGCCAAACCAAAAGGCGGGCTGGGGATTTCAAATCCTACCGTTCATTGAACAAGACAACTTATGGAAAGGCGGTGGCGGCTCGACGATCGCGCAGTGCCAGATCAACGCCATGAGCACCGTGGTAAAGACGTTTATATGCCCAAGCCGGCGGGGCGCGATTCAGCTTCCGCCCACCGGCGCCTGGTACGGGCCGGGAGGCACCTATGCGCACGGCCCGACGGATTACGCTGCCTCAAACCTCGAAAACACCGGGGCTATTGTGTTTGGCTTTTCGGGAATTCGGCTCGTGCAGATTACGGACGGTACATCCAATACATTTCTCTTGGGGGACAAGCGCTTAAATCGCTCGTTTCTAGGGCAATATCAGAGCGACGACAACGAAGGATACAGTGACGGTTGGGACCACGATGTCGAGCGCTTCACCAACGAACTGCCGTTGCCGGATTTTATCGGCACTGGCGACGGTGCACAGCGCTTCGGCGCGTCGCATGGGCCGGTCTTTCAGATGGCCATGTGCGATGGCTCGGTGCACCGATTTAACTATTCCATCGATCTGAAAACCTTTAATGCGCTGGGCACCAAGCAGGGCGGAGAAGCAGTTGCATTTCCCGATAACTAATCCGAAAAGCGGCGAAATTTCTGTGTGACCGCGCCCGGGGGTCACACGATTCCGCCGCGCCGCCGGCTAAACTCTCATTGAACGGAATAATACCCCATGAAATACGGCTCGGTGTGTTGGTTCACCATGTTGGTGCTGGCCCTTGGCGCCGGGGGTTGTAATCGCTCCGGTGCCAGCGGTGAAAAGAAATCCGTCGTCAAGGGCCGGATTACCAATGCCGGCAACGTGATCCCGGTGAAACCGATGGTCGGCATTTTCAAAGTGCGCTTCTACCGAATGCAAGAAGGAGCCGACGACAAAACCGCCGATCCGTTTGACGCGGTGGTGGACACGCAGACCGGCAACTTCGAAGTGAAAGGCGCCGATGGGAAAGGCATTCCCGGGGGGAAATACCGCATCGCGATTCAGCAGTTCGATACCTTCCCGCCGAGCCCCGAGCAGGCCGACACGGTGGATGCCTTCAAAGGAAAGTTTGCACCGGGGAAATCGCCGATCATCCGCGACGTCGACGGTTCCAACGAGATCAACATCGATGTGTCGAAGCCGCAGGGATAACTGCACGACCTGCTTCAACGATCGCTGCCGACCTGTTCGCGTCCGCCGCCGCCCATGATGCCGGCGAGCAACACGCCGGCGCCAACGGCCAGCGCGAAGGACCATAACGGGTGCAGCGCGGCCTTTGTCGAAATGCTGCTTTCCAGCACCTGGCCCAGGTAGCCGCCGCGCTCGCTCAGATCGGGACCGGCTTCAAACAGATTGTCGGGCCGCGGTCGCGCCGAGTTCGGCAACTTCTGCCAATCGAACATGCGTGCTTCCATGATCCGATCCATGAGCCGCGGCGCCAATTTGCCCAGGAAAGTGACGGCCTTGCCGCCGCCCACGGTGACATCGCGCTCGGCGTGACAGCAGCAGTGCAAAATGGTGTCGGCCACGGTCTCGGGAGCGTAAACCGGCGGCGGAAAGTTTGGTTCATTTTGCAGATAATTGCGCGCGTGCTCGAGAAACGGCGTGTCGATGGAACTGGGCTTGATAAGGGTAATTGATACCGGCGCGCCGTCTTTCTCCACTTCCATGCGTAGTGCATCCGTGAATCCTTGTACGGCATGCTTGGATGCGCTGTACATGCCTTGCAACGGGACCGCCCGGTCGGAGACGATGCTGCCAATATTAATCAGCGCTCCACCGTTCTTGCGCAACACCGGCAATGCCGCCATGCAGCCGTGCACCACGCCCCAGAAATTGGTTTCGAACAACCGGCGCTGATCACGCAGCGGCACCTGCTCGATGCGGCCATAAATGGAAACGCCGGCATCGTTGATCCAAGTGTCGATCCGGCCGAAACGGCGAATCGCTTGCTCGGCCAGGTGTTCGACCTGATTCCAGTTGGCCACGTCGGTGGGTACCGGATGGGCGTCGCCGCCCAGGCGATGGATCTCGTCGGCCAGCCGGCGCAAGGCGTCGCTGTTGCGGGCGGCCAGCACCAGCTTTGCCCCCTGCTGCGCTGCCAAGCGCGCAGTCACCAGCCCGATCCCGCTCGTGGCGCCCGTCAACACAATGACCTGCTCGCTCAATGGCTTCAATCGAATGCTCATGGCTATCCTCCAGTAGTAGAAGCGGCGGAGTCTTGAATTGAGTTGAGTGATTGCAGAGCAATTCGTGTGCCTATTGTGACCAGCAACTCGGATGCCGACACACAGCAATTTCGGTTTTTCATGCTTGCGATTTGAACGGCCAGCGACACAATAGTGTTTGACGCTCCGAATTTCCCATTGGACTCTCACCGTGAGGAATCCCATGAACCGACGTTCCTTCATGCAGACATCGGCCGCCCTCGCCGCAACGGCGCTGTCGTATCAACGAATGTATGGCGCCAATGATCGGCTGCTGATTGGCTGCATCGGCACCGGGGGCCGCTGCCGGTACCTCATGAAATCGCTGGTGCAAATACCGAATGTCCGCATCGCGGCGGTTTGCGACATCTGGGAAGTCGCACTTCAAGAAGGCCGCAAGCTCGCCGACGCTGACGCGTTCGTAACCAAACATTTCCCCGAGATTCTGGAGCGCAAAGAGATTGACGCGGTGTTGATCGGCTCGCCGGACCACTGGCACGTGCCGATGACCATTGCGGCGTGCGAAGCGAAGAAAGATGTCTACGTGGAAAAGCCGCTCACGCATAACCTCGAAGAAGGCCAAAGCGTGATCGACGCCCAGAATAAGCATCAACGCATCGTGCAAGTGGGTACGCAGCAACGAAGCATGACGCATATTCAAAAGGCGTATGAAATCCTGCGCGCGGGCCGGCTCGGCAAGATTACGAAGGTGCGCATGAGTTGGAACCGCAATACCGACCGCGTGCGCCGCTTTCCGCTTGGCGTCGATCCCAAAAGCCTCGATTGGAAGGCCTTCCTCGGCAATGCGAAGGAGCAGCCGTTCGATGAGTATCGCTTCCGCAATTGGCGCTGGTTT
>DATGHS010000218.1:0-4849 GCA_035307785.1 Gemmataceae bacterium
ACAAGTCGAAGATAAGCTTCATGCACCAGGGCCGTAGCGGTCAGCGTCTGTCCGGGCTTTTCGTAGGCCAGCTTTTGCGACGCGAGGCGACGCAACTCGTCGTAAACCAGCGGCAGCAATTGCGCCGCCGCCTGCGGGTCGCCGGCTTCCAGCGCGTTCAAGATTTGCGTGACGTCGGCCATGCGAATCCGTTGACCGGTAGTTTACTTCGCAAAGCGTATTTCCCAAATCAGCGCAGCCACGAATCCGGCCAGTGCCAGAAAGGCAGCGATAACAGCCAGTATTCGTGGTCGGGTCAACCGCGGCACGGCGGCCAGGTGCGCGGGCGGCATTTCGGCCGTCACGTAGAAGGGCGACCAGACTTGCCCGTCGGGCAGAACCCAGCGCGTGCGCGTTTCGTAAAGCAACCAACTCATTGCGAAAAGTACGGTTAAACCCGAGCCAAAGAGCAGCGGCGGCACGCTGTCGCCGCCAATGGTATTCTGCAGCGCGGGATCTTGCGATAACCGCATCATTCCAAACGCCAGGGCATTGTTGAACGCGTGCAGCAGAATTGGCCCCCACAACGACTTGGTGTTAAGAAAAACAATTTGCAGCATAATGGCCAATGCCGCGGTGCCGACCACCTGTGGCGGATCAAGGTGGGCGAGGCCAAAAAGGAACGATGCGAAAAATGTACCTGCGATAACTCCATGCCGGGCCACGAGTCCGCGGCTCAGAAACCCCCGGAAGAACAGTTCTTCGCCGAGAGCCGGAAGGATGCAACCGCCAATCAGCACGATGATCCACGATTCCTGGCCTAACTTCTCGTAGAGGCTCTCGTTCCCGCTGAAGTGCGGGAGGAATTTGGCCGACCAGGCCATCAGTTGCCCCGCCACAATCTGTATTGGCAGGACCACCAGAGCGACGATTATTAAGTGAAAGACATTCAGGCCCCGCAGCCCGATCGCGCGGCGGGCGTTGGCCCGGAAGAGAATTGCCACCAGCACGGCGCCCACTAGCAGAGTGCCGCCTGACCCTGCGACGAAAAGAATGGTCACCGCACCGGGAACGTTGGAGATCGCAGCGGCGCCCTCTTTCTGCATCTGGGCTTGGAGACTCTGCGGGCCATGTTGTACGGCACTGATGACCAAGAGGATAATGGCCACACCAATTCCAATTGCGATTTGCGTGGCCTGCAAGAGCAGCCACCAGACGCAGGCCATCCAGATATTGGGCCCGGGGCGAGCCGGCCGGACTTCAGGAGGCGGTGCATCTTGATCGGAAAACTCATCTTCGTCCCAATTGTCGTGAGCCATTGCGGGGCGACTCGAAACAGTCGTTAAATGGAGTTCTGCTGATGGCTTGGCCGAGGCGGTGTCGGGTTCTGCCGGCAAAGCTTCGAGAATTTCGTCAGCCGCAGGCGGATCGGGAGGAGGTGTCGGTTCCATGGGGCAAGGGCACCAGAATGGGGGGAAGAGGCTGGATTCAGCGATTCTACTTTGCCCGACAAACCCGGTCAAGAAACCACGAGGTCACCGGTCGTCCAGCACCTTGCGTTTGACCTCGGCAATCTTCTGTACGCTTAGCCAGCCGCGCAGCAGGTAGCCGCTATTCCGCTGGTTTTCGGCCGTGGGTGGCGACGCTGCCGTGGCGCCGCCCTGGCTCGCCGTGGGATGAACGTCATTTTCCCCTAGCAACGTGCCGTTCCAATCATTGGGCCGGCGTTTCAGGATTTCCTGCTCGTAGTCGATTAACGGCAAACCTCGTGTTCTCGCCAAATCGCGAAGCGCTTGATTGTAGGATTTCGCTAAATCCATGGCTCCGAATTGCGGCGGGATTGTAGAGAGAATGCAGATAATGCCGCGGTCGAGCATGAGATCGACCGCTTTCTCCATGTCGGCTCGATAATCCTTCACCGGCCGGCGGGCGCTGGCATCGTTGGTGCCGAGCATAAGCACGACCATTTGCGGGCGATAGGTGTCCAATATCTTCGCCAGCGGCGGCATCTTGGCTTTGCCGCCGGCCAGCATTTCATCAATGCGAATGCCGCCGCAGGCCGTGTATGATCGACCTCCATCCGGATGGTCGAAGCGGGCCAGATGCCAGCCGTCGGTATCGTCATCGGCGCCGGAATGCATCCAGGCGAGAATGGCTTTGTCCTGCTGCGTCTTGCCGGCGCCGCCGCGAGCCCATTGGCCGTAGGGATTCGCATACGTGATCGAATCGCCGATGTGCAGCACAACGCCTGGCCGGCCCTGGAACTTGGCCGTGACCTTTTTCATCGCCGGTGCGTAGTCCCAATCCTGGGCCAGCGGCTTTTCCTGGCCAAAAGCGACCACGGCGAGCATCATGCGCGCTCCGAAGGCAAAGCAAATTCGCACGAGCATGGCAAATCTCGCAAATCAAAGGCAAACGATCAGATTGGTTTACGATAGGCGGTACTCTGGCTAAGCGGCAAGTGCGAAGAATGCAGGCTGGCCTTGCCATAAATCGGCGAAAACGCTTTCATGGGGCCTTGCCCAAGCGGCGAAGCAAGGATGTTTACGCCCATGTTGACGGCCACTCTTTCGCGGCTGCGCTGGAACTGGCGGCGGGATTGGTTTCTGCCGGCCATGGCGCTGGTTTTCATCGCCCTGAGCGTGCAATACACATTCAAGGCCGCGCGCAACAAATCGGCATTCGTGCGCTGGCGTGAGCAGATTTTGCAGATCGATCAGGGCCTGAAACTTTACGAGTATTACCACTACCCCAACCCGCCAATCATGGCGCTGATGTTACGGCCGCTCGCGGAGTTACCGTCGGTGGTGGGGGCCTTGATCTGGTTTTACCTGAAAGTGGCGATGGCCGCGGCCGCCTTTTGGGCCTGCGTGCGGATGATCGAGGCCGGCGGAACGCCGTTTCCGACATGGGCCAAGGCGGCGACGCTGCTCTTATGCGCTAGCCCTTTGATCGGCGACTTGCAGCACGGCAACATCAATATTCTCATTCTCTTTTTGCTGACTGCCAGCTTGTACGCATTTCACCGTGGCCACGACCGGCTGTCTGGCTTGCTGCTGGCGCTGGCGATCTGCTGCAAAGTCACGCCGGCGTTGTTCGTCTTTTACTTCATCTGGAAGCGGCAATGGAAAGTGCTCGCCGGCTGTTGCGTCGGGATGCTCGCATTTTTGCTTTTCGTGCCTGGCCTATTCCTCGGCTGGAGCGCCAACATTGCGCTGCTGAGTAGCTGGTGCCAGCAAATGATCGTGCCATTCCTGCGCGACGGCGTCATTACGAGCGAGCATCCGAACCAATCGCTGCCCGGCGTGCTATGCCGGCTCCTGACGCATAGCCCATCTTTCTGTGCCTATCCGAATGATGTCTACATGCCGACGGAATATCACAATCTGCTGAACCTCAGCATGACTCAGCTTCGTTGGTTTATCCGGCTGGCGCAGGGATTGTTCGCGCTGCTGGTGGTTCTGTTGTGTCGCCAGCCGGCGAAAACTAGAGGCGGCTGGCGGCTTTGCGCCGAATTCGGCATGATCTGCGTGGGCATGCTTCTCTTCAGCGAGCGGACGTGGAAGCATCATTCGGTCGTGCTGTTGATGCCATTTGCCGTCGTTTGCTCTGCATTGACAACGCAAACGTTCAGTCGGCATGGAAAATATGCGATCATCGGCTTACTTGGCTTAGTTCTGACGTTGATGCTCAGCGCCAGCGGCGTTGGCAGCGAGCGCGCCGCCGACTTGGCACAAGTTTATGGCGTGTACTTGTGGGCCTTCCTGATTCTGCTTGGCGTGGAAGCGTGGATGCTGTGGAAGTGCCGGATCCCGCAGGCTCGAAGACTCGCCTGCGGGCTTGGGGCTACGGCGACAGGCGCTCGCGCAGCCACTCCCCCGACTCCAGCCGGCGATAGCGGATCCGGTCGTGCAGCCGATTGGGCCGGCCTTGCCAGAATTCGATGACCTCAGGAATGAGCCGAAAGCCGCCCCAGTGCGGCGGGCGCGGAATTTCGCCCTCGCCGAAGCGCGCTTCCAAATCCCGCAAGCGTTCTTCCAGAATTTCCCGACCTGGAATTACCTCGCTTTGATAGGAAGTCCAGGCGCCGAGCTGGCTGCCGCGTGGCCGACTGCGGTGGTAGGCATCGGATTCTTCCGGCGTGATCTTTTCGACGCTGCCTTCCGCGCGAATTTGGCGCTCCAATTCCGGCCAGAAGCAAACAATGGCGGCCCGGGAATTCGCCGCCAGTTCTTTTCCCTTGCGGCTATCGTAATTGGTGAAAAAGACGAAGCCGCGCGCGTCGATGCCTTTCAACAAGACGATGCGTGCCGATGGTCGGCCATCGGGAGTGCAAGTGGCCAGCGTTATCGCGGCAGGTTCGGTCAAGTCCGTCGTTAAAGCCTGATCCATCCACAGGCGAAATTGCTGCATCGGGTCGGCCGCGCAGTCGCTTTCGCGCAAGCCGTGCTGCATGTATTCGCGCCGCAAATTCGCCAGGGTCATATCGTCTATCGCTTTCCTTCCTGATACACCACGGTAATGACCGGCATGCCGCGCGCGAATTCGATCTTGAAATGAGTTTCGCCGATGTCTTCCTCTTTCGTTCGTCCGTGTTTTCGCCCGTACTCCAACTCCTTTTGCACTAGCTTCGTTTCGAGCGATAACGGGAAATAGGCGTAGATGCGGTCGGGCGTCCAACCCAGTTGCAGCGCCTGGGCGACCGACTCGCGCGATTCCAGGTCGTCGTCCACCCAGTAAATTCGATTCAGCGTATCAGCATCCTCTTGCTGCGGCTTCGCCGGGCGCTCCGACAAGTTGCGAATCAGGTAGGAGTTGTTGTTCTGGTCCACGCGAAGAATGGCGCCGAGTGCATTAAGCTGGCGCAGGT
>DATGHS010000219.1:0-2939 GCA_035307785.1 Gemmataceae bacterium
ACCCACTACATGGACGAGGCCGAGCGGCTGTGCGATCGCGTGGCCATCGTGGATCATGGCAAAGTGATCGCGCTCGATACGCCCGCCGGCCTGATTGCCCGGCTGGGGGGCGAGCATCGCATTGAATTCGCGTTGAGTGAAGGGCAAACCTGCGATGAGTCGCTGCTGCGCGATCTGCCGTCGTTGGCGGAGGTCAAGCACGCGCACGGCGTTTACGCGTTGCAAGTGGGGGCGCCGCACTTGGCCTTACCGGTTCTAATGGAGCGCTTGCAGAGCCGAAACCTGGCGTTATCGAGGTTGACCACGCGGCACGTGAGCCTGGAAGATGTGTTCGTCGCGCTCACCGGCCGCCGGCTAACCGAGTCGGGCGAATCGGAACCGAACGAAAATGGAGCATTGCAAGAGGAAGAGAGCAGCGTGAGCTAAGAAAGCGCCGGGACGGCCGTTCCTGGGCCCGTCAGCGATTTGAATGGTAAGATAAATCCGGGGGGACCAATCATGCTTACCATGCTCGGCAGTCCGCGCCGTTGTTGCGACGGCATGACGCGCCGCGAGACATTAAGGGTCGGCGCGCTGTCGCTATTGGGCTCGGCCTTTACGTTGCCGAATCTGCTGCGCGCCGAGCAAAGCCGGGCCGTGCCTGAGCGGCCGGGAAAAGCAAAAAGCGTGATCTTGTTATATCTTCTCGGCGGAGCCGCCACGCAGGATATGTGGGACCTGAAGCCCGCTGGTCCCACCGAAACTCGCGGTGAGTTCAAACCAATTCCGACCTCCGCTCCCGGCATTCAAATCTGTGAGCACCTTCCGAAGATGGCCGGCTGGATGCATAAAGCCGCGCTGGTTCGCTCGGTGAACCACAAGGCGGGCTGCCACAATTGCCTGCCGAGCTACACGGGCTTTTGTCAGCCAATGCCCGATCAGCATCCGCGCGACACCGATCCACCCAGCATGGGCTCCGTGTGCGAATACCTGCGCATTCGCGACGGCCATACCGTCGGCCGCGACTTTCCCGACTATGTTTACATGCCATGTTGGCTCGGCTGGGGGCAGGCGTTCCGCCGCGCCGGTCCCTACGCGGGCTTCTTGGGCCAGCGGTACAACGGCCTTACCACCGAATGCAACCCCTACCGCGATAAAGACACGAAGCCCACGTCGCCGGGCTATCCCAATACAGTGCGCGGCGAACCCTACTTGCCCGATAGCGTGTTGATGCCGGACTTGACCATTGATCGCCTCAATAACCGGCGCAGCTTGCTGCAACAATTTGACGATCAACTCGTGCGTGCCCAGGCCAGCCCCGGCCTCGATGATTTCAACCGCACACAACAGCGGGCCTTCCAGATGCTGACCTCGGCGAAGGCCCGGGCCGCGTTCGATTTGAAAAACGAAGACCCACGCGTGCTCGATCGCTATGGCCGGACCCTCTTCGGTCATAGCACGCTCATTGCCCGGCGACTGGTGGAAGCCGGCGTCCGCTTCGTCAACGTCACCTGGGACCTATTCTGGGACCGCATCCAGATCGACTACGACGCCTGGGACACGCACACGCGCAATTTCCCAATCTTGCGCGAGAACAAGCTGCCGGGTTTGGATCAAACCTTCCACGCGCTCATGGACGATCTGAATTGCCGCGGGCTCTTGGACGAAACCTTGGTGGTGGTGATGAGCGAAATGGGCCGCACGCCGCGCGTCAACGGCAACGGCGGCCGCGATCACTGGACCTTCTGTTACTCGGTCATGCTGGCCGGCGCCGGCATCCACGGCGGCAGCGTATACGGGGCATCGGATTCACAGGCAGCGTATGTCAAAGACAAGCCGGTCAGCCCCGCCGACATTTGCGCCACCATATTCGAGTGCCTGGGCATCCATCCCGATATGACTGTTCCCGACCGCGCCGGCCGGCCGGCGCCGGTGGCGCAAGGCGGGCAGGCGATCCGGGAGATATTGGTTTGATGAGCGTTCCGCCTGAAGGCGGAACTACAAACGGTCCGAGTTTGTAGTTTCGCCTTCAGGCGGAATTGCTAGCGGAGCCGCACCGGCTTATCGATCGCTCCCGGCAGGCGCTGCAAGTATTCGCTGCGCGGAATCTCCTTCGCCCCGAGCGACGCGGTATGATCGTTGAGAATCTGCGTGTCGAAAAGCTCGAATCCGCATGCTCGCAAACGCTCGAAGAGGAATGCGAGCGCGACTTTGGACGCATCGCGCTCGCGGTAGAACATCGATTCACCCGCAAACAGGCCGCCCAGCGACACCCCGTATACGCCGCCGGCTAATTCTCCCTCGTGCCAGACCTCGGCGCTGTGCGCGTGGCCCAATTCGTGTAGCCGGCAATAGGCCTGGAGCATCTCGGAATTGATCCACGTGTTTTCTTTGCGCTCGCCGCAGGCGCGCATGACTGCTTCGAAGTTTTTGTCTAGCGTTACTGTAAACTTGCCCGAGTTTATCGTGCGCTGCAAGCGGCGTGAGATGTGCAATTCACCCAGCTCAATGATGGCCCTTGGATCGGGCGACCACCAGCATATGGGCTCGCCCTCATCGTACATTGGAAAAACGCCCTGGCTATATGCGGCCAGCAAGCGCTCGGGCGCCAAATCGCCGCCGAATCCCACGATGCCGAACGGGTCTGCATCTTCGGGATTGATCCAGGCACGATCCTCTTCTTGCGAACGCCGCGCCCGCAGGCGCCGCGTCAACAGAGTTCGCAGCCAATCGAGCATACCCGTTTTCCGCGAAAAGCTGTGAACGATTGCCCACTGCCGTTCGTCTTAACATTGAGAAAAATCGCCGCAATACATTGTATCCTGGCGCGAATTACGGTTAGAATGTCTGAGAACTGGGATGCCTGAATTCTGCTCCGGAGAGTGACTCATGACCGGCAGCCCTGTATTGGTTTTGGAACGGCAGATAAATCGAGTTCGGCGGCGGCTTTTCATGCAATT
>DATGHS010000220.1:0-23982 GCA_035307785.1 Gemmataceae bacterium
GACCTCACACCGACGTATTATGAAGATCGGATGCGCGCCAATTTGAAGCAGCTTGCGGAAAAAATGCGATGAGTTCGGCCCTAATCACGATTCGAAATCTGCGCGTGCAGTTGGGCGGCAACCCGATTCTGCGCGGCATGAGTTGCGAGATTGAGCGCGGCAAGATCACCGCCCTCATCGGCTTGAACGGCAGCGGCAAGACCACGCTGCTGCGAGCGATCCTGAAGGAAGCGCCTTACGTTGGGCAGATTCAGTTCCATTGCGGGCACGATCACAGCAAGCCCACGCCGGAGCATATTGGCTATGTTCCGCAGAAGCTGAATATCGACGTGCGGCTGCCGCTCACGGTGCGAGATCTGCTCGCGCTCGCCATCCAACACCGGCCGCTTTTCCTGGGCGTTAGCCGCAAGACCCAGCCGGCGATCGACCGGATGCTCCAGCGCGTGTGGGCCGACCCGGCGTTGCTCGACCGGTTCGTGGAGAAAATCTCCGGCGGCGAATTGCAACGGGTGTTGCTGGGACTAGCGCTTCATCCCGAACCGGAATTGCTGCTGCTCGACGAGCCGGCCCAGGGGCTTGATTATCAGACCGATCACAAGTTTTACGAATTGATTGCCGACTTGAACCGCAAGACAGGTGTAACCGTACTGCTCGTTTCGCATGATTTCAGCATCGTGTCGGTCCACGCGCATCACGTGCTATGCCTTAATGACGGCTGCATCCAGTGTCAAGGCACACCGCACGAAACGCTGACTGGCGAGGTGTTGGAGCGCGTATTCGGGGCGGATAAGAGCATTTACGAGCATGCCCATTCGCACGGTCGACCGTAACGGCGGCTTCTAGCCGCTGTTGCAAGCCATTCCAAAAACGAAACGGGCGTCGCACTTGGCGACGCCCGTTTCGTTTTTAACAAGGTCGATCAGCCAGCTTGCTGGACCACCTCGTTCAGCGGCGGCCAGTCTTTATCGGTACCCTCGTCCTCGATCTGCCGTAACTGAATGTCGGTAATCTTGTATTGGCGAATCACGCTTTGCCGCGATTCCGGAACGCTCATAATGTTCTGGTCCTGAATCTCGGCCAACGCGCGAAAAATCTCTCGACGTTGCTGAAGGGTCAATCGCTTTGCACGCATAACTTGGTGTCCCTCTCCGGTTTAAGCCGGTCAATACGTTACTCGCTCCTGAAGGCCAGGAGCTTCCACCCGATCCATCTCCTGTTGCAAAAAAAGAGACATGCGCCATCCATTGGCACAAACGGTGGGAAAAACATGTCCCCGACCACCATCGTGGCAATTCCTCTCTACCCAGTATACGCGGAAGAGCACCAGGCGGTCCGGAAAATCCGAAGATTTTTGCCTGCGAAACCGCAGCAAAATCGCTAGTTTGAACGGAAATTCAGTCGGAACCACGCTTTTCGCTTTTTTGTGAAAATTGGCTTTAGAGGATTCTCATGAACGCAACCAAGTGTCTGCTGACTGTCATTGGGGCTTTGGCGCTCTTGCTGAGAATTAGCTCGGTGCATGCCGATCAACCGACGCGCGATCCGGCCGTGCAAGCCGAAGCCGAAATCATCCGCGCCAAGATCAAAGTTGCATATGACGACCTCGAAAAACTGTACAAGTTTATCCACTCGCATCCGGAGCTGTCGTATCAGGAGGAGCACACGGCAGCTCGGCTCGCCAAGGAAATGAAAGAGTTGGGCTTCGAGGTCACAACCAAGGTCGGCGGGCACGGTATCGTCTGCGTGCTGAAGAACGGCTCCGGCCCGACCATTCTCATCCGCACCGACATGGATGCGCTGCCGGTGACAGAGCAAACCGGCGTGCCGTATGCGAGCAAAGTGCGGGCCCGAAACCAGGCGGGGCAGGAAGTCGGCGTGATGCATGCGTGCGGCCACGACATGCACATGACCTGCTGGGTGGGCACAGCGAAAGTCCTCACGAGCATGAAGAACCAGTGGTCCGGTACGCTCGTGTTCCTCGGCCAACCGGCCGAGGAAGTGGGGGCGGGCGCCCGTATGATGATCGAAGACGGCCTCTTTAAGCGCTTCCCGAAGCCGGACTATTGCCTGGCCTTGCATTGCGATTCGCGCTTACCGGGCGGGCATGTAAGTTATACCGAAGGCCTGGCGCTGGCAAATGTCGATACGGTGGATGTGCTCGTGAAAGGGAAGGGAGGTCATGGGGCGGCCCCGCACACGACGATTGATCCGATCGTGCTTTCCGCCAAGATGATTCTCGACTGGCAAACCATTGTCAGCCGCGAAATCAATCCGACGGATCCAGCGGTCATCACGATCGGATCTATCCACGGCGGCACCAAGCATAACATCATTCCTAACGAAGTGAAGATGCAGATCACGGTGCGCTCCACCAAAGACGAAGTTCGCAAGCACATTCTCGATGCCATCAAGCGCATTGCAAAGGCCGTTGCGGAAGGCGCCGGAGCACCGGAGCCGGAAGTCTCGGTGAATCTCGGTGAGTTCACGCCGGCCTGCTTGAACGACCGCAAGCTTGTACGGCAAACCGTGCCGGTCTTCGAAGAGCTGCTAGGCAAAGACAAGGTACACGAGCGCCCACCGATGATGGGCGGCGAGGACTTCGCGCGCTACGGCCGCGAAGGCATTCCCATTTTCATCTGGTGGCTAGGCACCATTGACGGTAAGCGATGGGACGAATCGCTTCGTCCCGGTGCAAAGCCGTTGCCCTCGATGCATGCCGACAGCTACTGGCCATCGGTGCAACCGAGCATCGAAAACGGCGTGCTCACGATGAGCACGGCGGTCCTGAATCTAGTGGCAAAGAAATGAATGCTTTTGGAGCCGGGAGCGCCAGCGAACGGATGAGGGCCCACGTCTCTCATCCGGTCGCTGGCGCTCTTGGCTCCTGTCCAAATTTGCAACATTTGCCGTAAATTCCGCTTGACAGGCGGTTTGGCAAAAGTATCATTGCAATTATCCTGGGTCCACGAAGGCCCTAATCCTTTTGTCACGAAAGCAATTCAACACCCAGTTCGTGTTAAGGGTTGTGTAGGTCCCCGCTCAACGATTGCCGGGTCTAGCGCATTCCCTCAACGTCTTGTGGCAACGATTGCCGCGCATGCTTCTTCAGTAGTCCGTTTTTCAACGTTTAGCGGAATCGTTATGCGCATTTCGCGTTCCCCAGGAGGCGTCATGAGCCAATCGGTCGCTAGCAGGAATGCGCGCCCGCACGAAGCGGATGAACTGTACGAGGTGGAATCTCAGGTCCAGCGCCAGATGGAAGGGCGCGTGCAAGATTTCCGGCTCGTTCGTGAAGATCGCGGTCTGGTTCTGCTGGGACAAACCCACAGCTACTACATGAAGCAGCTAGTGCAGGAGGCTGTCCGGCAGTTCAGTGAACTGCCCATTGCCGCTAACCGGATCGCTGTTCGCAAATTGCCTTGATCGGGTGGAGTTCGCTTACATTCTGAGCACACGTTTCAACTCTGGAGGAAAGTATGCTGGTACTCACGCGTCGTCTGGGAGAGTCGATTGTAATTGCCGACGACATCCGCATTACCGTGGTTTCCATTCGGGGCGACCGAATCCGCCTGGGCATCGAGGCGCCGCGGTGCGTATGCATTGAGCGGCAAGAGGTGCATGATCGCCGGCTGGCCGAGGTAGACCTGCCGGCTTCGGTCGAGTTAGGTGAGTGGATATCCAGCGAGGCTGCAAAGGCCTAGGGCCGAAACAGAGAACAGGCCGCGACGCGAGCGAGATTCATGACTGGTTCGCGCCGCGTTTTTCACCATTTAGGTATTGGGACAGTAATTCGTCTCCGGAGTTTACCAATGGCACGCCATAGGATTTCGATCTTCGGGTTTCTGATTCTGGTACTTTTCCTCGTGCCGACTCTGCCCGCGCGAGCCGACGAATCGAAGGGCAAAGTGAAATCGGTCAATGGTGACAAGAGCCAATTCGTAATGACCGATACCACGGGAAGAGATATCACCGTTCACCTCAAGAAAGACGGCAAAGTGTTGGTAAACGAAAAGGCGGCGAAGATAACTGATTTGCAGGCGGGCGATCTCGTCATCGTAAGTTGCAATAGCGTGGGCAACGAACCGCTGGAAGCCAGCGAGGTGCGCGCCACTCGACAGGGGAAGTGATTCTGAAACATGGCTCGTAGCGATCGATCCGCTTTCGCGGGGCGGCGTGGACCGCCTAAAGGAGGTCACTACGAACTAATCGGAGCCCGCAGGGCGAGCAAGGGGAATCCCTTGCATGCGCTGCGGGCTCGTTGCTTCGAATACAATAGCGCCTTCCGTTGTTTCGCGAGCGAATCATGAATCCGATCTATCTCGATTACAATGCCACCACGCCGATTGATCCGGCCGTGTATGAGGCGATGTTGCCATATTTGCGCGACCAGTTCGGCAACCCGTCGTCATCACATGCATACGGCAGAGCCGCGCACGACGCCGTCGAGTGCGCGCGGCGACAAGTGGCGGAGCTACTGAACGCGAAACCGGACGAGATCGTCCTTACTGGCGGCGGCAGTGAGGCGAGCAATCACGCCATTAAGGGCGTCGTTTTCAGCAAAGTCATCGGTGGGCAATCGTTCCGGGACCTGCACGTCATCACGAGCGCCGTTGAGCATCCGGCCACGCTTCAGCCGTGCGAGTTCTTGAAGAAGCTGGGTTGTGCGGTCACCACTCTGCCAGTGGACAAGACCGGCCGCATCGATCCAGACGATTTGCGCCGCGCAATTCGCAAGGAGACCGTGCTCGTCACGATCATGCACAGTAACAATGAAGTGGGCACGCTTCAGCCGATACGGGAGATTGCGGCAATTGCGCGCGCAAACGGAATCCTCGTGCACACGGATGCCGCACAGTCGATGGGAAAGCTGACCGTAGAAGTGAATGAACTCGGCGTTGATCTGTTGACCGTCGCGGGGCATAAGCTCTATGCCCCAAAGGGCATTGGCGTCTTGTTCCTTCGCAGCGGCGTGCGCATTGAAAAGTTGATCCACGGGGCGGGGCATGAATCTGGCCGCCGCGCCGGCACCGAGAACGTGCCGTATATCGTTGGCCTGGGCGAAGCTGCAGCTATCGCGCAGCGGTCGTTGCCGCAGGCGACCGAAAAACTCACGAAGTTGCGCGATCGGCTGGAGAATCGCTTGCGGCAGCAATTTGGCGATCGACTGCTGCTCAATGGCCACCGCGAATTGCGGCTGCCGAATACCCTGAATGTGTCGTTCCCGGATGAAATCGGCGCCGATTTGCTGGCCCGTACGCCGGAAGTTGCTGCCTCAACCGGTTCGGCGTGCCACGAGGGAAAAATCAAGCTGTCACCGGTTTTGGCGGCTATGGGCGTGCCGGCAGAGATCGGCCAGGGCGCCATCCGGCTCAGCGTCGGGAGATTCACGACGGAAGAAGATGTGAATAAGGCTGCGGATGCGCTGGTGCGTACAGTGAGCAGCAAAATATCGTAGGGATCTTGGTAGCGGAAATCGCAGGAATTCCGATTTGCGAGCCCGGAATTCTCGCGAATTCCGCTACCATCAAAACTCCATCGTTCTCAAGGTCCGAATTCCGACGCGGATTGGAATGGTGACCGCGCAAAAGCCGAGTGCCAGGCCGAGCAGAATGCCGCCGATAATCGCCGGGATAAATTTCTCCGGCACCTCATCTCGAAACATCAAGATGATATGATAAGGCCCCGCCATCAGGCCGATGGTCAGCACCAGGAACAGGAGGCCAGCCACGAGGTTCAGCGTGCCGCCCATTCCCACTGCAATCTTAGAAGGGTCAGTCTCGCGAAAATTCGCCAGCCAGGCGCCGAGGCCCACGCTCAGTCCGCTCAGGCCCAAGGCCAACACCGCAATGGTCACCACATGGATGACGATGGCGACCGGTTGCATAGCCAGGATCAGGTCGCTGATCAACGTCATGACTTCGGCAATCACAATCGCTCCCGACGCGGCGAAGAAGAACTTGCCCCAGATCAATCGATCTCGGCTGATCGGCAGCAAGCCGAGCACCCAGAACTTCTTCCCTTCGAGGCTGATCATTGGGTAAATGAACCGGCCCATGAATGCGCACATGAGCATCGCCATGGCGGCCAGGTTCATCAGGCTGATTCCCTGGCGAAAGCGTTCGGGAAAATCTTCGCGGTAGAACTGTCGCGAGTTCAGAATGTACAGCAATACCAGGCCGGAGAAGATCAGGATTTGCGCCCATTGCACGGGGTCGCGGCGAAACGTCCGAAAGTCTTTCACAAATAAGAGCCGCGTTGGCTTATCGAGAAAGCGCAGGGCCGACATCGCCGTTTTATCCAGCCAATGGCCGCCATAGCGTTTGCGCAACTCGGTTCCGGTGGCAATGCGGTTATAGCCCCTGCGATACAGGTAGCGGGCCGAAACGGCAGCGAGCAGATAGGCGAACAGACCGTTGCTCCAAATGAGCGCGACCGGCAACGTGACCGACTGCGGATCGCCGCGGGCCGCGGCTTGAAGGCTCTGGGTCATCCAGTGACTGGGAGCAAATGGACTGCGCGCAAATTCGAATTGCGCGAACAGATTCTGCAACGAGTCGCGATTGCCGCTGTTCAACGAATCCCTTGCGGCCATAGCAATGACCGCCGCTCGCCAGCCAATGAAGACAAGGAACAAGACGGCGAAAACAGTGAGCGCTTGCTTGCGGCGTTGCGGTAGCAAGTTTACCAGCAGAAGGCAGGCAATGGAACCGAGCGATCCGGGCAACAACACAAAGCCCAGCAGCACGACCGGCAACACCAGGTAGAAATACCAGGAAACAGAGTAGACCAGACCATAGGCAAACAAGATGGGGCAACCGAGCAGAATGAATGCCCAGCTGCTGAACGCAGTAGCGGTTTGGAACTTGTAAGCGAAGATGCGGTCGGCCCGTGCCGGCATGCTCAAAAGGAAAGCGGTTTCCGAAGACGAGAACAAGCTGCCGTAAATGATGATGCCGCCCGAAAAGAACAACATCACCGAAAGCGACAGGAACAGAAAATCAAACAGAATGCCGATGATCCCGCCCGCAAACGGAATGCGATTGACGGCCAGCAGGCTAAATCCTTCCCAACTCGCACCGCCGACCGCGCCGGCCACCATCAGGCTGCATAGAATGATGGAAACGAGCCGAATGCGCGAGCTTGCAAAAAACTGGCGGCAAGAGTTGTTGAGCAGCCGCCACCGCAGCCGTTGAAACAGCCAGTTCTGTCGCTCGGTCAAAAGTGAAGCGGTTGCGCTCATGTTTGAGTTACGGCTTGTGTGTCTTCCACCGTCTCGTCGGTGAGTTTCAAGAATACTTCTTCCAGCGAGCCATCCAGGGAAGCCTGCGTGCGTAATGATTCCAGCGAGCCGCAGCCAATAAGCCGGCCGCGGTGGATGATACCGATGCGCGTGGCCAGCTCCTGGACAATATCCAGCGAATGCGTGGAGAGAAAGACCGTTGTCCCCGTGCGCACCTGGTCGAGCAAAATGTTCTTGAGCTTGCGGACACTGGCCGGGTCAAGGCCGACAGTCGGCTCATCGACGATCAACACCTTCGGGTTGTGCAACAAGGCGGACGTGAATACTGTGCGCTGCCGCATGCCGTGCGAATAGCGCTCGGTAAGGTCATCCACGAAATCGTCCAGCTCGAATTGCGCGATAACCTCGTCCATTTTCTGGAGAGCCGTCGCGCGGTCGAGTCCATACATGTCGGCAATGAATTGCAGGAACTCGCGGCCGGTTAGCTTCTCGTAGAGGTACGGCACATCGGGCAGATAGCTGATGAGCAAGCGGGCTTGGTCGCCCTGCGTTCTCATGTCGAGGCCGCCCACGCGGATGGTGCCGCTGGTGGGAAAGAGCAGGCCGCAGATCATTTTGATGGTGGTGGTCTTGCCGGCCCCATTGGGCCCGAGGAAGGCGAAGAGTTCGCCCGGCTGAATTTGCAAGTTCAAATCTTCGACGGCTACTTTGGTCCCGTAGCGCTTGCTGACATTGCTCAATTCGATCATGGAGAACCGCATTCTCGATGGTATGGAGGCCCTGTCGTTTCGGGTTATGAGTCAATTTGACATTTTTATTTTTTGAACAAAAGGCACGTCAAAAGAAACAGAACCGCGAAGACAATCAAAATAAGTCTTGCGACGAAAGCTGTAACATCTGATTCTGGACGTGGTGCTGGAAGGTTATCCATGCCTTCAAATCCATTCGGCGTTAGTCGCGTTGCATGATGAAGCGATCGCGGTCGCCCAGAGCGTACGCCTCTTGACGGATCACGAGCCCGTCGTGCACGCGAACGTAGGTTCGCGCGGCATGTTCCTTGCCGGAGCTGCGATAATCGATGACATAGCACTCCTGATCCCGGCCGTTCCATTTAATAGTTTCGGGCTTCGATAACACTTCGGCATCCAAGTAAGCAGGTCCGGTCGGCACTGGCATGGCGTTGCTCTTGGAAGAGAATTTCGCTTGCTGGGCGGCAGCCTGAAGAGTGGGCGAAACGGCATCCCCCACGGGGTTGAAGATCGGCATACGCCAGCGCCGGCCCGGATGCAAGCCGGCGACCCGGGGTACTGGATGCATGGGGTTCAGAACATTACCGGTTGGTGCATCTATCGGCTCCAGCTTCGGCACAATATCACCCATGAAAGGAATGGTAATTTTGGCGCTGCGCAATAGTTTTCCGTCTTCGACATGTCCTTCAAAATTCGCGGTCACCGTAAAAATGGCGGAGCCCGGAATACGGCGCTCCGGCCGCCGTTGGCTCTCCACTCGCAATTCGCCATGTGTGGACATGGAGCGCAATTCCTTGGCGCGAGTGACAACGTATCGATTCGTCATATTCCCGATGTAGATATTGTCGTAGAGTTCCACGTCTTTCATTTCACAAACGAGTTCGAAATTGTCCTCGGCATTCAGATACCTGAGGCTCGTCTTCGCTTTGCCGATCTCCTGGTCCTCGCGGTAGATCGTCCAGAAGGTTTGCCCCTGGATGGTGGCTTCGTCGGCCAGTTCGATGACGAATGGCGGTGCGCGGCCGGGAAAGAGCCGCGGCCACACTTCGCGGTAACCAAACCAGCCGAGGGTGCCCAGCCAGAAAGATACAATCAACAATTGGAATAATCGCGACGGCATAAGCGTGCCCAGAAAAGGGAGACAGCGCTACTCCCCTAATCGTATCATTCCCATCAATGGTTGCAATTCGTTCTCGATGTTGGCCGCACGCGAACGGCCGAGACCGGCTTGGGGAAACCGCCATGATTTGCTTCACGATTGCCCAGGAATCGCGCCGGCTTGCAATGGCCGACATGCTAAATGCTTCCGCCATGGGAGCCGACCTGGTGGAAGTGCGGCTCGATTGCTTTCAGCAGGACCCTGATCCGAAGGAATTGCTGAACGCCCGTCGCAGGCCCGTGATCTTCAGTTGCCGGAGGGGGCAGGATGGAGGCAACTGGCACGGCAGCGAAGACGAGCGCATCAAGCTGCTCAAGATGGCGATTATCAGCGACCCGGATTACTGCGAAATCGAATGGGATGTTGCCGACCAGATTCGGCGCTTCGGCAAATGCCAGCGCGTGATTTCCTACACGAACCTGAAAGAGACGCCCAGCGACATTGCCGATATTTATGAAGTGATGCGGGCGAAGGACCCGGACGTGATCAAACTCACCTGCAAGGCGCGCACGCCGGAGGAAGCCTGGCCGCTGGTGCAGATTCTTGCCAAGCCGCCGCTGCCAACGGTAGTGGTCGGTCTCGGCCGGCCGGGGGCAATGCTGGCGATACTCGGGCGCAAGATTGGCGCACCCTGGACCGTGGCGGCGTTAGAAAAAGGCGCCGAAGCATATGCGGGGCAGCCGACGGCCCGCGATCTAGAGCAGGTCTATCATTACCGTTCGATTGACCGCCAGACGTCGTTCATCGGCGTTACCGGTGTCGGCGAGCGCGAGTTCTTAAACACCGCGTTGCTTAATGCCTCGTTCGCACAAGCCGGGTTGCCATTGCGTTGCCTGCCGTTACAAGTCGGCAACGTGAAGCTCTTTCGCAAGGTGATTGAGGCCGTAAAACTGCGCGGCGTTGTCGTCGAGCAGGAACAGCAGGATGGGCTACGCGAAATGGCAACGCTGCTGGATGAAGGCGTCCGCGGCGTGGTTCTGAACGAAGGCGGTATGCCGGTTGAATTGGCGGTCGATTTGCTGGTGAAACAAGACGATAAACAATGGTGCGGAGCAAACACATTCAGCGGCGCAGCCATTTCGGCGTTGGAGGCAGCGCTGAACGGCAACGGCAAATCGCTCGACGGCGCCATCGTGATGCTGGCCGGGCTGGATTCCACAGCCCGGAGCCTGGCGCGCGGCATTAAGGCCCACGGCGGGAAGCTTATCTTCGCCGGTCGCAACCGCGATGACGGAGCGCGCTTCAGCCGGCTCTTCGGAGGCCGGCACGTCGGCATCGAAGGGATCTATTCGATGATGCACGACGTGCTCGTCGTCTGCGGCGGAACGGCGATCGATGACGGTTCGGATGACGATTCCAGCTCGTTACATCCCGGATATCTGAAGGCCGGCATGACCGTGATGGACGTGACCCAGATTCCTCGAAAGTCCCCGTTTTTGCTGGAGGCCGAAAGACGTGGCGGTGCAATCGTGCCGCCGAAGGAACTTCTGCTGGCGCAGGTTCAGGGGCAGGTGCAGCGGCTCACGCAACAGGAAGCAACGCCGGGGGTTCTGGAAAAGACGCTGGACGAACTGATGGAGGACGACTGATTTCTTTGCCGTAGGCGAATTTGGCGGGCGCGTTAGCCCAAAGCGCTTGCGAGAAATCGCCATCGCTAGCGCTTTGGGCTAACCGACTTGCGTCATGCTGGGTTCGATGCTGACCTTGAAGTGTGTTGCTCCATGACCGAGAATACTGCCACGATTACTTCTATTTTCATTTGACAGGAATCAACATGATAGTTGGCGTACCGAAAGAAATCAAGACCGACGAATACCGTGTGGCCATGACGCCGGTGGGCGTCGAAGAATTGACGCGGGCGGGACATCGGGTGCTAATTCAGTCCGGAGCTGGGCAGGGCAGCGGCATTAGCGACGAGCAGTATTCGCAATGTGGCGCCGAAATCGTCAGCCGCGAAGCGGAGATCTGGAGCCGTTGCGACCTAGTCGTGAAGGTCAAGGAGCCGCTGGCCGACGAATGGCCGCTGATGCGTTCCGGCCAAATTCTCTTCACCTATTTTCATTTCGCAGCGGATGAGAGGCTCACCAAAGCCATGATGGCCTCTGGTATCACGGCGATTGCGTACGAAACTATCCGCGACGCGCGCGGGCAGCTGCCGTTGCTCACCCCAATGAGCGAAGTGGCCGGCCGCATGAGCATACAAGAAGGCGCGAAGTTCCTGGAGCGGCCGTTTCAGGGCCGCGGCATCCTCCTCGGCGGCGTGCCGGGCGTGGCGCCGGCAAATGTGGTGATTCTCGGCGGCGGGGTAGTGGGAGCGAATGCCGCGAAGGTGGCGGCCGGCCTCGGGGCCAATGTCTTCCTGCTCGACGTGAATCTCGACCGTCTGCGCTATCTCGATGATGTAATGCCGCATAATGTTACTACGCTCTTCAGCGACCGGCATAACATCCGTGATTGCATTACTTTTGCCGATCTGGTCATCGGCGCGGTTCTGATCCCCGGGGCGCGAGCGCCTCGTCTCATCACGCGAGACGATCTGAAACGCATGCGCACCCGCTCGGTTATCATCGACGTGGCCATCGATCAGGGCGGCTGCGTGGAGACGGCTCGGCCTACCACGCACAGCGAGCCGACCTACATCATGGACGATGTGTTGCATTATTGTGTCACGAATATGCCGGGGGCCGTCGGCCGAACCAGCACGTATGCGCTCACAAACGTCACGCTCCCCTACGTGCTGCAACTGGCTAACAAGGGCCTGGAACGCGCCATTGCCGATAGCCCGGCTCTGCGCGACGGTGTGAATATTCGAAAAGGCAAGGTCACCAATATGGCTGTTGCGGAGACCTTTGGGCTGGAGTACACGAAAGTTTAATGGCTCCGTTTGTCGTTCTTCAACACCATGATTCGCCTCCAGTGCCCGAACTGTGAACGCAGACTTGTCCTGAAGCCGGAGTTTGCCGGCAGGATGGCGATTTGCCCCGGCTGCCAGACGCAGATGCGGGTGCCGAAGCTGGACAACACCGAGGACGAGCCTGTGGATGTGCACGAGCACGAAGAAAAGACCGAGCAAGAATCGGAGAAAATAGCCGAGAATCCGCGGCGGAAGCGCGGAGCAAGAAGAGCCGGTAGAGCAGGTCAGCCTACAGCAGCGAGACGAGCCACCCGAAGACAAACCGCGCAAATGACGGCACCGGCCAAAGAGAAAGAAGAAAAGCGATGCACTAGCGGCGCTGAACTTTCTGGGGTTCGACACGATCACGCTGATCGCATTGGGCGTGTGCTTGTTCGGCTTCCTGTTCGTTCCGGCGGCTTTCATTTTGCCGCCACTGATATGGATCCCGGTAACAATCGGCACGGTCTTGTCGCTGGTCGGATATATTTGTGTAGTGATAATTGCTTACCAGGACGATGTTACGCAGGGCATGCTCTGTTTTTGCTTCGGTCCCTACATGCTCTATTACGTGTTCGTCAATTTTGACGATACGAAACAGGCGGCTGTAATATGGTTGGCGGGCACCGCGCTGCAAATTGCCGCGACCATTGTGGGTGCATCGGCATCGTAGTCTTAGAAAGCTGAGACTTATGAGGGTGGCAACCAGCGTGAATCCGGAAACATCGACCGAATTCCCGTTTGTGCCGGAAGGCGTGCAAGTCCAGTCGGTCCAGCAGCTTACGGAGCGGGTGCGCGCGCTGCTGGAGCAGGGTTTCGGCACCGTTTGGGTGGAAGGCGAAATCGCCAACTTGTCGCGTCCCAGTTCGGGGCACCTCTATTTCACCCTGCGCGACGCCAACGCGACATTGAGCGCGGCGCTTTTCCGGAATGCGACCTTTCGGCTACCGGCAGGTTTCGAGCCAAAGGACGGCCTTGAAGTCATTGCCTGTGGCAAGATCAGCGTCTATGCTCCGCGGGGCGGTTATCAACTAATCGTGGAGAAAATGTTTCCGAAAGGGCTCGGCGCGGCCGAGCTGGCCCTGCGGGAGCTTCGCGAAAAGCTGTTTCGCCTCGGCTATTTCGACGCGAAGCGTAAGAAGCCATTGCCGAGATTTCCGCGCACCATCTGCGTTGTTTCCAGTGCCACGGGGGCGGCGATTTGCGACATGATTGAAATCCTGGGCCGCCGCTGGCCCGTCGCCAAGGTCGTTGTGCAGCCGACGCTAGTGCAAGGCGATGGGGCTGCCGAGCAGATTGCCAAGGGCATCCGCGATGTCAATCGCTGGAAAGAACGAAAACTGGTCCACATCGACGTGATTATCCTGGGCCGTGGCGGCGGCGGGGCTGAGGATCTGTCCGCCTTCAATACAGAGATCGTGGCCCAGGCGATTTACGAATCGCGTATTCCGGTGGTCAGCGCGGTCGGTCACGAAGTGGATGTCACCATTGCCGACAGCGTGGCCGATGTGCGGGCTTCAACACCGAGCCATGCGGCCGAATTGACCGTGCCCGACCGGGCCGACATGATCGATCTTTTGCGGGACACAGAGTCGCGCATACACGAGAGCACGCGCCGACTGCTGCTGTTGGCGCAGCGGCGGCTCGACGAGCTGGCTTGTCGCCGTGGCTTTCAATTGCCGCTGGAGCGAGTGCGCGACCAGGAGCGCCGGCTCGATGAAATCGGGCAGCGAGCGCAGCGAGCGATCCAGGTGCGCGAAGCGCAGAATAAGCAGGCAATGGCGGCATTGGCGGCCCGGCTGGAAGCCCTGAGCCCCTTGAATGTGTTGGCGCGCGGCTATAGTCTAGCGCGGACTGAGGCGACGCCGGAGCTGATTCGCTCAGCCGATCAAGTGCAGCCCGGCGACCGGCTTATTACCACAGTCCATCGCGGGCAAATCGTCAGCCGTGTCGAATCCGTTGAACGGCCACCAGACCTCGGTTGCGATCCACCGGCGTGAGTCTTGCCATGAATCCAGCTTCGAAGCCTCCGGTACCGCCGACTTTCGAGCAGGTACTTGCCAAGCTCGAAGAGATTGTGCGCGTGTTGGAAGCCGGCGACACCACCCTGGAAGAATCGTTGGCCCGGTACGAAGAAGGCGTCATGCTGCTAAAGTGCGGCTACGACCAATTGCGGCTGGCCGAGCAGAAGATCCTGCTTCTGAACGGCGAGGATGCCGGCGGCAAGCCCAAGTCCAAGCCTTTCGAGCATCCCAGCGATTCTGAGCGCCTCAACTCCCGTTCCCGCCCGCCACGAAAGACGGAATACTAGCGGCATTCGCGGATCATGTCGTCGCGCCAGTTGTCTTTTCCCCAATGTTGCGGTTAGCATTTCGCTGGGACCGGGGCGCGTTTTCAGCATGCCAAGGTACGACCCGCATGTTGAAGAACGTGCCGAGTGGACGCAGACTTGATAACATTCCAACTTGGCCACGACTTCTGTAAGATGGGAGGGAAGTGCATTCTAGACTACGGAGCCTTTTCCTTTGTCGGAGTCGTTTGCCGAGCATTTGCGGGGCGTGCGACAACAAGTGGAAGACCACTTGCCAAGGATGCTTCGGCACGCCGAGGGTTGCCCAAAATCGCTGATGGAAGCGATGGCATATAGCCTCCTGGCCGCCGGCAAGCGTTTACGGCCAGTGCTCGTGATTTTTACTTGCCGGGCTTGTGGCGGAAGTATGGAACAGGCGCTGCCGGCCGCGTGTGCCGTGGAAATGGTGCATGCGTATAGCTTGGTGCATGATGACCTGCCGGCCATGGACGATGACGATCTCCGCCGTGGCCAGCCGACGGCCCACAAGATATTCGGCGAGGCGATGGCAATCCTGGCCGGGGATGCCTTGCTGACACTCGCCTTTCAGGTCCTGGCGAGCGAGTATCAGTCGGCGACTGCCGCGGCCTGTTGCCGGGAATTGGCGTTGCTGGCCGGGGCAGTTGGTATGGTCGGTGGGCAGGTAAATGATTTAACCTGGGAGGGGAAAATCCCAGGTCGTACCGATGGGGGGACGCTCGAAGACCTGGAGAAAACTCACGCAGGCAAAACCGGAGCGTTGTTTCGGGCCTGTGTGCGATTGGGCTTGTTAGCTGCCCAAGGAGAGGTGCCGGGCGGGCCGGACCTGGAGAAACGCCGGGAACTGGATGGCTACGCGGCTAGCCTCGGCCTCGCTTTTCAAATCACCGACGATCTGCTCGACGTGGAAGGCGATTCGAACATCACTGGAAAACGGGTGGGCAAGGACGCGACTTCTGGGAAGCTGACGTATCCGAGCTTGCTCGGTGTGGCCGAGAGCCGGCAGCGCTTGCAGCAATTGCAGCGCGATGCCGAGGAGGCGCTAAAGCCGACTGGGCCATCGGCGAAACCGTTAATGGATCTGATGTCATTGATTTTGGAACGAAGCCGTTAGGAGCCATCACGATGAGCGAACTCCTGTCTCGAATGGATTCACCGGCCGCGTTGCAACAACTCACGGATGCGGAGTTGCAACAGCTTGCGCAGGAAATGCGCGATGAACTCGTGCGTGTATTGAAGATTCGCCCGGCGCATTTTGCCAGCAATTTAGGTGTGGTCGAACTATGCTTGGCCTTGCACCTGAGCTTCGATTTTACCAAGGACCGTCTGATCTGGGACACCGGGCACCAAATCTATCCCCACAAGCTAATCACCGGTCGTTACCCGCGCTTCGATAGCATGCGCACGAAAGGCGGCCTCATGGGCTATCCCAATCCAGAAGAGAGCCCGTACGACTTGTTCATGACCGGCCACGCTGGGTGCAGCGTTTCCTGCTGCCTCGGTTTGAAGACGGCCGATGATTTGCTCGGCAAGCGCGATCGCCGCAGCGTTGCCGTTGTCGGCGACGGGGCGATGGTCTCAGGCATCGTGTTCGAAGCGCTGAACAATGCCGGGGCGTTACAAAAGGATCTGTTGGTCATTTTAAATGACAACAAGATGTCGATTTGCCCGCGCGTGGGTGCCCTCGCCGCCTATCTCGATCGTTGCCGCATGTCGGGCACGTATACGAAGGCCAAACACTGGCTCTCGGGGGCGCTTCCCAACATTCCGCTTTTCGGTACGGCCACGCACCGCGCACTCGAACGCGCTCGCGATAGCCTGAAGGCGATCCTGAAAGACGGCATGCTGTTCGAGGAACTCGGTTTCCGTTATTACGGCCCGGTAAACGGCCACGACTTGCCGTCGCTGCGGCGAACGCTGCACGATGTCAAGCAGATTCAGGGGCCGGTACTCCTGCACGTGCTAACCGAGAAAGGACACGGGGTTCCCCAAGCTTGCCAAGATCCGGTAAAGTACCACACGCCGCCGGTATTTGAAAACGTGGGGCCGGACCGGAACATCATCTCCCTGCGTGCCGGCGGAAGCAAGGCATATACCGACGCCATTAGCAATACGATTGCTCAGGTGATGTCCAACGATCCGCGCGTGACGGTCACGACGGCCGGGATGTGCCAGGGCAACAAGCTCGAAAAAGTGCGCGAGCAGTTCCCGGGCCGCTTTTTTGACGTGGGCATTTGCGAGTCGCATGCCGTCGCCTTTGCAGCCGGCCAGGCGAAAGCGGGCATTCGACCAATCGTGGACGTCTATTCCACCTTCCTGCAACGGACGTTCGACCAAATCTTTCAGGAAGTGGCGCTGCAGAATTTGCCGGTCGTGTTCACGCTGGACCGAGCCGGACTGACGGGGCCTGATGGCCCGACGCACCACGGCTGCTTCGATATTACGTATCTGCGGCTTTTCCCGAACATGGTCGTCATGGCGCCCGGTGATGAACTCGATGCGGGGCCCATGCTGAAGTTCGCACTCACGTTAGATCAGCCGGCCTCGCTGCGTTATCCCAAGGCCAATCTCGAAAAGGTCGAGCGTCAATTGCAGCCGTTGGAGCTGGGCAAGGCGGAAGTTCACAGTTGGGGCAACGACGTGATGTTGGTCGCATTCGGCTCGCT
Organism: Gemmataceae bacterium; assembly: GCA_035307785.1. Classification (GTDB taxonomy): domain Bacteria; phylum Planctomycetota; class Planctomycetia; order Gemmatales; family Gemmataceae; genus DATGHS01. The sequence continues at coordinate 17,037 of DATGHS010000220.1, forward strand.
TTTCCCGAATTGCATAAGAGCGGCGCAGAAATTGCGCGACGATGGCTACGAGGCTGGCGTAATCAACGCTCGCTTCGCCAAGCCGCTCGACCGCGAGACGATTTGCCGCGCGATCGAATCGGCCACGTTGGTGCTGACGGTGGAAGAAGGTACCCTAGAGGGCGGCTTCGGTAGTGCCGTGCTGGAAGCGGCGAATTCCGTGGGGCTGGACACACGCGGCATTGCACGGCTCGGCATACCTGACCGCTTTATTGAGCATGCGGAGCGGAGCGAATTGCTGGCCGATCTTGAACTGGATGTGAACGGCCTTTGTCGGGCCGTCCGTTCGCGTCTGGGCGCCCGGGAAAAGGTCCAGGCCGGTTGACTGTGGGAGAGCGATCGCATGCGTTTCTTCGTATTGGGCAATGCCGAACGACCCAATGTGCGCGAGGAAACGGATCGGCTTCTACCGCTATTTCGGAAATACGGCGAAATCGTTCTCGTGGATTTTGTCCAAAAGGAAGACCTCTCACGGCACCATGCCGATGTCGCGCTGGTGCTGGGCGGCGACGGCGCCATTCTTCGGGCTGCCCGGCAAATGTGCCGCAAGCAAATCCCGGTGCTCGGTATCAATCTCGGTAAGCTTGGCTTTCTAGCCGATCTTTCCCCTGAGCAGGTCGAAGTAGCGCTGCCGCAGGTCGCTGCCGGAAATTATCGGATTACTTCTCACCTCATGTTCGAATGCATCTGGAAGTCGGCCACGGGCAGTCGCGGGTTCATCGGCCTCAACGACGTTGTAATCCATACCGGCCCCCCGTTCCACATGATCGACATGGACATGGCCATTGCTGGCGAAACCGTCTCGCTCATTCGCGGCGATGGCGTCATCGTCAGTACGCCGGTGGGGTCTACCGCACACGGCCTATCGGCCGGCGGGCCTATTCTGGGCCAAGAACTACGCGCCTTTGTTGTCACGCCGATTTGCCCGCACGCTCTTACTAGTCGGACGGTGGTCGATGCCGCCGACAAGGAATATTCCTTTATTGTTTGTAGAGCCACCAGTGCCTGGCTGATTATCGACGGGCAAGACCGGCTGGAGCTGAAGGAAGGCGACCAGGTAACAATCCGGCAGGCGCCGGTTTCCTTCGAGTTGGTGAAGGTCCCGGGACACAGCTATTACCAGACCCTCCAACAAAAGCTGCACTGGGGCACCATGCCGAATTATCGCTCTGGCGGCGAACCAAAGGCCTAGCAATGGCGTAGGGGTAGTAATTGATTGGTAGCGGAATTCGCCAGAATTCCGCTTGTGGACTTATGGAATTCTGGCGAATTCCGCTACACCGACACGACAACTAACCGCGATAGACCACAAGATTTTTTGGCAGCGACTCGCGCATGGGATCATTCGTCAACCTCTTCGTTCCGTCACTATTACTCGTGCTGGTGCAACTGCTGGCGGCGCTGCCCTGGATTTGGGCGCTGCTTTCTCAGCGGGTCAAGTTACAGATGCGCCAGGCGTCCAATTGGGCGATGGCCGGCGCGCTGTTGCTGTTGGTCACGCTCACGGTCAATTTCTTTCTGTGGTTCGAGCAAGGTGCTGCCTCGCTGGATCTGGTTGGCCGGGGCTATGCCGCGGCGCTTCACTTTCAGCTTATCTTGGACGCCTTTGTCCTCTTCTTTGCCCTGCTGACCTTGGTTTGGCCAAAGGGCGGAGCGGTGGCATTGGCTGCATTCCGTGAAGGCATCCGGCAGCCCATGTTCTGGATCATTGCGATGGGGGCAGGCATCATCCTCGTGGTCGGTATGGTGGTGCCGTACTTCACGTTCGGCGACGATTTCAAGCTCTATAAGCAGATTTGCTTTGACGCGGCGATGGCCAGCGCGCTTCTCTTCGGCGTCTTGGCAGCCAGCATGTCGATCTACGACGAGATCGAAGGCCGCACCGCCGTAACGCTGATGAGCAAGCCCGTGACGCGCCGGCAGTTCTTGCTGGGCAAATACCTCGGCATCCTGCTGGCGGCGTGGGCACTCATGCAGTTGATTGGCTGGTTCAGCAATGGCTTCATGATGGCTCAGCCGCGTTGGAATCCGCTGGATGAAGTGTCCGATCCCATGGTCGAGCAGACGCAACAACTGATTGGTCAGCGGTTGACGAAGTTCGGCACCGGCGACATGGCCGTCTTTCTGAAAGGCGTCTCAATTTGGTTGGGAGATGCAATCGCCAACACGCTGGGTCTGGCGCTCAGTTTTGGCAAGGTCATGGTCTTGCTGGCGGTAGCCTCGACACTCGCCACGCGCTTGCCCATGGTCGCCAACGTGTTGATCACGTTGGTTGTTTTTCTCCTGGGCCACCTGGCGCCGGTGCTAAGAAGCGTGGCCGATGAATTGAATCGGCAAAACCGAAATACGGCTCTCGACCTGGTTAGCTTTCTAACGCGACTATTTGAAACCCTACTCCCTTCACTCGATTCCTTTAGCATGGGGCCGGCCATTATTCGCGACACGCCGATCGATATCATCGATTTCGCGTATTACACCGGTTCGGTGCTGGTGTATTCAATCCTGTACACATCCATTGCCCTGTTGTTTGGCCTGATCCTATTCGAAGATCGCGATTTGGCCTGATTTTCCGGCGATAACCTCTTAGAAGCCAGCCTCCCCTCCAAAACTGGGGATGCGGAATCCCTCGCCCATCCGTTAGAATTATTGCTGGACGTTTATTGTACCTTTCGCAGGATCGCGGCTTGGCCCCCAGCTTGTCGATAGCCGGCAGCAAAAGCGACCGAATTGGTGCGGTCGCCGGTATGAAACAGGCCGGGGAGTTTCCATGTCCTCCCAACCCAAGAGGTCTACCGTGGAACGCTCCGCTTTTTCCCGCGCCTGGGAATACGTTGGTTATGCTCCGGCCGCCAAATGGACGGCCACGATTGCTGCCGCTGCCACGGGATTCGTTTACGTAGCCCTGCTCGTTGTATTATTCCTGTTCGCGGACCTCATTATTTCCCGGGGCCAATTCCCCGAACACTCCGAACTTACGGATTCCGAGCGCCAGCAGTTTAAAGACGAGTGGCGCGCCATGGTTCCAGAGAGCCGATTGCAGGCCGTGCGCGATTTCGGCGCGACGCGCGACGACACCGACCAAGCAATCCTCGCTTCCACGGCGGATCGCGACTGGAACACGCCGGGCGCCACGTCGAAGCGATGGAAAGCGTACATCGGCCAATGGTTGCAAGCGCACATCGGACAAAATGCGGCGGACTATTATCGCGATCAAGAGATTGGAGAAGGCACTGAACCTCGGCCGGGCAAAGCCCAGCTGGGCTTCCTGAGCCTGGGCTTTCGCAACCGGCATCACTTCGCCAGAGGCGCGCTGGCCTGGCTTGCCCGGCATAATTCGTGGATGTGGCGACCCACGCCGGCAGGACGCACAAACATTCCTTACCTCACCGGCTTGTTTGCTTTAACGGCCGTTCTAGCGCTTTGGCAGCTGGCGCTTGTTATCACCTCGAACCGAGCGGCGACCGTTGCCTGTCTGGAAGCGGTGACTCGTTTGCGCCGCCTCCTGTATCATCATTCATACCGATTGGGGTCGCTCGTCTTCAAATCCACGGGCACGAACGAAGCGATTAGCATGTTTACGCGGCACGTGGAAGCGGTTCATGACGGCTACTTCGTACGGCTCGCCAGTGTAGTGCGCGAGCCGGTGAAATTCGTCTTGCTGGTCGCGCTGGTTCTCGCGATTCACGTTTGGCTTGGATTGGCATTTGTGTTTGCGGCGCTCTTTGTGTGGTTGTTGGCCCTGCAACTCGCCCGGCCCATTTTTCGGCGCGGCCGGTTGGGCGCGCGTCGGGCCGCCAACCAACTCGTTCTGCTACAAGAGAGCATCCGCATGATGCGGCTGGCGAAGAGTTATCTTATGGAATTGTTCAACCAGCAACGGGTCGAGCGACAACTGTCAGAGTATTCCAAGGGTCAGTCGTGGCGGTCGTGGAGCGAGAGCTTCGCGGTGCCGCTCGTAACCTTCCTCGCCACCATTGCCGGAGCGGCGCTGCTGCTGGTATCCGGCTGGTTGGTATTGAACGACGATCTGAACGTGGCCGGGCTGGTGGTTCTCGCAGTGGCATTGGCCAGCATGTATTTGCCGCTATTGAATTGGCTCCGGCAAAGGCGCATTCTGGCGCGAGCCAATGACTCCGCCGTGGCCTTGTTCGACTTTTTGGACCGGCGTGGCGAAGTGGGCCAAGTGGTGGGGGCGGAATTCCTAAAAGCGATCTCGCGGCAATTGGAATTCCACGAGGTGAGCCTGCGCGAGCCGGGCACCGGACGAATGTTGTTGGACAATCTCAACCTGGTGATACCGGCGGGCCAGCGCGTGGCGATCATCGGTACGGAGCCGGCGGAAAAGCATGCGCTGGTTTCGTTGATTCCGCGCTTTCTCGATCCGACTTCCGGCGAGATCCGCATCGACGGCAAAAATATCCGCTGGGTGACGCTGGATTCGCTCCGCAACCAGGTGGCGCTGGTGATGCAGCGGGAGATGATCTTTAACGACACGGTGGCCAATAACATTGGCTGCGGCGACCCAAGCTTTTCGATTCCACAGATTATTGAAGCAGCGAAGCTAGTGCATGCACACAACTTCATTCAAAAGCTGCCGCATGGGTACGAGTCGGTCATCGGTGAAATGGGTTACGGATTGAAACCCGGGGATCAATTCCGCATCGCGCTAGCCCGAGCCGTACTGCGCGACCCGTCAATCCTCGTCATCGAAGAACCGGAGGACAAACTCGACGAAGACACGCGGCAAATCCTCGACGATGTGTACAGCCGGATTTTGCCAGATCGTACCGTGATTTTCCTTCCGCACCGGCTCTCGACGCTGGAATTGTGCGAACGCGTGGTGTTGATCCATAAAGGTCGCGTGGAAGTGGATGGCGAACACACCCAGCTAATCGACACGCACGACTTGTATCGGCACTTGCATTATCTGGAATACAATATGCTCGCGGAGCATATGTAATCAGGAGCCCGCGGCGCAAAAGCAAGGGACATCCCTTGCTTGCGCTGCAGGCTCAAGTCAATTGGAAATTCATATCATGCCTTGGGAGAAGGAACTCGAAGTCGCGTTGCAGGCCACAGAGGCGGCGGGCCGGCTGGTCATGGAACATTACGACCGGTTGGAGGCCGTACCGGACGCCCCGTCGGACATCAGCACGGAAGCGGATCGCGCTGCCCAAGAGCTAATCTTGCGGCACATTCTCGACGCCTTTCCTGCCGACCGGCTGTGTGCAGAAGAAAAGACGCCTACACTGGAAAAATCGCGCAGCACTTCTTCCCGACTCTGGATTGTGGACCCAATTGACGGCACCCGCGGCTTCGCTCGCAAAAACGGCGAATTCACGGTGATGGTGGGCTTTGTCAATAGCGGAAAGATGATGGCTGGCGTCGTATTGGAGCCGGCCATTTGGCGCGGCACCTTCGCGACCAAGGAGGGCGGTTGCTGGCGCTACAGCGGAATGGGTGGCGAACGCAAGCGCTGCCAGGTGGGCAAGGCAATACAGCTATCCGAAGCCGGGCTAACGCAAAGCCGATCCAAGACCGCCCGCGAGAGCCCAGTGGTGAAAATAATGCACCCGGCGCGAATCCTCGAAACTTATTCTGCCGGCCTGAAGCTCGCTCAAGTGGCCAGCGGCGAAGCCGACATTTACGTGAACATCTATCCCGAATTCCACGACTGGGATATCTGCGCCGGCCACATCCTCGTCGAAGAAGCCGGCGGCAGAGTGACCACACTGGCCGGCGAACCCATCATCTATGGCAGCGAAGGTTTCAAGCAACGGGCCGGCATGCTGGCCAGCAACGGCGCGCTGCACGAAGCGGCCGTGCAGGCGCTGAAGGAAATGAAAACACGGCAGAAAACGTAACGGCGGCTAGAAGCCGCCGTTACTCATGTTGGCCTTCAGTACGTAATCACGGTTGCTTCTTGAAATCGGTCCGCTGGTCCGGATGGGTCTGAAGTTCCGCCAGTTTCGCTTGGGCGGTTTGCGCGTGTTGCGTGCCGGGGAAGTCGCGCTGGATCTTTTCCAGGCAGACCGTGGCCTGTTCCATATCGCCCTTGATCAACCAGGCTTCGGCCAGCGTCAAATACATGCTGCTCAGGTGGTCATTCAGGTTCTGGCATGCCATACTCAAATACTCTGGATTGCGCTTGATTTCGGCCAGCAATCGAGAGGCTTCCGTCCCCTCCAGCAGGTCGGCATAGTTTGCGGCAATCAGTTCGCACTTCTCTAGGCAGCCACAGAATTGCTGCGTGCGGTACTCTTCTTTGGCCTGGGCCAGCAACTCAGCCGCGCGCCGCGAGCGCTGCTGACTCTTGTTGTCGGGCTTCGCAGAAAGGCTCGCGCCCAGCGTTTTGCCTTCTCGTTCGGCGGCGGTGTCTGGATAATTTCGAATCAGGTTATTCAGCACCTCCATCGCCTGAAGCGTTTCGCCATTGCGATCCAAATCACGGGCCTGCGCGAGCTGTCCTTCGGCTTGCCGTTCCACTTCGCGCAGCTTCTGGATTGCTTTAGCTTGAATTGGCAGGCCGTCGCTATCGCGGACAACCGACCGCAACAGTGCAAGGGCACGAGGAATATCGCCGAGGGCCAAGGCTTTGCCGGCGCTCTGGTAATTACGGGCCAGCGCGTCGGTATTGACTCCCGGCGCTGCAATGACGAACTTCTCTAAGTGATCCAGCAGCTTCGGCGCTTCCATGTAGCCTTCGATGACCGATAGGATATTTCCATTCGGTGCCGCCAGGATCATCGTGGGGTAGTTGCTGATTCGCAGAGCCTGGGCGATCTTCGGCTCCTGCTCGGCATCCAGCCTCAATACGATTGCACGTTCGTTCAACCAGGCGACGAGCTTCGGATCGCGGAACGTGGTGTTTTCCAGCTTCTTGCACCAAAGGCAATTCTCGGTGGTG
>DATGHS010000221.1:0-9318 GCA_035307785.1 Gemmataceae bacterium
GCTTCCGGTCGGGTGGGGACGGGTTTTTACTCCGATAAGATCGGTCGGGCTCGTGCCTACCTGGTAAATGGCATTGTCTCTGCTCTTTGCCTCTTGCTTACTCCCGCCATCATGCGCTCGGGCAGCGTGCCGTTGCTGTTCCTCGTGGTGGGCGTGGCGTTCTGGCAATACGGCGGCGGCCTGGCGTTGCTACCAGCCTTTACCGCCGATTACTTCGGGTCGAAGAATCTGGGCTTGAACTACGGCCTCGTGTTCCTGGGCTGGGGGATCGCGTTTGTCATGCCGCAACTGGCGGGTTACATCAAGGACGTTACTGGCAGCCTGGATTATGCGTTTTATTTATCGGGCGGACTGCTGGTGGTGGCGGTAGCGGTGAGCCTGTCTTTACACCGGCCAAGGAACGAGTCGGACGCGCAATAGATTACGGTGGGCCTATTATTTCTTTAGCCCGCCGCGAAATTCCGCCAGCATCAGCGGTTGCAGCAGGCCATTCGTCGCGATGGAATCGACGGCGAAGCAGTCTTCGGGCGAACCGTCGGTGCGCGTGACGGCGCCGCCGGCTTCGCGGACAAGCACGAAGCCGGCTGCCACGTCCCAGGGATGATTGTCGAAGGCCCAGTAGCCATCGAAGCGACCGCAGGCCACGTAAGCGAGGTTGAGGGCTGTCGAGCCGGTGCGCCGCAGCGACTGCACGCGGAAGGAGAAGTGCCGCCACCAGTCGAGCGTGAATTCGTGGGAGCGCAAGTCCGGCGAGAAGCCGGTGGAGAGTAGCGCGCTTTCAAGGGTGTTCACTTTGCTCACGGCGAGCCGCTTGTCGCCAAGCCACGCACCCAAGCCCTTGGCAGCGGCGAACATCTCCTCGGCGCGCGGATCGAAAATGACACCGACCACCAGTTCCCCGGCCACCATGAGGCCGATCGAGACGCAATACATGGGAACATCATGCACGTAGTTGGTGGTGCCATCAAGCGGGTCAACGATCCAGAGCGGCGGTGAGTCGGGCTTGGGCCGGACTTTCGAAGACTCGCCTTCTTCGCCCAGAAAGAGATGATCCGGAAAGCGCCGAGCGAGGTAATCTTGAATCGCGAGCTGCGAGGAATGGTCCGCTTCGGACACCAGGTCGGCTCGGCCCTTTTCCTCGACTCGAAAGCGACCGCGCCAGTTTTCCAGGACTTCCGCGCCACGGCGCGCCGCTTCCTTGGCCGCGTTTAGCCAGTTTTTCAAATCATTGGTTGTCATGGGGCAGAGTGAGTGGTGAGTAGTGAGTGGTGAGCGGCTATTAGATTCCAAGCCGCGGGGCGAGTCTTCGAGCCCCGCGGGTCACCACTAAGCACTCACCGGCTCACCACATCCACGCGGCTGCCGAGGATGCGGAAGACAATGCGAATGTTGCAATTGCAATAGTGAAAGACGATGTCGCGCTTGCCGACTTCCCAGCACTTCAGGCAGCAGTCGGGCAGGTCGAAGCAGACCTTCACGCACTTGCCGGAGACCGGGTGCACGAAGCAGATTTCGTGGTGGCCGGGGCATGGCACGAAGCACTTCTGAAAATCGCACAGTGTCATCGGCCCGGTGGGGACCACGAAATACGAAGTCACCGGCGGCGGATCGGGAATGACGACCATGGGGCGCGGTTGCTCGGGGAGCAAAACTTGCGTCTTTTGCATTGGGGCCGAAGGAATCGGCGGCGGCAGCGGCGAGGGGACCGGCTCGTACGGCGGCTGGCCAACCGACAGACACAGGCTCAAGAACACTGGCGTCATGGTGTTTCCCCCTGGTTGTTATCTTCAACTGGAATCGCTGAGATATTCTAGGTTGCCTGCATTCAAAAGAAAGTTACTGCGTAGAATTCCGAAAAGAAGCTTAATCGTTACAACCCCTATAATCACTACAACCGGCGCGAAACTCCTGTATGGATCAGAACGCATTTCTGCACACGATTTGCGCGCACCCCGACGACGACGCGCCCCGCCTCGTCTACGCCGATTGGCTCGATGAGCGCGGCGACCCACTGGGTGAATTCATTCGCGTGCAAGTCGAGCTGGCGAAGATCAAGCCTTCCCACCCGCGCTATGGGATCTTGCGCGACCGGCAATTGGATTTGATGCTGGCAAATGTGCCGCGCTGGGTGCACCCGTACGGCATGGAAATGTGGGGCGTGGAGTTTCGGCGCGGGTTCATCTTTACTGGCACGGTAGATGCACAAGCGCTCGTTAACGACCAACCGTGGTTCGAGCGCTGGCCGTGGGAAGTGCTGCGTTTGCGAAATGCCGGCGCCTGTCTCGAGCAGATGCTGCTTTGGCCGCGCTTGACCCAGCTCAAGAAGCTCGATTTCTCACCAAGCCGTCTTCGAGATGGGCACTTGCGTCGATTGACACAATCGCCCTACGTGCGAACGGTGCATCAAATCCGCTCCATTGAGCTGGGCCCCGTCATACCAACGCGCCAAACGGTGGCCGATCTGACCGCCGCGTTCGGTGAGCACGTGCACTGGTCGGGCAAAGACCGATAGATTAGCTCTGCGAGCGAGCAAGTTGTGCCCTTTTGCGGAGCTGCGGTTACATTATCGGGACCGGAATCCTCCGGGGTACTTGCTGCGAAGGCATTTGTAAGCAGGAGGAGTCAGTTGGGCACCCATCCGTCAGTCATGGCACGAACGAAGCGCGATCCACCTACGCTAACCGCACTCGGTCGCGACCTGATCAGCCTGACTTCGTGCCAGCGCTGCCGGGCCGTCTTGCTGCCATTTTTGAGTGTCGCCGCGTGTGTACTCTTCGCGGCCAATGGGTGGTGGTTGCCGGCCGTGCTCTCGGTGGCCGCATACACCTTTTCTAGTTACGGTTCCACCTCGCACGATCTCGTTCACGGCAACCTGGGCCTGCCGCACCGGCTGAATGACATTCTGCTTACGCTCGTAGAATTACTTGGCCTGCGCAGCGGGCATGCCTACCGAGCCGCCCATTTGCATCATCACGCGCGCTTTCCGCATCCCGATGATCTGGAAGGCGCCGCAGCGCACGGGTCGTGGTGGGCGGCGTTGCTGACGGCCCCGGCACATCAGCTTCGCCTCTGGTGGTGGGCCTCGCGATATGCGAAGCACGATCGGGCTTGGATCGTCTTTGAAGGCATTGCCTGCGGCGCTCTCTTCGTTAGTGCGATCCTTGTTTGGCCTTGGTCGCCGGCGCCGGCCGTTTACGTGGCGTTGGTGATCGCGGGAAGTTGGACGTTCCCGCTCATTACGTCGTATTTCCCCCATGACCCGAAGGGCGAAGATGAATTCGCGCAGACGCGCCGCTTTCGCGGCAAGGTGTTTGCGGTCGTGTTCGGGCAGCACTTATATCATCTGGAGCATCACCTTTATCCGCGCGTGCCACGGCAAAAGTGGCCGGAGTTAGCCAAGCGGCTCGATCCCTATTTGGACGCGGCCGGGGTCAAGCCCGTTTGCTTCGGATTTTGACGGCCACCCATCATGGCAAAGGCGCGCAAAATCGACGACAAGCTGGCCCGGATCAAAAACCTGGGTCGAGATCCCCTCACCAAGGAACAATTGGCCGAGCTTCTGGCGGCGCTTGAGGATAAGTCGAACCTCGTCGTGGCTGCGGCCGCCGAAGTGATCGGAGAACGGAACCTGGTCGCCTTTGCGAAGGAATTGATCGCCGCTTATGATCGATTCCTCATTGAGCCCGCGGAAACGGATAAGTTGTGCCGCGCCAAGCTCGCGATCATCGACGCTTTGAACAAGATTGGTTATGATCAGCCAGATATTTTTCTGCGCGCAATTCGGTACATGCAGATAGAGCCGCGCTGGGGCGGTGGCGAAGACACGGCCGCGGGCTTGCGGAGCAGTGCTGCCTTCGGGCTCGTGCGGCTTGGTCATGCCGACCTGCTGTACTTACTTGCCGATTTGCTCGCGGACCCCGAGAAGATCGCGCGTAAGGCCGCGGCACAGGCATTGGGCGCCATTGGAGCGCAGGCCGCGACGCCACTTTTGCGCTATAAGGCTCGCATTGGCGACGAAGAGCCGGATGTGATTGCCGAATGCTTTGCAGCGCTGCTCAGTGCCTCTCCCAAAGTTTCGGTGTCTTTCATCGCGGAATTCCTCACCGACGCGAATGAACCGGTGGCCGAGGCTGCCGCCCTCGCGCTCGGGGAATCTCGGCGAGCAGACGCGTTCGAATGTTTACAAACGCAGCTTCGGAAGACGCTGGGTCCAAGTCGGGAAACGATTCTGCTGGCAATTTCCATCACGCGTTTGCCAGCCGCCATCGATTTCTTGCTGGAAATCCTTGCCGGCGATAACCAGGCCGCTGCCCTTGCCGCGTTGAACGCGTTGGCGATACATCGGCACAACGAGACCGTGAACCAACGTGTCGCAGCGATTGTCACAAAGAAGCAAGTGCCTTCCCTGCTGGAGAGGTTCGGTAAGAAGTTCAAAACCAAAGAGTAACCAGATGCCCGCCGATACTCGCCTTCTCTCGCCGCAGTTCCCCCGCACCTCGCGCTACAACCCCGACTGGCTCATCGCCAACGCGGGCAGCGGGGCGCACACGCTCTGGATCACCGAATGGCTGGCTTCGGTTATGGATCTGAAGCCCGGCATGCGCGTGCTGGACCTGGGCTGCGGGCGAGCGCTCTCCTCTATCTTTCTGCGGCGGGAATTCGCCGTGCAGGTCTGGGCCGTCGATCTCTGGATCGACGCTTCCACGAACTTCGCGTGCATTCGAGATGCAGGCCTGGAAGATGGCGTGTTTGCTATCCATGCCGATGCGCGGGCATTGCCGTTCGCCAATGAATTCTTCGACGCAATTACGTGCATCGATGCCTATTACTATTTCGGCACGGACGACACGTACTTGAATTACCTCACCCGCTTCGTGAAGCCCGGCGGCCAGATCGGCATGGCAGGCGCAGGCTTGATGCAGGAGATCAACGGGCCGCCGCCGGAGACAATCCGCGAATGGTGGCTGCAAGACCTGCCCTGGGGTTTCCACTCTGCAGCCTGGTGGAAGCGGCACTGGGAAAAGACTGGAATGGTGGACGTGGAACTGGCCGACGCCATGCCCGACGGCTGGCAGCGCTGGCTCGACTGGCACCAGACCGGCTTCCCAAACAACACGGTAGAGATCAAGGCCGTCGAGGCTGATGCGGGCAAGTATCTCGGCTATACCCGCATGGTTGGCCGCCGGCGTGCGGATGCAAAGCTACACGAACCACTTGTTTCTGTTCCCGTGCAATATGTGAAGAAGCCAATTTTGCGCCAAGGATAGCGTTGCGAGCGGCCGGGTTCATCTTCGCCCGTGTACATTGAGCGTCAGCTCACTGTTATCAGCTCTCCTCCCTTTCTCGCAAATTGAATTGTTCTTTCACCGATTCCTCGCATTTCGTCGTTAATCTACCTTCCTCTCTGAGCCGCTCTTCTCGCGTTGATAGGCGGCGATGAAATCGGATGCCATCGAGTTGCAACAGGATGCGCCCGCCATGTTCACCCGCCGAGCCTTTCGCTGGCTCTTGGTCGTGCTTCTCGCACTACTGCCGCTCGCTTGCCGATCCAAATCCGAGAGCCGCGTGTATCCCGTTCGGGGCAAGGTGTTTTATCAGGGAAAGCCGGCGTCTGGCGCCATTGTGTTCTTTTTTCCGGCGGGCACTGGCCCGGCTAAAGTCATGCCGCACGCCGTCGTTGAAGACAACGGCTCATTTCAACTGACTACCTACAAGGTAAACGACGGCGCCCCACCAGGGATGTACGGCGTAACGGTGTCCTGGACAAAACCCGGTCACGGGGACAACGACGGCGAAACGCTAATTCCCATTGAGTACGGCGATCCCCAATCTTCGGGGCTTCAGGCGGAAGTGAAAGAGCAGCCAAATGAATTGCCGCCGTTTGAGTTGCAACGGGGCGGCTATGGTGAGGACCGCCGCGGCACCCGAAGGTAACGCTCGTTCATCGTCCCCTGGACCAACGGATAGCTCTTACTCTTCTCTTTCTGCTTCTCTTCGAGGTACGCGACATGATGCAGCAGCGGATTCGCCGGACGAATGGATTTACGTTAATCGAGCTTCTGGTTGTTATCGCGATCATCGCGATTCTCATTGGCTTGCTCTTGCCGGCCGTGCAAAAAGTGCGCGAGGCGGCTGCGCGAACGCAGTGCTCCAACAATCTGAAGCAGATCGGCCTGGCGTGCATGAATTACGAGAGTTCGTATGGCAACTTGCCGGTCGGCTTTCTGGGCGCTGATCAACCCAACGCGCCGGCGGGCACTCCAGGAATTCACAAGACAGCCTGGGCCGCGCTCATCCTACCGTTTGCCGAGCAAGACAACGTGCTGAAGATTTATAACTTCAATTACGATTACGACGCCCAACCGAATGCTCAAGCCGTGGCCACGCAGATCAAGATTTACAATTGTCCCAGCACGCCGAACAACCCGCGCTGGGACACCTCGGTTTCCGACGACGCGGCCAGCACCGGTTGGGGCACTCCAGGCCGGGCCGCCACCGATTATAGTGGTTTGAACGCGATCAAAGCATTTGTGGCCCATGCTTGCCCACAAAGCGCATCGGTGCCGGCCAACGCGAGCAAAGATGATCCCCGCATCGTGGGCGTAATGACCCGCGATTCGCAAGGCGGGAATATCAATAATGCTGGGGTTCGATTCATGCAAATCCTCGATGGCACTTCCAATACCATCATGATCGGCGAAGATGCCGGCCGCCCGCAATGGTACGGCGTGGGGCGGATTTTGATTTCGCAAAGCGGCCGTAAACCGAATAAGGAAGGGGCCTGGGCAGACCCGAACGCCAACTTCAGCGTGGATGGATCGAATGCCAACTGTACTCCGCAGTTTGTCGGCAACTCGAATTCCAACGTCTGCGTGCCGGGGCCGACTCCGAACAGCTGCGCGCTGAATTGCACGAATGACAGCGAGTTCTACGGCTTTCACACCGGCGGTTGTATGGCTTGCTTTGCCGATGGCCACGTGCAGTTCCTGAACCAAAACATTGCCCTCTGCACCCTGGCAGCCCTGGTCACTCGCGCGGGCGCCGAAATTCCTGGCAGCGATTATTAGGCCAACATCCGCGGAGCGGAATTCTTGCAAATTCCGCTATCACGACCTCGACCCATCCGCATTCCGTCATGCATGCGGTTGAAGCATCGGATAGCCGGCGTGTCGCCAGGCTTCCACGCCGCCCTGCAGCGCCTTCGTATTCGGGAAGCCTACTTGCTGATACTGCTCTGCCGCACGGGCAGAGGAAGCTTCGTGCGGTCAGCCACAATAAAAGATTATCTCGCGTTCCTTGGGCAGCGAGTTCACCCGGCTCTTGAACTGTTCCAGAGAGATGGCGCCTTCCAGGTGCATCTGGTGGAACTTCTCGTCGCTGTCGTAGGCACACACTAACAGCGCGCCGTTTTTCGACATGTGTCGCCGAGCCTCTGCCGGCGAGATCCGCTCCGCGGGGCCGCTCGTGGTATGATCGTGCGGCATAGAAACCTCCTTTGCCGGAGAAATTGCCGTCTAAACGTATCCGCAAGTCCGATGCCAATGAGTGTCGTGCCGGCAATGCATCCTTTGCTTCCGCCGAATAAGATCAATCCCTGACGGTATTTCTTTTGGCTGAAGGAGATTTCACCATGCGCTGGCCACTGATTTCGGCAATGTTCTTCCTCGTCGCAGCACAAGCATGCGCCGATGAACGAGGAATCACGGTTCGCTTTCAAAAAGAAGACGAAGGCAAAATCCCCGCCGGCTGGAAGGTGGCCAAGACCGGCAAAGGCGAAGGCAGCGACTGGAAAGTTGTGGCCGATGCGACGGCCCCGTCGAAAACCGGTTACGCACTGGCGCAGCTGGCCAAGAGTCCGGGCGGCGTGTTCAATCTTTGTGTCCGCGATGAGCCGAGTCTGACGGATGTGGAAGTGTCCGTTGCCTTCAAGGCAGTAGCGGGGAAGGAAGACCAGGGCGGCGGCATCGTCTGGCGCTATCAGGATGCCAACAACTATTACGTGGCCCGCATGAACCCGCTGGAGGATAACTTCCGGGTTTATAAGGTGCAGGACGGCAAGCGTAGCCAGTTTCAGAATTTCGATATCAAGATTCCGTCGGGCGAATGGCACACGCTCAAGATCAAGATGCAGGGCGACCATATCGAGTGCTTTCTCGATGGCATGAAGCACCTGGATGTGAAAGACAGCACCTTCGACAAGCCGGGCAAGGCCGGCCTCTGGACCAAGGCAGACGCACAAACGCATTTCGATCAGTTCACGGTATCGGGCAAGTAAGCTTAGCGGGGGACCCGTTGGGTCCCCGCTAAACATTTCGCCGACTTTTTTCCTCGCTTTTCGCCAACGAGCGCCGATAATTGGCGTTATAAGCGCAAGGGAATTTGTCCCCACTCGCACAACCAGGTCAAAAGAACTGAACACGCTCCGCAGCTGCTTCGAGGCGTCTTACAGAGGAGTTCTGTCATGTCGACCTCCGTGTTCTGCCCCAGGTGCCAAAAATCACTGCCGGCCGGCAAGCCTGGCCTCTGCCCGAATTGCCGCCGCCGAAAGATGCACGGTTCCCGGAATTCGCCCGAACCCGTCCTCGCCAAGCGAGACGAAGGATTGCCCTTGGCCGCCAAATTGGCGGCCTACGCATTTGGCCTCGCCCTGGTAATCGTTCTCGGCATTTGGGGCGTTGGGCAAACGCTGCGCTCGAAGCAAGCCGTGGCTCAACCGCCCGTAACTGCTGCTGCGCCGGCCATGCCGGCAGTCGCCGCGCCGCCTGCTCTCGCGCCCGACGAGCCCATCGTCGAGCGAGCGCCTTGGCCGAGCGAGGTTCGGGAGGTTGCCGTTGAACTCGCCCCGCCGCCGAGGCTTGATGAACCGGTCAAAGCCGAACTCGCCCCGCCGCCGACGCTGGTTCAGACGCCGTTGCCAAAACTCAGTAAGCTGTCGGAAATCGCCTTGCAAAAACAGTTGATGGACATGAAGCCCTTTGGCATCCCCGATAGCGTGCGGCAGCCGTTGGTGTCGGATTACATGCAAGAGTATCGGTCTGCGGCTCAATTGAAATCAGGGACACCCGTCGATCCGTTCACATTGCTCAATCGGTTCCCGAAGGCCATCGAACTGCAGATCCGGTCGCTGCCGCGCTGCCAGCTCGGCCCAAAAGAAGCGACTAACCTCGGTGTGCTGGCCCGCAAGCTGCATGCATATCTCGATCTCATTGCGCCAAAGGATAACAACGGCAAGCGCGCGGATCCCGGCCCATTGCGCGAGCAGTTGCGCAAGGAGCGGCACGGCAAGCGGCCGGAATGGCTGCGCCCGGAGGCGATCCC
>DATGHS010000222.1:0-9022 GCA_035307785.1 Gemmataceae bacterium
ATGCGAGTGATCATTTCCTTCTCTTGTCCCCACGGACTGCCGTCCGTGGGCTTTCATCGTGATTCGATCTTGCAACGGTAATAATGGCACAGTGCGACGGCCAACGCGTCGGCCACGTCGGGCGGTTCGGGCAGTTTGGCCAGGTTCAATTCCCGTTGCATGGCGCGCTGCACTTGTTCCTTGCTGGCCCGGCCGGCGCCGGTGATGATCTTCTTCACCTGCGTGGCATTGTAGCTGACCACCGGCAGGTCGCGCTGCCCCCCAGCCAGCAGGATGGCTCCGCGCGCGTGGGCCATCAAAATCGCCGTCCGCGGGTGGTCGTAGTGAGCGTACAGCTGCTCAACCACCATAACCTGCGGATGGAATTGTTCCAAGACCTCTACTATACCATCGTACAGGCATCGCAGCCGCTCGGCCATGCCGGATTTGGCCCGGTTTTCCGCCCCGCGAATGATGCCAGCCTCGCAGAGCCTTGGCCCCGGCGAACCGGCCTCGATCACCGCGTAACCAGTGATATTCAGCCCCGGATCGACCCCCAGAACTCGATTCGGGTTCGTGTCAGATGCATTCATCGTGCCGTCACTTGGAAATACAGTTTGCTCGGTTGTTTGCCCATGTTACCCCGCAGCTCCGTGAAACGGTAGGTGAACCGCGAAAAGGTGAAGTCGGGCCAGGAATTCCGCCTTTGCCGAAAAATGAGCTACAGTTGCCATAACCCGTAATCCCGAATTCCCGTTGAGAACGCAAAATGGCTACCCCCGGCCGTTCCTCCGACAAGAAGTCGAAGAATCTCATTCCTGTCGTGGCAATGGATAATTCCGCCGCTGCTTCCGATCCGACTGCCACGGAAATAACTCGCGATCCACCATTGCCGCCGTTGCGAGGCGTTGCGCGCCCGAACGGCAGCTCGCCGCAAACTCAAATTGTTCCTATGGACGCGGCGGCGTTGCAGCCGTGGAGCGAGTATTCGATCGCATTCGCAAAACAGGCCGTACCCAGCACAGACAAACCGACCGAGATGGGCGCGCAAAACAGCGAACCCATAGCCGTGGCACTTGGCGCGCCAGCGGCACGGTCTGTGCCGCCAGAGCTGTCGGAGATCGGTCCATACCGAATTATCGAATTGATCGGCGAAGGCGGTATGGGGTTGGTCTACCGGGCGGTAGACAAGTACCTGCAGCGGATTGTTGCCCTCAAGATGATGCGGCCGCACGTAGCCCAGGATGAACGCGCCTGGAAGCTGTTTTTGACCGAAGCCCGGGCCGCGGCCGCGCTGAAAGACGACCGCATCGCCACTATTTACAACTTCCAGGAAATCGACGGCCAGTTTTGTCTGGCCATGGAATTGCTGAAGGGCGAACCGCTGGAAGGACGGTTGCGGCGCGGCCGAGTGCCGTTGCCGCTGGCGCTCTGGATCATCCGTGAGGCCGCACTCGGCCTGTCCGTCGCGCACAAGGCCGGGTTCATTCACCGCGACATCAAGCCGGCCAATCTCTGGCTTGAAACCGCCACCGGCACACTGCCTGAAATTGACCGGTTCGAGGAACTTCGGCCCGATGAAATGAAGCCGCTGAAAAACCCGCCGTATTTACGGGTGAAAATCCTCGATTTTGGCCTGGTGCGCCTGGAACAAGATGACGGCACTTGGCGGAAGCGCAATTCGATAGTCGGCACACCGGCCTACATGGCGCCGGAGCAAGCCGCGGGCCAAACCGCCGACGCCCGCTCTGACTTGTTCAGTCTGGGCGTGGTCTTCTTCCGCTTGCTCACGGGCCGATTGCCGTTTGAAGCGGAATCGCCGCTGGAAATCCTCACCGCGGTGGCCAGCGAAGTCGCGCCACCAGTGACGGAATTCAATGAAGGCATCCCCTTGCCGGTGGCGGCGCTGGTGCAACAACTGCTTTGCCGCAATCCGAACGACCGGCTGCAAAGCGCCGATGCCCTGGTCGAAGCCATCAACGAAATCGAGCAGCAGCTTTTTGCCGCGCCCGCGCCGCCGGCCGCGTCGCGGAAGCGCGGAATGCCGGTTTGGGCCATGTCCGCCGGTGTAATTGTGGCGGGAGTTGCGTTCGGCCTCGGCTGGTATTTGTGGAATCAGCACAATCAGGCGCGGGAACCGGTGCGGCTAACGGCCTCGCAGCCGACGGCGGCCGTCCTGACGCCACGCGAAGCCGCGCAACTGGTCGGAGACAAGATCACGGTTGAGTTTGTGGTGGGCTCTATCTGGCGCTCGGGCGAACAGGTCTACGTGTACGAAGAAGCTCCCAAGGCCAACGAGCCGTCGTTCCGCCTGGCTTTGTCGAAGCGCATTATTACCACCATGCTCAAGCGGGGCGCGCACTGGCCGGAAGTCCTGTTCGGCACGACACTGCGCGTGCACGGCGCTGTCTACCGGGTCGGGAGCTGTGCCGAGATTCTGGTGTCGGACGTGGACCAGTTCGACAAGATTCTGTACGCCGAAGCGCCGGAGCCGAAGAAGATCGAACATGCCTCGAAGGACGACGGCGAGCAACCCGTGGGACCCACTCCCGACAAGCCGCGTGCGCCGAATGACAAAGAGCCCAAGGAATTGACCGATTCGATCGAAGAAGCGGCGAAGAAAATCCTAGCGCCATTCGGGAAGAAATAGATGCCGCTGGCGGCTTCGCACTCGCCGGCAACAATCCGCGATTCCGATTCCAGTCACCAAGCGCGCACCCGCAAGGGGCTATTGTTTGCGCCACGTCGTTCCGCCGGGGCGATCTTCCAGCACTACCCGCAATTCGCCGAGCCGCTTGCGAATCACGTCCGTCTGCTCGAAGAGCGCTTTCTTCGTGGGATCATCCTTCGTAACGATCTTCTTCGCTTCGGCACGAAGGTTGGCGCGCAGGTCGATAAGTAGCTGCATGAGACCGGCGACAAGCGCGTCATCGCCGCCAAGATTCGCTTGCTCCGGCGCAGCCCAGAACAGGCCGAGAATCGAGGACAGACCGCGCAAAACCTGCACGCCGGAGCTGAACGAATCGAGCGCCGGTTGTGCTTTTTCCGTATCGAGTTTGTATGTGTCGGCCATTTTGTTCAATGCGGAAAGCAACTCGAACAGTACGCCGACAGCTGCCCCGGTGTTGAAATCATCATTCATGGCCTCGATGAACCGGTTCCGCAACGCCGGCACTTCGCCCCTGATCGGAGGGGCTACATTTTCGACTTGCTGACTCGGCAGCGCGTAGAAACTGCCACCTGTGATGCGCTCGTACCTTTCAAAAAACCGGTAGAACGCTTGCAACGACTTCGCAATCTCATTTAGCCGCTCTTCCGAATACTCAATCGGGCTTCGGTAATGCGTGCTCAGCAGCAGGAAGCGCACCGTCTCGGCTGAGTGGCGCTGCAGCAAGTCGGCGATGTTGACAACGTTGCCGACGGAGCCGGCCATTTTCGCCGTGCCCATCTTCAGCAGCCCGTTGTGCATCCACAGGCGCGCGAAGGTCTTGCCGCTGGCCGATTCGCTCTGGGCCAGTTCGTTTTCGTGATGCGGAAATTGAAGGTCTAGGCCGCCGCCGTGGATGTCGATAGTGTCGCCCAGCAGCGCCTGGCTCATGACCGAGCATTCGATGTGCCAGCCGGGCCGGCCGGCGCCCCAGGGGCTGTCCCAAATCACTTCCTTCGGCTCGCCGGGCTTAGCCCCTTTCCAGAGCGCGAAGTCGCCGGGGTTGCGCTTCTTGTCGCTGACTTCCACGCGAGCGCCTTCCTTCAGCTGCTCCGGGTCGCGGTTGCAGAGCTTGCCGTAATCTTCGTCCCTCGAGACATCGAAATACACGTCGCCGGCGGCCGGGTACGCGAAGCCTTTCTCGATGAGCTTCGCGATCATCGCTTTCATGCCGTCGATGTGCTCGGTCGCCTGCGGAAACTTGTCAATGCCAGTGACGTTCAGCTTTTTCAGGCAATCGAAGTAGTCCGCCGTCATTTTCGCGGCCAGTGCCGGCACCGTAGTATTCAATTCCTTGGCCCGGACGATGAGTTTGTCATCGACATCGGTGATGTTGACGACCCAGGTGACCTTGTAGCCGAGATGCGTGAGATAGCGCTTCACCGAGTCGAAGATCACCGGCCCGACCATATGGCCAATGTGGCTGGGCTTGTAGACCGTCGGCCCGCAAACATACATAGTGACCGCGTCGCCCGGTTGCTTAGAGAATGGCTCTTTTTTGCGGGTGAGAGTGCTGTAGACTTGCAACGGCATGAATGATCCTCAAATATCCAACCACAATGGGCACAAAGAACACCAAGAAGAGATGAAGTCTGGTATTTGCAGTTCTCTAAGTTTTTCTCTGTGCTTTTAATGTCCTTTGTGGTTATTCCTTCTTTCCAATTAGCGCCACCGCATGGCAAGCAATGGCTTCGCCGCGGCCGATGTGGCCGACGCCTTCGCCGGTCTTCGCCTTCACGTTTACGCAATCTTCCGGCAGTTCCAGCAAGGCGGCCAGGCTGGCCCGAATGGCGGCTTTCAACGGCCCCAGTTTCGGCTCTTCGGCGAAAATGGTCACATCCAAATTGACAAGCCGCCAACCAAGCCGGTTCAGTCGGGCGAGCGTCTCGCTGAGAAAAATCCGTGAACTGGCCCCGCGCCAGCGTGGATTCGAGTCGGGATAAGCGTCGCCAATGTCGCCCAATCCGGCGGCGCCAAGGAGTGCATCGACCACCGCGTGGAGCACCACGTCGGCATCACTGTGCCCGACCAGTCCAAGCTCGTATTCGATCTTTACGCCACAGAGAATCAGCGGGTAGCCTTCGTCCAGTCGGTGGCTATCGTGTCCGGAACCAATGCGATAGGGGTAGTCTTTCATCATGCGGCAATTGTAACCGCTGCGCCAATGCTGACAACGCGAACCTGTTGCCGCTTGCGGCTTTGGCGGCGAAGCCGCGAGCGGCTCAGGGGTTAGAAGATTCGATTGAGCAAGCCGACCACGACGGTGAGCGCAATCGAGCCAAAGAGCAGAAACAAAGCCAGGCGCAGCGTCTGCCGGCTGCTGCGGCGAGCCAGGAGCTTGTCGACAGCATGTTGCTGGCCGTTTTCGATAGCGATTTGCAGATTCAATTCGTAGCGACCTTCGGGGTAATCGGTGGCCTGCTCCTCGGTGATGTAACGGTCAAGCAGCAGGCCCTGGCTCTTCGGCACGACGAGAACATCGAAGCCCAGGTCATTGCTGAAGGCAAATGTCGCCAGCCAAAGTTCCGCTTGCGACGAGTAAGGCAGAAGTTGCCAAAGGTCGCGCACCAGTTGCGTGGCCGGGGCCGGCCGTTCAAAGACGAGCCGGCCGCCGTCGATCAGTGCTTGCACGGCGCCCAAGAGCGTGGGGCTGCCACCAGTTTGCAGAACTTTTTGTAGCTGCTCGACCGTGCGACGCGGCGGCGGTTCGTCCGGCCATTCGAGAGCCGGCAGGTCCGCCCGCGGTACCCATGCCGGCGGAAATTGTTCACTGACGTGGAACGGATCGGCGATGAAGTTCGAATATAAACGGCGCGGCAGCATGAGCAACCGAAAGCCGAGCGCGCCGGCTGGTTCTGCAAGATCGGCTATCTGCACTACCGCGACATGTTCTGCCCCAAACGGGTACGCGAAGAGCGCCGCCGGGCAGCCCACGCCATCGGGTCGAGTGCCGAAGCCGCGGCAAATGCGCTCCGCTTCCGGTAGCCATTCCTCGGCGAAACCGGGTGAGCGGCCGAGCGGCTCGAAAGCGCCATTGGCAATGCGGCACAGCAGTTGTTCAACCGGCGTGGGCATTAAGATCTTGTCTGGAAAGCCCAGGGGCGGAAGTCCCTGGGCCGTCCTACACCAGAAACTCCTTCACCGTGGTCACGCGATGCTCCTTCGCGGCGGCGAAGACGGCCTCGCACAACGCTATAGTTTCCAGATTATCGCGACCGCAAATTTCCGGCTCCGTGTCATCTTCGATGGCGCAAAGCAACTGCGCCATGGTGCCGACAAACGCATCGGGAAACCAAACTTCTTTCCAGCGCGGCGAGAACCAATAGCCGGGCTGTTGTTTCGTCGTGAAGTCGAGCGTGCTCGGCGTTTTCGCCGGATAACTCGGCCAGCCAATGGTGCCGCGGGCCAGGCCATCAGTCCCTTCCACACGCCAGCGGATGCCGATGTCGCCCTCGGAACCCTCGCGCACCGGGCCGGTCCAGACGTCATCCCAGCTCGAAGCTCGCGCACCGGAATCGTATTCCAGAATGTACAGATTAATGCCGTCGGTGTGCGCAAACTTCGTGCGCGGATCGGGCCGCGTACTAGCCAGAACGCGGTCCGGCGTGCCAAGCCAGTAGCGGAAAGTGTCGAGATGGTGAATGCTCATGATGAACGTCGAAAGCGACGGCTGCCCTTGAGCCCACGGC
This sequence comes from Gemmataceae bacterium, assembly GCA_035307785.1. GTDB lineage: Bacteria > Planctomycetota > Planctomycetia > Gemmatales > Gemmataceae > DATGHS01. The sequence goes on from DATGHS010000222.1 coordinate 6,376, forward strand.
ATCCAATGCGGTATCGCCCGCATGTCGATGGTCGCCAACACCGGCGTGCCAAGCAAGCCGCGGCTGAGGATGTCTTTCAGCGCCCGCACCGACTGGTCGTAGCGCATGTTATGATTGACCGCGAGCTTGATCCCGGCTTTGGCACATAACTCAACGCTTTCTGTCGCTTCCTTAACCGACATGGCCAACGGCTTCTGAGCGAGGATGCCTTTCAAATGCTTCGCTTTCGCGGCGCGGCGGATTATGGCCGGCTGAATATCGGGCGGCACGGCAATATCCAGGACTTCAATTTCCGGATCGCTCAATAGCCCATCGATGCTGGCATGCACGGTCGGAATCTGGTTCAGTTCGGCCACCGCCTGAGCCGTGGACGGATTGCGCGACGCAATGGCCACCGGATTGAAACCAGCTTGCCGATAGGCCACGAGGTGGCAATCGCGCATGATAAAGCCGGCGCCGACGCAGCCAATGCGAAAATCACGGCGCATTGGCAGGCGCGGGAGGTAGTTCAAGGCGAGATCGCAGAGGGAGTGCACGCTATTTTCGAGGGTCAATTACGAGTCGAAATCCGGGGAGAAGTTTGGTAGTAAACGTCGAACTATATGGAAACTCATGTGTGATCCATTTTTTTCCTTGGCGACGGTGCCGGATCAGTGTGGGCTTGTCTGGGTTTTTGCGAATGTCTACCACCCAATATTCTCGAATGGATGGGACCTGAAGATACAACTCGACGTTTCGGACCAGGTCCTTGTAGCGGCCGCCGGTCATGATTTCGACTGTGAGTACGGGAAGCAATTCTTGCCATCTCAAGTCTTTGAGGGGAACTCCAAGCGGATAGTCTTCATAGGCAGCTAAATCCGGTTCAGGGCAGGTCGTTTTCTTGCGACCAGGAACGAAAACTCGACTCTTGGAGCTCACAAAATTAATAACCTCTGGGTGCCGTTTCGAATAGGAACTCAGGTGCCAATCTAGCCATCGCTCAATATGGTTTTCATCCGGGTCAGGAAGCGGTGACACGTAAAGCGCTCCATCAATGAGTTCATATTTGTAACCTTCTGCAAAGTCGGCTTGTAAGAATTCCTCAAGAGTCATCGGAAGGCCTTGATCCATAGGCCCAATTTGACCAGCGGTCGCCAGACTCATGCCTCACCCTCCCACTAATTTGACTGCCGCTCAATTTACCAATCTCAATTCCCTTGGCAGCGGAAAACTCACGTGCTCTTCGCGCACTACGCGCGATTCCATCGTCGCACCAAAGCGCTCTCGGAAATAGTCGAGGCACGCCAACACCAAGTCTTCCGGCGCACTTGCTCCGGCGGTAAGCAGGATTGTGCTTTCAGGTCGAAACCATTCGGGCCGAATCTCGTCCACACCATCGATCAGGTAGGCGGGCTTGCCGCGATCGCGCGCTATTTCCACCAGCCGCTGACTGTTCGAGCTATTTTGGCTGCCCAGCACCAGCACCACGTCCACTTCGGCGGCCAGGTCCTTGATGGCTTCTTGCCGGTTCTGCGTGGCGTAGCAAATGTCGTCTTTCGCGGGACCCTCGATTTGCGGGAAGCGTCTTTTCAGCGCCGCGATAATGCCTTGTGTCTCATCCACACTGAGCGTCGTCTGCGTTAGATACGCCACCTTGGCATTCGCCGGCAGCGGAAGCTTTTCCACGTCGGTTTCATTTTCGACCAGCAGGATATGATGCGGCGCCTCGCCCGTGGTGCCCACGACTTCATCGTGCCCTTCGTGGCCGATGAGGATGATCGTGTAACCTTCCTTCGCGTAGCGAATCGCTTCTTTGTGCACTTTGGTGACGAGCGGGCAGGTGGCGTCGATGGCGCGCAGATTCCGTCGAACGGAAGCAGCGCGAATTTCCGGTGCCACGCCGTGAGCGCTATACAGTACCGTCGCGCCTTCCGGTACCTCGTCGATGCGATCAACAAAGATGACGCCTTTTTTTTGAAAGCGCTCAACGACTGGCCGATTGTGAACGATCTCGTGATAAGCGTAGATCGGCGTGTCGAAAAACTCGATGGCTCGATCCAGACTTTCAATGGCCATTACCACGCCGGCACAGAAGCCGCGGGGACTGGCGAGAATAACTTTCACCGTGTTTCTCCCTTCACGCTTGCGGTTATCCTAACGTCTGGCTTCTTCGAAGCCAACCGCGAATGGCGCACGGAAGCAACACAACCGCGCCGGCTTCGGAGCCGGCGCGGATGGCTATGGAAAATCAAGATCAGAACTTGTACTTGCCGTAGGGCTTGTAGCTTAATGGATAGTACCGGTGGTCCGGCACGCACCAGTAGTACTCGACCTTGGTGCAAGGATCGCAATAAATCTTGCAGTCGCAGACGGGATCGAAATAGATTCGCGACCAGTGGCAGTGATCGAAACCTTCATAGTAGTAGCCGCAGGAGAACTTGACGCCGTGCCGGAAACAATAATCATTGTAGCCCGGCGAAACGATGTAGCTCGGCTGCGTGACATAGAAGTTGGTCGGATGATAACTCGGTTTGTAGTAGGCGTTGTACGGCTGACCGGCGAAGGCTGTGCTGCCGGCGAGCCCAATCACAACCGCCAAAGACAGAATTACGCTCTTCATCATTCGCTCCGATTTGGTTCGGCATCTCCTTCCCCAAATGTCGAAGCG
>DATGHS010000223.1:0-35280 GCA_035307785.1 Gemmataceae bacterium
GTCCCGATGCGCACGCTCACCGGCCACACCAATGCCGTGCTGTCGCTCGCCTTTTCGAGCGACGGGCAAACGCTGGCATCCGGAAGTGAAGACCGCACCATTCGACTGTGGGATTTGAAGGATTTGGCGAAGCGCAAGCCGCCCGTGCCATCGGAGACGCTGACCGGGCACACTGATGCCGTGGTAGCGCTGGCCTTCGCGCCCGACGGCAAGACGCTGGCCAGCGGCAGCAGCTTCAACGATCAATCGTTGCGCCTGTGGGACGTGGCCCGGCGGCAGGAGCGGGCCCGGCTCAAAGGACACACCCGGGCCGTGTTTGCAGTCGCTTTTTCGCCCGATGGGCAAACGTTAGCGACCGGCAGCGTCGATCAAACGATTCGATTATGGGACCCCACGACCGGCCGCGAGCGCACCGTTCTGCACGGCCATACCGCCCAGATTCTCACGCTGGCCTTTTCGCCGGACAATCGCCTGCTCGCCAGTGGCGGCTCCGATCGCGTGGTGCGCCTATGGGACCTCGACGAACACCGGGAAGAAACGGAACAAGTGGGAGCGAAAGGCAAACTCGGGCCGATGCGCTTTGCCCCTGATGCCTCTTCACTCTGCTATGCCTACGATTCGCACCTGGAAGCCTTACAAATCGGCTCGAATACGAGTATCGAAATGCCGGGGCATTCCGGCGCCATTCGTCTGCTGGCCGCTGGCGGCAATGATTACCTGGCATCCTACGGGGTCGATCAGACCGTGCGCATTTGGCAGCGTGGAAAACTCGTGCGCACCATGACCGGTTATCCGGCGGTACGCTCCCTGGCGATCTCGGCTAATGGTGCGCTGCTGGCCATTGCCGATGATCGCGGCATTCAGCTTTGGGACATTCGCGGCGGCGCCAGAGTAACGACGCTTACGCAAGGCGTGGGCAGCGCCATGGTCCTCGCATTTTCTGCCGACGGACATTTTCTGGCGAGCGGCGGCCGAGATCGCCTCATCCGCGTGTGGGACACGGTGAACCAGACCTTGTTCCGCACGTTGGCCGGCCATTCATTGGAAATCCGCGCGCTGGCCTTTTCGCCAAAGGGGCTTGGGCTGGCTAGTGGCAGTGCCCGCGGCCGAATCTTTCTTTGGGACTTGGCGGATAATCCTCTGGCCGACAATTCCGTTAAGCCGCTCGAATTATCGGGCCATGCGGACGCCATCTCGGCCCTGGCATTCACTCCCGACGGCAAGACATTGGCGAGCGGCGGCCGCGACCGGACGATCAAACTCTGGGACGCGCATACCGGGCAGGAGCGAGCGACGCTTACGGGCCATACCGAACATCTGGAAGACCTTGCCTTTGGCGCTGACAGCACCCTCTTGGCGTCGGTGACTTCGGACGGTACGATCAAGCTCTGGCGGGCGGACAGGCACTAATAGCGGCAGAGCGTTGCATTTCTTGTCCCCGTTGCCGCGAGGTGGAAGGACAAGACCTGAGTTTCTTTCAACCGGAGGTTATCGTGAATCTTCGTCACGTTGGGTTCCTGATCGTGGCTTGCGCCACGTCTTTGGGCCTGGCCAATCACGTCCAGTCGGACGATATCGTGTCCATTGATCCCGGCTCCTACGCTGCCATCGCCTACTCGCCGAAGACCACGAAGATTGGCGTGGGCTACAATTTTTCCAGTCGTGCCGCAGCCGAAAAGGAAGCGCTCAAAGAGTGCAGTGCGGACGACGCGCGAATCGTGACTTGGGTTAACGAGGGCTTCTGCGCCTTGGCCTTGGGCGACGACAAGAGTGTTTGGGGCGTTGGCTGGAGCTATGGCAACGGCGCCAGCACCCGGGAGGCAAAAGCTTTTGCCCTGGAGGAATGCAACAAGCGCACGAAGAACGGAGAGATCTGGGCAGTGGTTTGCTCGTCCGATGCCGTGAAGCCATTCATCAAGAAGTGAATAAACAGAGCCGCTTGCGGCTTCGCACTCCGTGAGAAACAACGGAGTCATGGGCATTGCTTAGCGGGCGCGATGCGACAGGCGGCCTTCCTCCTATTTCTTCACCCCCAGCATTCGATCCAGCGAATCCGAAGTTTGGTATATCAGCGCTTCTGGGAAGTGCGGATACGGGTGGAAATACTCGAAGGTGAGATACCCGCGATACCCCGTCTGATCGAATGCTTCGAGAACCGCCGGCCAATTCGTCGTTCCGTCCAAGAGCGGACGGAATGACTCCAGCGAATAGTCGGTGCCCTTCTTGGTGAATTCCTTCAGGTGCACATTTTTGATGCGCTTGCCCATTTGCATGATCCAGTGCTCGGGAAACTGGAACATCATGATGTTGCCGGTGTCGAAATGCACGCGCACCCATTCGCTCTGGAAACTATCGACGAACGCGTTCATCTCCATCGGCGTCATCAGGTAGCCGTTGAAGAAGATGTTCTCGATGTTCAGGCTGACTTTTAGTTTTTCGGCTAGGGGCAGCAGTTTGCCAATGGCCTCCTTGGCCCGGCGGTCGCAAACATCGTTTGGCACCGGCTCGTGATCGGTCCGCCAGGGAATATGCACGGCCCCGGGGACAACGAGCAGATTCTCAACGCCCAGTTCATGCGCGGCTTCAGTCATCTTGGTGGCCAGCTCCAGCGAACGCTTGCGCTTGGACGCATCGTTGCTGCTCATTGGGTAGGGCCAGAAGAGGAATGAACAAAGCCCGCTGATGGCGATGCCGATTTTTTCGGCCAGCAGACGGATCGCTTGCAATTCCTTAGGTCCGGCCTTGGGCGAGAGGTCGTTGTCCAGGTCGTAATTCAATTCGATGGCGTCGAACCCGGCATCCTTCGCCAACCGCAGGCATTGTTCCAGGTTCATCTGCTGCGGATAGGGAAACGCCCACTGGTTGATCGACTTCTTGAAGTCGTACTTCTTAACCGGTAGCCGTTTCGGCTGCGGCTGCTCGTCGGCATGAATGTTCTGGGCAAACGGCCCGGCGAACAGGGCCGAACCAGCGGCAGCGGCGTAACCAAGCAATTCGCGGCGATGCAAGGGAGAAGTGGGGTCGAACATGGTGAGGACTCCTGCTTGAGATTGTAAGAAAAGTGCTGCGGAGCATTCTCGCATTGCCGGCTTGGGGATTCAAGAGAACTGACGATACCTGATACAATTTCAAAGATCGGCTGTTGAACTGATGCGAGACTACCTATGCCGCTGCAAATTGAAATTGAACAAGAAGAAGACGGGCGCTGGCTAGCGGAAGTGCCTGAACTTCCGGGCGTATTGAGCTACGGTAAGACGCGCCAGGAAGCAATTGACCGCGCGCAAGCGCTGTCGCTTCGTGTTATCGCTGACCGGTTAGAACATGGCGAGCCGGTGCCGGAAATGAGCCAAGTGTTCGCGGTGGTGTCATGAGCCAGTGGCCGTCGACCAAAGCGCGCCGGGTGCTGGCGGCTTTGCTCCGAATTGGCTGGCGGGTCAAGCGACAATCGGGCACATCACATAAGGTTTTGGAACGCAACGGTTGGCCAGATTATGTGTTCGCTTTTCATGATGACGAGGAGATCGGGCCGCGAATGCTTGCCCGCATTGCTAAGCGCACTGGTTTAGCGCCGGGGGATTTGTAACCGATTAAATCCCAAGAACTGAAATGCATTCGTGCTTCTGCAGTTGCTCAGTTAACCAAGCCGCTAGCTCCCGAATCATGTTGGTCAGATCTTTAGCATTAACAGCCAAATTCGCTGCAAAATCCGCTTCAGTATTCTGGTAGAAAAACCCGATCGATTCCGGAATCTCGCTTATAGATCGCACCGATGTTAGGTTTTGCGCAAGTTCGTCCAGATCGGAAATGACTTTTCGACAAGTAGTTTTGGAAACCGTTACAAAACCATAGTGGGCGAACCCAGGTACTTGACGTTCAAATACTGGTTCTATTAAACCAAAGACCTCCTCATCCAAAAACACCGACTCGTCCTTCCAGCAGCTACCCTGGTATTCCCCGGGCATGAATTCGAAGTAACAGGTACCCACGAGTTCATTTTTGTTTCGAATGAGCCGAATCCGTCGCATGTCGTCACGTTTGCCACAACAGCGTTGGCACGTCCTCCCGCAGAACCTCGCGCTCCGAGATGGAACACACCTCATAGCCGGACAAAACTCGGAGTTTACCCAACGGCCACCTCGATCTGCGTTACGAAAACGTCGCCGCCAAGTCGTTGCTGAACTTCAGCAGGCGATGCCCACTCGAAAAACAACTCAACAGCTTCGCGCAGATTATCGCGCGCTAATTCGATTGAATCCCCTTGGCTGGCAATGTCCAGCTCGGGACAAAGAGCAACGAAGCCGTCGTCTTCTTTTTGAATGATTGCCGTTAGTTGATTGCTCATGATTGCACCCTATTCGCTCAATAACCATTTCGATGTAACTTAACTAGTGCGAACCCGCAAGCGGCAATTCGGTCACGTCTCCCCCAGCAACGTCGGCACCTTCTCGCGCAACAGGTCGATTTCCTGGTGCGTCTCACCGAGGTACGCCAGCAGCTTCAGGTCGTCACGGCGGACGGTGCCTCCGGAAAGCAACCACGAGCGCACGCGGAAGAGCTTGTACAGCTTCACGAGCTTGCGGTCGCTGATGAAGATGCGGTCTTCGCGCACCAGGGTTTTCACGATGCGCTGGAATTCGCGGAACACGTCCGGCGGGAAAAACAAATTGCGGTCGTTCTGCTCCTCGCTGTGCCGGCCATCTTCGATCTTGCGCGCGAACATGTAGGTGAGGTAGCGATTGGCTTTCAGCAAGTCTTCCAGCGTGCAATGCCCTTCCGCCCAGGGCCGCTGATTCAGGCCCCGCCATGATTCGGATTGGAGCCCATTGTCAATTAGCTCGGTAAAGAACTCGTCCTGCACGCTGCGGCTTTCGATCTTGAGCACGAAGCGGTCTTTCAGCGCCGCCAGTTCGCCTTGCTCCGGCACCTCATTCGTGGCCGCGAACAGGATGCGCAACTTTACCGGCACCGGGATGCCGTCCTGGTAGAACTTCTTTTCGTTAATGATCGTGAGCAGGATGTTGAGGATCGCGGAGTTCGATTTGAAAATTTCATCGAGGAAGGCCAGCCGGGCCGTCGGCAGCTTGCCCTGCTCGCGCCGGATGTAGCGGCCGTTGCGCAGTTCATTGATGTCGATGGGGCCAATTATTTCCGATGGCTCAGTGAAGCGCGTGAGCATGTACTCAAAGTAATCTTCGCTGCCCAGGCCTAGCGCGTCTTTGAACTTCAGCACCATGTCCGACTTGGCGGTGCCCGGCGGTCCGACCAACAGCAATGGCTCTTGAGCGATGGCGGCAACCACCATCAGGTCGATGATGTCTTGCTTGTCCACGAAAAAGCGGTTGAGCGAAATGCGAAAACGGTTGATTTTCCCGCGCAATTGCTCCGCCTCTTGCTGCAACTCGGCAAACGTGGCTTCTTCGGCTTTCTCCATCAAGTCCGGCATGAGAACACTTCCCCTCTAATCTTTTGCTTCGCCGCCAGCGGCAAATTCCATTATACGGCAACCCGTGCCGGACTGCCCAAATTGCCATTCCGCGCTCTTGAGTGCTTGCGTATACTTTTTCGACCGTAGGTCAGGCTTTCCAGCCTGACGCGTCATTCGGATGGAGTGAATTTGGTCGTCGCCGCTCACCCTGGAAAGGTTGACCTAGAAGGCAAGGTGGACCATGCGTGCTATTCCAATGGCGATCGCCGTTCTCTTGTTTGCCCCGGTTGCCCCTCTGATGGCAGCCGATCCTGTCCGCCCTGCTACCCCATCCTCCGCGGAACTGGCGGGCATTTTCCGCGCGCTACTGCTCAATCACTTGCCCGACCCGCTTGTCGAAGGGCAAATCAATTGGGGACGCCAGATTCCAGCCCGCTTCGGCCCGCTGATGAAGAACAACGGTATTTGGCGGAGGTATCGTATCGTGGCGATGAGCCCAGCCCAGACACTGACCGTGGATATCAAGAACCTGAAACCGGTCGATGCCGAGCGTACGACGTTTGAGATGCTCGTCGGCTTCGATGCTCAGATCGAATTTCAACAGCAGCTTTGGGAACGCAACTTGCGGCTGTATAGCGGCTCCACGCTGGCCCGGGCCAGGGTGGTGGCGGTGCTGCAATGTGAAGTGACCACGCGGGTGGACTCGGGCAAGGGCCCCCTGCCCGACTTTGTCTTTCGCCTGCGCGTGGTCAAAGCGAATTTGAATTACAAGGACCTGGATGTTGTTCACATCGCCGGCATCGGCGGCGATGGGGCCAAGATTTTGGGTGAAGCGCTGCACGGGCTCATGTTGGAACTGAAGCCATCATTGGAAAAAGACCTCTTGGAGCGCGCGAACACCGCCATCGTGAAGGCCGGCGACACGAAAGAAGTGCGTGTGAGTTTGAACAAGCTGCTCAAGCTGGGAGAAGCTAAGTAAAGGAGTGCAAAATGCTTCGGCTTGTTTTTTTCGCCACGTCTGCCTACCCTGTGAGCCGCATGATTGCGGCGGCTTTTCGCCTTTGCACTCGAGCAGGGATGCTCCCATGTCTCGCCATTTTCTTATCAGTAATTTGGTTCTGGCCTTCATGGTGGCTGGAAATTCTCTTCGGGCCGAGCAACCGGACGCGAACGTTTCACCGGTTTCTAAAGAGCTGGCAGTTCAACTGGCTCTTCGGCAAGCACAGGATCATTTGAAGCGCGGCGAGCCACGCCAAGCCATTGAGATTCTGGAAGGGCGGCTGGCGTGGATCAATGGCAACCGCGATTACCTGGCCGCGCTGCGCGAAGCCTACGCATCGTATTTGAAAGAACTCCAACTCCGCAAGCAGGATGCCGAGATACCGGCTGTGCTGGCAAAGCTGCGGTTGTACGACCCGAATGCCCAGCTGCCCGGCTTTCCGGCCGAGTCGAAGTTGGCGGCTGCGATCGCGGTTCCGCCACAGCCGATGGTTAAAGCCCAGGTCGATGAATTCGATCCCTTCCAACAGACGCCGGTGGCGCAGGGCCCCACTGCCGCCGATCTCTTGCGGCGTGCCGAATTGGCGTTTAGCCAGGATCGCTTTTCGGAAGCGGAAGAACTATTCGCGAAGGCTCGAACCCAGGATCCAACTGGTTCCATTCAAAGCAACGCCCACTGGGCATATTGCCGGCTATTCCGCGTGGCCGACCAGTTAAACCGGAATGCGAACATTAATGACAACCAACTTGCGGCTTTTGAAAAAGAAACGGCCGAAGCGCTGGCCATGGCGCGCGACAATGCTCAGCTTTCGCAATTCGGCCAGAAGGTGCTCGAACAGGTGCACTTCCGACGCACCGGCAAAAGCGCGGTGACTCCGGTAAGCGCTCAAGTCCCTGCGTCGAGCGGTGATTGGAGCAGTAATGAATCGGCCAATTTTCGCCTGTTCCACCGGCAGCCGTCAGACTTCGCCAATCGGTTGTTGCAACTTGCGGAGGAGAATCGGAGCCGGCTCTACACGAAGTGGTATGGCTCAAACCCGTCCGCCTGGTCGCCGCGCTGCGACATTTACCTGCACGGCAATGGCGCCGAGTATGCCAAGGCAACCGGGAAGCTGCCACAGGCGCCGGGCCACTCCACGTTGGAAGTACAGGGCGGGAAGGTGGTTCACCGGCGGATCGATCTCGTTGCCAATCATCCGAACCTGCTGGGCGGGAACTTGCCGCATGAAATCATGCACGTCATCCTAGCCGACATCTTTCCGCAGCCACTGCTGCCGCGCTGGGCCGATGAGGCTCTGGCCGTCCTGGCCGAGCCGCGCGAGAACGTGCTGCGCTATCTGCGGTTGGTGCCGAAACTCCGCCAGGAGGGCAAGTTTTACCCTATGGGCCAGTTGATCTCGATGGCTGAGTTCCCCGAGCCGTCCTACATTACGGCCTTCTACGTGGAAAGCGTCTCACTGGTGGATATGCTGGTTACCGAGAAGGGCGAGAAAGAATTCCTCATCTTCCTCCGCGACGCTCAGCGCTATGGTTATGAGAAAGCACTCGAGCGGAACTACAGCCTGCGCAACTACAACGATCTTCAACGGCACTGGGCTGCCAAGCAGGGCGGCTGAAAACGATCGGAGCCGGGAGCGCCAGCGACCGGATGAGGGAACACGTCGCTCATCCGATCGCTGGCGCTCCCGGCTCCGATTGCGCTTCCGGCAACCGGACTCTGCATGCACTTCTTCCTCATTTTGCGGCCTTTGTGTTCTTTATCTCCTTTATGGAGAAGGCTTTCTGCGGTCTTTTCTCTGGTATTTTCGCTTCCCGGCGTGTATAGTTGCAGAAGGTTTTTCCGCAATTGCAGAGCGCGGCCAGGCTTCATTGGCCGCACGGCCTATCTTCTCGGTGAGAACTTCCATGAGCATGTACTTTCGCCCGCGCACGCTCCTGCTGGCGGCTGCTGTTGGCTTGCTTTTCCCCGCTGCCATGCAGGCGCAACAACTACGCTTCAACGAGCGCGAAGCGGCGCCCAGCCCGCATGTGCAGGACAAAGACGATATTTGGACGATAACCTTCCGCTTCAAAGACCCGCGCATGCTGGTGGTCAACGTCCCCGGCCGCGGCCAGAAGGTGGTCTGGTACATGTGGTACCAGCTTATCAATAACGACAAGGTCCCCCACAGCGTGATCCTGGATTTCGATCTCGTGACTCGTGACCTGGGAGAGCGGAATAGAAAACTTAGTTTCCACGATGAGATCCTGCCGGCAGTGCAGGAAGAGATTCGCAAGATCGAAGACCCGACTGATCGCTTCCATATTCAGAACACCGTCACCATTGGCCAGAAGCCGATCCCGATTAGCAAGCCCGATGCCGCCCCGCGCACGGTGACCGGTGTGGCGATCTGGCCCGATGTGTTCGACAAAGCCCGCGACACCACGCACTTCGACATCTTTGTGAGCGGCCTGTCGAGCGGCTGGTCGATTGACGACCAGGGGAAGATTCGCCGCAAGACCCTGCAACTGGAATTCAAGCGCCTGGGCGACGGTTCGCGTGTCGACAATAACGAAATCAAGTTTGTGGATTCGAAGTGGTTCTACCGCGAAACCACGGCCAATGTGGGTTTGCAACTGCCGCCGTCGGTGCAGCCTGAAGCCGCGCCTGCGGCGCCCCCCGCGGAACCGAAGAAGGATCAGTAGTGCCGGCCCCTTGCCGGGGTCATAGTATAATGGTTTGACGATTTAGCCGCGACGCGCAGCCACTCTGCTACACGTCGCGGCTAACGAATTTGATGGGGAATGATCATGGCTCACAAGAAAGGCCAAGGCTCGACGCGGAATGGTCGCGATTCGAATGCCCAACGGCTCGGCATCAAGCGCTACGGCGGCGAAGCAGTGACGATCGGCTGCATTCTGATTCGCCAGCACGGCACGAAGTGGCATGCGGGCCGCGGCGTCAAGCGCGCGAAGGACGACACGCTGTTCGCAATTGCCGATGGCGTCGTGACGTTTGACCAGGGCGGACGACGAGTCAATGTGGTGCCGGCCGCAGGTTAGCCATGCACATTAGCAGGCTAAGCTCCATACTTCGCCAATCTCTGCGCGTGCGCTAGCGCCAGCGTCATCAAATACATGGCCTGGAACTGGCCCAACCCACCTTGCAAGCATGCGCGCTCCGTGAATTCCGTAACCGCATCCGTGCGGGCGAATTTCGACCACAGCAATACCGGCACCGGATGCCAGCTGTGCGTCTTCAGCTTGCTCGGCGTACTGTGGTCACCGGTGACGATCAGCACATCCGGTTTCAAATTGCGAATCGCCGGTATCGCCTTGTCTAACTCTTCGATCTTCTTCACCTTCTCCGCAAAAGCGCCGTCTTCGCCGGTCTTGTCGGTGTACTTGTAGTGCAGGAAGAAGAAGGTGTATTGGTGCCAGACTCTCTTTAGCGTATCGAGCTGATCCTGGAGTGAAGTTACCGGCAGCACGTTCATGCCGACCAAGCGGGCGAGTCCACGGTACATCGGGTAGACCGCAATTGCGGCGCACTTCAAGCCGTATACGTCCTGCATGGTCTGAATCTTGGGGTAGCGAGCGAACCCGCGCAAGGTGATGCCGTTCGTCGGCGCGTCGTTCTGCAGCACCTGGTCGGCCTTGGCCACGAATTGATTGGCCGCTTCGGCCGTCTTCTGCGATGCCTCGTTGGCGCCATGTGCCGGGTGCGGAGCGACGCCGGTCATTTGTGGATCGGTGTCGTTCACGGCATCGCCCAGCCCGTCGCCGCGAAAGACAAGCACGAAGCGATGTTCGCTTACCGGTTCCACGAAGGTTTCGACGCCAGGGACGGTGATGCTCTTCATTTTCTGCGCCATCGCCTTACAGCATTCGGTGGTAGGCCGGCCGGCCCGGCGATCAGTGATTTTTCCGCTGGCATCGAGCGTGCAAAAGTTGCCGCGAATGGCGACGTCCTTCGGGCCAACCGCGAAATCGATGCCGAGCGCTTCGAGCACGCCGCGGCCAATGCGGTACTGAAGCGGGTCATAGCCGAACAGGCCCAGGTGCCCCGGACCACTGCCCGGCGTGATCCCGTGGAGTACCGGGATACTCAAGCCGCAGACGCCTTCTTTCGCCAGGGCATCAAGATTGGGCCGGCGGGCGGTTTCCAGCTCCGTGAGTCCGCCCGGCTCCATCGGCAAGCCGCCCAGGCCATCGGCCACCAACAGCACGATTTTGGTGCCGTTTTCCTCGTGCAATTCTTGAATGAGTGCATGAAGGTCCATCGGTTCTCCTTTTGGTATTTCCGTGGTGGAGTTTACTGATCGCCAAGTGCGACGTACAGTTAACTGAAAGCCACGCTTCGGCTTTCGGAAGCCGGCCGGCATCCCGGCCAACCGGCATTCCTTCGCTCAACCATGTCCGGGAACGCGGGATATTCGCATGCAATTGGCCGATGAATTGGTGGAATACAACTACCAAAACGCGCTTGCCGCTCCCGCCGACGCCTGGACGCTCCTGGCCGAGCTGCAGGCAAAGCATTGCCTGCCGCGCCCGCGGCTGGAGGCCCTGAAACGCAACCTCGATGCGGTTTGGAGCCAGGTGAAGGCGGAACGCGAGGCCGAGCCGAAGCCGGGGCAGCCGGAACTTCAGCCGGGCTTTATCGAACTGCCGCAGAAATACCTCGACAACCACCGCCGCAAAGGCGAGGCCAGCGAACTGGGCCGCATGTTGGCGCTGGCCGGCCGGCTGCAGAGCGAAGTGGACCGCGTGGTCGTTCTGGGAATTGGCGGTTCGTATATGGGAGCGCGCGCTTTCTTCGAAGCGCTGTGCCCGAGTTATCACAACGAACTTCCGCCCAAAGCGCGGGCCGGCAAGCCCCGGATTTATTTTGAAGGCAATGGCTTCGACAACGACAGCATGCAGGACCTTCTCGACCTGTTCGAAAACACATGCGTGGATCCGGCTATCCGGGAAGAGCGCTGGGGCGCCATTGTCATCAGCAAGTCGGGCGAAACGCTGGAAACCGCCGCGGCCTACCGCATCTTTCGGGCCGAAGCAATGAAGTTCTATGGCTCGCAGCCGGACAAATGGCGGCGCTATATCTTGCCGGTCACCGGCGCGAAGGGCGCCTTGCGGGACTTGGTGGAGGCCGAAGGCTATCCGGAAGGCGATGTGCTCACGATCCCAGACAATGTGGGAGGTCGCTATTCGGTATTCACGGCCGTCGGCCTTTTGCCGGCCGCCGTCATGGGGCTCGACATTCGCGCACTGCTGCTCGGCGCTGCGACGATGACCAAGCGCTTTCTGGAAGAGCCATTCGAGCGTAATCCGGTTCTCCAATTTGCGGCGGTTAATTATCTATTCAACGAAGAGTTGCACAAGCCGATCCGCGTCATGGCGGTCTGGTCGAAAAAGCTGGAGGCGCTTGGCTTCTGGTATGATCAGCTTCTGTCGGAATCGCTGGGCAAGCAAGGCCGCGGCGCCATGCCGCTCACCGCGGTAGAAACACGCGATCTGCACTCTCGTGGCCAGCAACACCAAGACGGCCCGCGCGACAAGTTCATCAATAATCTGGTCGTAAAGGCACCCAAGCACGCGCCCATTGCCATCGGCATGGCGGATCACAATGAAGACGCTTTGAATTCACTTTCTCGCAAGACTTATATCGATCTGGCTCAGGCAGCCCTCCAGGGAACCAGCCAGGCGTATGCCGAGGTCGCTCGGCCCACCGCTGATCTGATTCTGCCTGCGCTCAGCGAACATGCCCTCGGCCAGGTGATGCAGATGCTGATGCTTGCCACGGTGGTGGAAGGCCGGCTGATGGGCATGAACCCGTACGGCCAGCCCGGCGTGCAGGCATACAAGTACAAGATGCGCGAGATACTAAAGAGTAGTGAGAACAAATCGTCAGTTCCTGGGTTAAGCCCATCGAAATCGAGCGCTAATCTACGAGGAGAGTCGCCCCCATGAAGGCCCTCCGAGTCTTCGAGAATGCAGGGCCCGGGACGTGGCGAACACTCTCTGTCGTCGGCTCCCCGGATCTCGTCGCGTAGTTAACCGAGCTTAAACAGGTCGTTCTGCCAGGGATCCATCCTGGCACCCTTTAACATATCCCCGCATCTTCCCACGCCAAAAACTCGCCTTTACACGCAAGTAGATTCTGTTATCCCCACCCCGCTTTCGTGGCGCACGGACTCGCAGCCGCGAATGCTCGATCACGGATGATCGCTTAGGGGAGAGGGGGGCTGGCCGGGGTGCAGTGGCCCATGCCGCGGATGCGGCAGCGCGTCTCAAGTTTGGGCCGTTGCCGATCCGCGTTGCGGGCCGCTGTACTCCGGCGCCTTTTCATTGCACGAAATCGACGTCATTTTAGTTGCTGCATGGGAATCAGGAGGATCGCCCATGTTTGCCGCCGTGCCTATTCTCGCCATCGTCTTGCTGACGGCTCCGTCAGCCGAGCCCGTGCCGGCCATCTCGGCGGAATACTGGCCGGCCTTAAAGACGGTCATGCAACAGCTGGCCTGCCAATGGCAAATACTTGATCCGCGCGAGGATCGCTTGTTGCGGCAAGAAGAATTGGCGGCCGATTTGAAGATTCTGCGCGGCCGGCATCGCGATTTGGCAGACGCACCGAATCTGTACGACTACGTCCGTTTCCCGGAAAAAGCACTGGCCGTGGATTGTCTTTCGTTCAACCGCGCCTATCGGCGCGTCATCGAAAAGCGCATCCCGCTGGAATCTGATCGGGCGGCGGCACTGAAAGAAATTCTGCGTGAGACCGATGAGCTATACAAGATCTGGGATGCCGTACGCGATGCCCGCTGCGAAATCTATTACGTTCCGGTGCGCCGGCAGGCGCTCAAGCAACTACGCAATCTCATCGGGGCCGAAGCTTATTACAGCGGCCAACTCCCACCGCATGTGCCGCTGTGGAGGTTTGAGGAGATCAAATAAGTTTGTAGTGACCCGCTTTAGCGTGTCACCGCCTTGGGAGGACCGCCTGAACGCGGTCACTACAAACCAATTCAGATATCAATCTGCACTTCGTCGCCGACAATCTGCACTGGAAATGTCTGCACTCCCGAACTCGCCGGTGGGCAGCGATGGCTGCCGGTGGCCAGATCAAATCGGGCCGCGTGCCAAGGACAGGTCACTTCGCCGTTGGCGCAGGTTCCTTCATGCAACGGGGCACCGCGATGGGTACACGTATCAGCGATGGCGAATACTTTCCCATCGACGTTGAACAGCGCAATCTTACGGCCGGCGACGTCGACTTGCCTCCCCTTACCGGGATGGATTTCAGATAGCAATGCAACTTTGGTAAACGCCATAACGATTCTCTTGGCGATTGAGGTCCGAAAACAATCGTGCCGGCTATTTCAGGATCTTCACTTCCAGGATGCCGTCGCGGCAGGAGTGCGTGACTTTCTCCGGCACCGGTGCGAACGGTAAGACGACTTCCTTCATGTACTTGCGCGAACCTTTTTCGGCGCTGATTTTGAGCGTTTCACCAACCAATTCCACCTTTACATCTTCGCTGGCCACGCCAGGCATGTCGGCCACAATGCGAATCTGCTCGGCCTCTTCCACGATTTCAGTGCCGGAGGCATCGCCGGTCGGCGTGCCTGGGCGCCTAGCCGGATTGCCGATTTCGATGGTCAGGGCGGGCCGCTCCAGATCCGCCTTCACGGTGAGGCTATATATGCCGTGTAGGCCCGTGCCCTCCGGGAAGACGCCTTTGCGCACCCGCTGCACGCCGCTTTCGGCCAGCTGCTGCACGGAATTGACGACATGATGCAGATTCGACAGCAAGCCCTTGAGGGCTTCGTCGGACGTTGGTTTCATTGGTTCTGAAGACATGATTTTTCCAATCCCGATAAAGAGCGAGCACGCCCTCGCGTAAGGCGGTTAACCGGATTTGCGGGCCATGCGCGAGGCGCTCAATAGCCCATTATGCGAAGAATAGGCCAGTTTGGAAGCGGGCGGGTAGGCCACGGCATTCAACTTGCCGCAATCGCTTTGAAGCGTGAGTTGCGGTTCGCCGTTTTCGAGCTTCCAAATGCGCACCGTACCATCCCAGCTACAGGAGGCAAGTTGCTTGCCGCTTGGAGAAAGCGACAGGCAGCGAATCGATTCGCGATGTCCGCTGAGCGTTTGAATTTCGCGACCGGAGGCCAAATCCCAGCGCTTGATGGTGGTGTCCCAGCTTGCCGAAAAGAGTGTCTGACCATCGGGGGCAAAGAGGACCGAGCTGACCGCCAGGCCATGACCCGTCATCGCGAGCAGTTCTTCGCCGGCGGCCTGATCCCAGAGTCGTGCGGTCTTGTCCCAACTGGCGGATGCCAATGTCAGCCCATTCGGCGCAAAGGCAAGCGAAGTCACCATCTTTTCGTGGCCGGAACAAACGGCGCGGGCGCGGCCGGTTGCCAAGTCCCAGAGCCGGATCGTGCGGTCCCAGCTTCCGGAGGCCAGCACTTTGCCGGATGGATGGAATGCCAGCGAAGTGACGGCCCCCTTGTGGCCGGTGAGCGTCGCACGTTCGGCCTTGTGCTCTATGTCCCAAAGCTTGATGGTCGAATCCCAGCTGGCCGAAGCAAGAGTCTGGCCGTCGGGAGCGAATGCCACGCTGGTCACTTCGCCAGTATGGCCGGGAAGCACGACTAAGAGTTCGCCGGACGCGATGTCCCAAATGCGAACGGTCTGATCGGCGCTGCCGCTTGCCAGGAATAGGCCATCCGGGGAGAAGGCGAGCGAGTTCACGTCCCGGGTGTGCCCCTTCAACTGGCTCAGCTGCTTGCCAATCTCGGCATTCCAAAGGGAAACTACCTGATCATTGCCCGCCACAGCCAGCACGGTAGCGCGCGTCGACACCGGCACATTCCTCACGTCGCGCGAAACGAGCGGCACGACATGCGTTTCCGACACGCTGCCGCCTGGCGGCATGTCTTCCGTAGGGACCATGTCGTTGAAGCGGGGGATCGGCCTGGCCGGAGTCAGTTCTAAATCCGAAACGGAAGGTGCGGTGGTCGCACTGCCTGTGGCTTCCTCAGCCGTCGCGCGCGGTCTTCCAGAATTCGCTTCCCAGAAGTAGATGATTCCATTTGCCCCGGCGGCAGCCACGGTCTTCCCGTCCGGGCTAAATGTCACAGCCGCAATATCGGTTGGAAGACCGGTCCATTCGAAGCGCGATTTGCCGGTGATCGAATGCCAAAGCTTGACCGAGCGATCGGCACCGGCAGAGGCCAACAACGAACCGGTGCCGGAAAACGCTACAGCCATGACCGGTCCTTTGTGGGCATCGATATCCACCCATTCGGCGCCCGTGGCCACGTCCCACAATTTCAGCTGTCCATCGACGCCGCCGGTGGCGACGGCTTGACCTTCCGGCGACATCGCCAGGCAGCGAATTTCCCGGCCATGCGCGGCAATATGATGCTTCTCGCGCCAATTGGCAAGGTCGAAGATCCGCAACATGCCCATCCCGTCGCCCGTCGCCAGGCTCTTCCCTTCTTGCGCCGCCGCAATAGCGCGCACCGCAGAATCGTGGCCCAAGAGCGATCGGCGAAGTTGTCTTGTCTGCAAATCCCAGACTTTCACCGAGCCGTCTTCGCTGCTGGTAATCAACACCTGTCCATCGGGCGGGAATGCCAGGCCGGTAACAGGCCCGCCGTGGCCCGGTAAGGCCATCATGTCCTGGCCATTGGTATTCTCCCAAAGGCAAACTTTGCCCGCGCTATCGGCGCTGGCCACGAGCCGGCCATCGAATGGAAATCCAACGGCTGTAACTTCGCTGCCGTGGCCCTGCAAGCGCGAGAGGATTTCCCCGCTGGCGGCATCCCAGAGAAGCACTTCATTGCCGGAGCCCGACGCCAGAAATTGACCATCGGGTGAATAGGTTAACGCCTTGATCGGCTTACTGGCAATTCTCGAAAGCACCGATGGTTGCGACGGCTTCGCCTGTAGCTTGCTGGACTTCGGGTCTAACTTCGGGACCGCTGACTTGCTCAACGCCGGCGCCGATTTTCTATCGGCAGCCAAACCGGGCATCTTCGAGGCAGGCAGGGCTGCCGGCGCCAAAGGCAGCGCGGGGCTGCTTGCCTTGGCTGGCGCGCTTGCCGCCGGTAGTTGCAGGTTCGCCTTCGATTCCGATTGTGGTAGGCCGGAGGGCTTCTCTTCACCGAGTTGAACCGCGATGTTATTCAGCTGCCGGCCCGTGCCCAGGTCCCAAGTCTTGACCGTGTGATCGAGGCTGCACGAGGCCAGCCCGTGGCAATCCGGGGAAAAGGCGATCGACGTGACCACGCCGCCGTGGCCTTGCAAGGTCGCGCGCAACTCGCCGCTTTCCGCGCTCCAGAGCTTGACCGTGCGATCCCAGCTGGCCGTCGCGAGATATCGTCCATCGCGGGAGAAGGCAACGGCGGTCACCTCGCCGCCATGTCCGCGCAACGTGGCGCGTTCCTTCCTGGTTTCCACGTCCCAGAGCCGAATGCTGTGATCAAGACTGCCGGACGCCAGAGTTTTCCCTTCCCGCGAGAAGGCGACGGAGGTAACGTCACCGTTGTGGCCTTTGAGAACTGCCGCGGTCTTGCCCGTGTTCACGTCCCATAAGCGCACCGTTTTGTCCCAGCTGCCGCTGGCCAGCAGCAAGCCACTGGGTGCATAAGCTACCGAGGTGACCATCTGCTCGTGCCCCTCGAGGGCCCTTAATTCGGCGCGGTCTTTTAAATCCCACAGCCGGACGGTCTTGTCCCAGCCACAGCTGGCCAACCGCGACCCGTCGGGCGAAAACGCCAGCGCCGTAACTACGCCCGTGTGGCCTTTAAGCGTGGTCACCGCATCGCCGTCGGGAAGCCGCCACAGTCGCACGGTCTTGTCCCAACTGGCACTGGCGAGCGTGAGGCCGTCGTCGGCAAAAAGAACGCAACTCACCACCCCGCCGTGGCCGCTCAGCGTGAGCAATTCGTTGCCGCTGGCCGCATCCCACAATTTAATTGTTTTATCCCAGCTCGCCGTAGCTAGCGCTTTACCGTCGGCCGAAAACGACAACGAAGTGATGTCTCCAGAGTGGCTCGAACTGCTGACAATTCTTGGACGCGAGGCAGCCTGCTCCGCCACCAGCTCCCAGTCAAAGCGGCTGGCCTTCGGGTTTGGAAGGTCCTGGTCGTGTACCAAATCCAGCGCCGGAGGATCTGCTAGAGCTCCGCCGTCTTGTACCGCTGGCGGTATCGACTCGCCGGCTGGCAAGCCGGTTGCGACTACAACAGGCACAATCGACGTCTGCCCCTCGCGTGGAGGCGGCACGGTCTTCGGCGGGGTTACCGGAGGCGCTGGTGGCTGGGCCGGCTCCTCTTTTTGCCAAGGCTCTATTGGCGGCTTGGAGCCACCCGCATCAAAGTCGACTTCACTGCTGAGCTCGGCTGCCGGGGCCACCGAGTCGGACGGAGTAAACAGATTCACTTGTTGTTTTTGCAGAACGGTGGCCATGCCCAGCCATTGGGCGAGCGTGTGATATTGCACCGCGGCTGGTGATTGGGGGTTCATCGCGATCACCGCCTTGCCGGCCAGCAGCGCTTTCGGCACCTCTGCGTCATAGGGAATGGTTTGCGGCAGAATATAACGGCCAAAGATATGCCGGAGATCCACGTCGAAGCCACGGCCCGCAGTCTCGCCCGGTGGCATGGTGAGGAGGATGCCGCGCATCTGCACCGCGCTTCCTTGCGACTGCATGGCCTTGATGAGCTGGAGAAACATCGGCAATGTCCGGTACGACATGGGCTCGGCCCGGATGATCAGCATCAAATTGTCGCTGAAGAAAATGAGCTTGCGGAGCAAGTCACCGGTGACGATGGGCGGCGAATCGATGACCAGCCAGCCGTAGCGCTGCGATGACGGGTGCCGCGACACCGTCTTGAGAAAATCGTCCATCGGCTGCGTGAAGGCAGCGCCGTCACTAGCCGGTTGGATCACGTCGAGGCCGGGGACAACGTTGCGCCAAACCACGCCGTCGGCCGCGATGCCCAGTTCGCGAAGCTGCGCTTTATCGGCATGGAGGTGTAAATTGAGTGACGCGGCAACACTTCCCAAGGGATCGGTATCGACCAACAAGACCGGAATGCCTGACAGAGCCGCGGCGGTGGACAGATTAATAGCCGTCGTGGTCTTTCCGACGCCGCCTTTCTGGCTGGCGATCAACAATTTTCGCACGATCCAAACCTCCCCGGCCGGTAGGCGTTGCCGCACCCGGTTCAGCGTTTCAACAGTGAGTCGTTCAAATTGCGGGCCAATGTACCAAATGCCGCGGAAGCCACACCTTGAGGAGGCGGGACCCCGGCCTTGAGCGCCCATTCGCGCATTTCCTGCTGCAAAGGAATGACCGGGCTCAGTAGCAATTCGCGATGTCCTTCTTGTAACCGGCTAAGCACAGCGCGTTGCACTTCATCCTGGGCATCATAAATGCCGACTAGCAATCCCAATAATTCGAGCCGGCGATTGGCTTCTCGCGCCTTGCCAATTATCATTGCCGCGGCCGGCACCGTACGAATGGACAGCGGGTCTGCCAAGCTGGTGAGAATAATGCCGTCCGCCGCGCTCAGCACTCGCTGTGACAACGGATCAAGCAGCGACGGACTATCCACAATCACAATCTGAGTCTGGTGCGGGCCGGCAAGTGCTTCCAGACCGGTCTGAAATTGCACGTTCGGCCACGGGCACTGGCCGGCCGAATTCAGCGCCACCATGCTCATGGAACGCATCGGTACCGCGTCCACAAGCGTGACCGAGTGGCCCGCCTGACCCAAATGCCAGCCCAGGCATAGCGCCGTAGTCGTCCGCCCGGTACCGCCCTTGTGGCTGACGATTCCCAAAATGTAGGGCGACCTCGCCAATGATTTCTCCTTCACCGGCTCTTCGCCGAATGCTTGCTCTTGGAACCACGCCCGGCCATCACGTTGATCGGTGTGTCACATTCCTCAGCCGGGGCATGCAATGCCACGTACGAGTTGGCCAGGAATGGCCGCAACAGCGCAAGAACCTGATTCATCTGCTCACTTTCGGCTTCCAACCATTTCGGATCGAGGGTATCCACGACAATCAGGCTCCACGGGCGACCTTAAAGGAATGGTTTCGTGGATCGTCTCACACACGTGTCTGTTCCAGTGCTGCCAGCACGTCGGCATGATTTTTGCGCCCATGCCCGGCGAGCGGTTGGAGCCGCTCCGGAACCGTAATGACAAACCGGCTGCGGTCAGCGCCGCAGCTGAAGCAATCCGTTTGCAAGCAATCGAGTTCGGTCCCGGAGAAGACCGAAAACATGCCGCTCAGAAAGCCGGCCAACAGGGTCTCCACCGGTTGGCCGCCTTGCCGAACGCTTGCCCCCAGCATCGGTGTTTCCACTTCGACGGTCAACAAGCCGCGGTCATAGCGGCTGAAACCAAATTGGAAGGTGCCCCAGCCATGATGCTCAAACGCCTGGGCGAGATTGGCACTGAACATAGCCATCGGCAAATCCAGCAGCGCTTTGCCGAAATGCTGCTGCATTTGCGCCGCAAATTGTTCCGCTGCCTTGCGGCCCCATTCCCGGCCCGTCGCTTTCAGCACCGGCAACGCCCGATCCCCCATCTGCCCCTCCAACGAATTGCAGAAAGCGAGCAGGAAATCGTCGGTGAGGGCCAGCATGCGCACGCCGGCCCGATTCTGCATCGTGCCCTTGCGCAGATCGTGCTCGATATAGCCGGGCTCGCCGAAGTAGTTGCCCTTCAGCAGCAGGCCTTCTGTATTGGCTTCCATTTCAAGCTCTTGTTGGTCTTGCCGCCACAAATCCATGTTCGGAGCCGGGGTCGCAAACGGCCGGATTGAGCGCCGTCTCCCATCCGGTCGCTTGCGCTCTCGGCTCATATCCGTCTTTTAGCTACCGTTACGCACTCGTCGCCGCGGGTTCCGGCAGTTCGCTCAAGACTTCAATATTTCGGTCCAAATACGGTTGCAAAAGGGCCGCGGTTTGCGGGCTGGTATGCTTGGCCACTTGATCGCGCAAGAGCGTGAAGCAATCGCGGCTAAACTTCGGGCTGAAGTTGCCGGCCGCTAAAACTGTGCGCAGCCAGAACAAGACTTTTTCATCCAGCCAGCGCATGTGGTCGAGAATCATTGCCTGCACATTGAAGCGCAGCACCAATTGTACGTCGTTCTGCGTTTTGGCCAGCGCCGGGCCCTTTATCGCCGACGATTCCGGATAGCGCTGCTGCATCGCTTCGATCACTGCTTGAACGATGACGTCCTCATGCTCCTGCACCTGATCGGCCGCTTGAAAGCGCGCGGGCAGCGAGGCGGCTTGGGTCAGCAGCGCCCGTCGTTCATCGGCGTGGAAATAGCGCCCTTCGGCGCCACGGACGAGACTTTGCAACTGCGAGTTCATGGGCGAACCTTTCTTCCAACCAGCCTTCCGGCGTGTCATTCATTCCCAGGCGGCCAGCGCCATCACCGTCGCCACCGTCCAGGCCGCACCGCCGGTCGGCCCATAGCCGAAGAGAGGGACACCCTTGGCCAATGTGATCGTTTCCTTTTCGAGACCAGCGAGCGGATCGCGAATGGGATGGCGAACCTGATCCGGCCGGTTGCGCCAGTTCATCAGAGTAAAGTATCCCGCGGTCGTTACATTTCCCAGCGGAATAAGATCGGCTGTCGGCACATTCGGTTGTGTGACGGGCTTGGACAGAGCAACCGGGATCGGGGCGGGCTTTTTTTCCTCCCGGGTGTTCCGCCAGTTGTACTTTTGCAAAAAGGAACTGGCCGGCTCGAGGGCCAACTCGGGTGGCGGCGCCGGCTTTTCCACTGCCTGCATTTCCGCTTCGTCCGCGGCGAGCGCGAAATGAACCGGCACCACAGGCGTAATGGGTACCTTGGGCATTTCCACTTTTGTCGGCGAAGCCACGGGCGGCTCTTCTTTGGCGGGAGAAATTGCAGGCAGTTGCAATTCGGCTTTGGATGGTGAAATAGCGGGTAGCTGTAGCTCTGCTTTCGATGATGATACGGGAGGCAGCTTCAACTCTGCCTTGGATTGCGACGCGGTAATCCGTTGAAGTTCCGCCCTGGAGAACGAAACGGTAGGCGGCAACTTGGTTTCAGGATCGGACGGTCTGGCCGGCATCGCCGGCGGCACGGGCAACGGCAAGGGCGCGATCGGCACTTGCGCCGCGGCCGGCAGCGCATCCAGGTCCACGTCTTCCAGTGCGAGGCCAGGGGAATCGAATATCGGATGCGATGCTTCCAGCCCCGGTGACTGCGGAACAAACCCTGCGGCCAAGGGTTGGTTTTCGTCGGGCGGCAAGGGCGGCATCAATTCGGCCAATAACTCTGCGATCTTGGCCCGCTCCGGAATTTCCCTGCCGTTCATATTGCTGCCAGCCATGTTCGCCCCTTAAGCGGTCCTAATTCTGGATTATTCCCTCCGTGGAGTTTAGCTTTTTTTCTATGATCGTGCCGTAAACGACTCGGAACCGGCATGAAAAAGGCCAGGGAGTTCGGTCCCTGGGTTTTCTGAATGTCACTCTATCTCTTATCGTCTCCCGATAGCGTTTTGACAGTTACGTTCATTGTCTTTTCGCCGCGGCGGACGTTGAGTGTAAACTCCTTTTCGCGGGCAAGGGCGCGGAAGATCAGCTCCTTCAGGCGCTCTGTACTGTCACATTTCTGTTCGCCCAAAGACAACACAACATCGCCTTTTTGAACTCCGGCCCGCCCGAGCAGGGAATTGGGGGGAACGGATTCCACACGCGTTTCGCTATCGGTTTGTTTGATTTTTAGCCCAAGCCGCTCGAGGTCGAAGAGCTTGATCATGCTGAGCGGCCCTTCTTCGCTTTCCACGAATTTGTTCTCGTCGGCACTGGCGCCGGGAGCACTTTTCAAATTGATATAGGTATTGCCAGTGGCCGAGGAATGCCGATCCACACCCCGGACCTGAAAAAAGGAACTACGCGCCGACACGCCGCCGCTGAAATCGCCAGTCGCCAGCACAATGCAGTTTTGCATGCGCATCACGCGGCCCACTCTGCCGGTGCACAGTACGAACGAGTCGGACAGCGACGAACAGCCTTCCAAATCGCCTGTCATTAACAGCACGCAATGGTCAATGGTCGAGACGCGGCCAAACGAGCCGGAGCACAAGCTCAGGCAGCGCGACATTTTGCTGTAGCGCGTGTTCAGGCCATCAAGGAGCAGCCGCGAGCCGGCTTCGCCTAATGGATTGAGTTCCGTGTGCACCGGCATGGCGGTGCAATCGTCGAATGGCTTGCGATAGCCGATGTTCCCGAGCTTGCCGGCCCGGGCAACCATGCCGTCAACAACGCGTTCTAGGCTGCGCCATCGGGCATCGGTGGCGTAACCGGGTTGGTGCAGCATGCGCTCAAGGAACAAATCGAACCCGTCGGCATTGACAGCGGTCAGGTCCTTTTGGAGCAAGCGGTCGAAGTTGCGCTCGCGGATGCTGTGAACGGCTGCCTTCGCCCGCCGAGCGATTTCGGGATTGGTGGAGTCAATCGCTTTTTCGAGCACCTCGGGAACGTCGGCCAACGCCGCCAGCTTACGGCTCGCCGATTCGCGCTCCGAAAATTTCGTGCTGCCGAGTTGCTCGATCCACGCGGCGATTTCCTTGTCGGAAGGCTCGGCCGCGACCGCCTGCAGCGGCAACAATAGCGCAGCCAAAAGGAACAAGCACAACGGCCAGCGAATCATGGAAAACCCTCGCGAGCAGAGGGATACTTACTCATCGACTTTACGCACCCCACGCCGCGGCGTCAACAAAACTCCAAGCCGCAAGGCGAGTCTTCGAGCCTTGCGGGTTTCGCCACTCACCACTCTCTACTTGCTATAATGCTCGCATGCACCGGGAGTTACGAACGACGAACGAGGCGTTTCAACCGCCGAAGATGGCCGGGCTCTGCCTGTTCACCGGCTTGCTGCTCTTTCTCGTTGGCCGCGACTTGTGGCCTGATTTGGCCTCTTTCCTCGGCCGCCAGGGGCTTGACCTGCCCACCGGCTCGCGCGAACTCTTCGGCTTCCGCTATGCCCTTTATGCCGCGGTGATTGGCGGCGCCCGGGTACTTTACGGTTCACTCGAAAGCCTGTTCGAAGGAAAGCTCGGGGCCGATCTGGCGCTGGCGGTCGCCTGTATTGCCGCCATTCTTATCGGCGAACCGCTGGTTGCAGCGGAAGTCGTCCTCATCGGCCTGATTGGCGAGTGTCTGGAAGGCTTCACGTTTGCCCGCACGCAAAACGCCATACGCAAGCTGGCCGAACTTTTCCCCATTCGTTGCTGGGTGGTGCGCGACGGACAGGAAATGCGCATGTTCGTAAGCGACGTCGTGGTGGGCGATGTCGTCGTCGTAAAGCCAGGGGCCAAGGTGCCGGTCGACGGCAACGTGCGCGACGGCCGCTCGGCTGTGGATGTGAGCGCGCTGACCGGCGAAAGCTTGCCGGTGGATAAAGGGCCGGGCGACGAAGTCTTGGCGGGTAGTTTGAACCAGAATGGCGCCTTAACGATTGAAGCAAAGCGCGTGCAGGAACAAACGGTCGCCGGCCGGGTGCTGGAACTCACCGCGAAGGCACTGAAGGAAAAAGCTCCGGTAGCGCGGCACGCTGACCGGTTGGCGAAGTACTTTCTCCCAGCCGTGCTGGCCCTCGCCGCCGTGACCTTCATGGCGAATCTGCTCTGGTACGCGGGTCCCTTCCGCGGGGAAGCGGTGCGCTTGACGCTGGGCCAGGCGGCGCGGCTCAGCATGTACCCGGCCCTGGCGGTACTGGTGGTCGCATGCCCGTGCGCATTGATTCTCGCCACTCCGGCAGCGGTTATTGCCGCGCTCGGCCGCCTTGCGGGCACCGGGGTCCTGCTGAAAAGTGGGGCCGCGCTGGAGCGCCTGGCTGGGGTCACGAGTTTTGCCTTCGACAAGACTGGCACCCTAACGGAGGGCAAGCTCGAACTTGGCGATATTCTGCCGGTCGATAGCACCACTCCACCGGAACAACTCTTGCGCCGGGCCGCCAACGCGGAACTGCCAAGCGAGCATCCGCTGGCTCGCGTGCTGGTGCAGGAAGCGCAGCGGCGATCACTCGTGCTTGATCCGGTCGAGGAATTCATTGCCCATCCGGGAGCCGGCGTGCGAACGCGGGTTGGCGGCAAAACGCTGCTCGTCGGTACACCGCGGTTGCTGCAGGAGCAAGGCCTGTCGCCCGGCACCGAAGTGCGCGCACTGCTCGAGCGCCTCGAAAACGATGGCCAAACGCCATTGCTCATTGCCGCCGACGGCCGCATTCTCGGCGCCATTGGAGCGCGCGACCGTATTCGACCGGAAGCTCGCGGCATTATCGTGGAATTACGCGAATTGGGTATACAGGACATCTCGCTGCTGACCGGCGACCGGAACGCTGTGGCCGTGAAAGTCGCCTCGGACCTTGGCATCGAATCTGTGCATGCCGAATTGTTGCCGGCCGACAAGGCAAAGCTGGTTACCGCCCAAGCGGACACGGAAGCAGCACAGTCGGTTGCCTTTGTTGGCGACGGCGTGAACGATGCGCCGGCACTGGCCAGCGCCACCGTTGGCCTGGCGGTCGGCGGCGGAGCCGAGATTGCTGCCGAGGCGGGCGACGTCGTGCTGATGGGCGATCCGCTGGCGCCGTTGCCGCTTCTGGTGCGCCTATCGCGGCAAACGGTTCACATCATTCGGCAAAACATCGTCATCTTCGCGTTTGGCGTAAACATTGTCGGCATTGTCCTCACCGGCTGGCTCTGGCCGCTGCTTGCGCGCTCGCCGGAATGGTACGAACGCGCTCCGCTGGCCGGCGTGATCTACCATCAGCTCGGCTCGCTGCTCGTGCTACTGAATTCCATGCGGCTCCTGGCCTTTGAACGCAAGAGCGTAAAGGCATCCTCCGGCCGGGTACGCAGCGCTCTACAGCAGCTTGATGTCTGGGTCGAGCGGGCCAGCAATGCGGATGAATGGCTGCACGAGCTTTCGCATCGCTGGAAGCCGATCGCGCTCGGCATCAGTCTCATCGGCGTTGCTGCCTACGCCGCGAGCGGCCTCACGCAAGTGGAGCCGAACGAAATTGCCGTGGTGCGGCGCTTTGGCCGGCCGCTTGAAGAGGATCTCGGCCCCGGCCTGCACTGGCGCTGGCCGTGGCCGGTGGAAACCGTGCTGAAGACACAGCCGGATCAAGTGCGCAGCGTGGAAGTGGGCTTTCGGGTGTTGAAAGATCGTCTGGCGAAAACAGAGGGTCAACAGACACGGGCCGCACTCACCTGGCTCAGCCAGCACGAAAGCGAAGGCGTGCTCCGGATCGAAGGCGAAGCCGTCATGCCCACCGGCGACGGCAACCTGATCGAACTCTTGGCCACGCTGCAATACCGCCTCCGCTCACCCCGACGCTATTTGCTGGAAGTGAATAATCCGGACGAAATTCTGCGCGCGAATTTGGAAGCGGCGTTGCGCGAACAGGCGGCCGGCGAATCGTTTCTGGAATTGCTCACGCTGCGCCGGGCGGAGTTTCAGCGCGAGGTGTTCGCCCGCTTGCAGAAGCGCTTGCAATCCTACGGCGACCCGGGTCTTGGCATTGTCTTGGAAGGTCTTGCGCTGCGCGACCTGCACCCGCCGGCCCCGGTAGTGCCGTCGTTCCACGACGTGGCCAAAGCCGCCGAGGGGCACGACCAGATGATAAAGGAAGCTGAGGCCGAGGCGCTGCGCATTCGCCGTGACGCCGAGAGCAAAGGGAAGGAAATCGAACGCCAAGCCGAAGCCGCCGCGCATCGCACCGTGGAAATGGCGAAGAAAGACCGCGACGCCTTTCTGGCCTGGTACAGGCTGCGAACCGAACTCAGCCCGGCCGTCGAATCGCGGCTGGCAACGGAAACGGTCGGTCTGATCCTGGCCGGGCAAGACGTAACCAGCGCCCTGGCCGACCATCAGCGCCGCCGGCAACAGCAACTGGAGAATCAGGCTTTCCTGGTTGATTTCCGGCTGACGTGGATGGCCCTGGGCGAAACGCTCTCGCAGCGCGACAAGGTGTTCATCGATGCCGACAAACTCCCAGGCCGCCGCACGCTGCTGCTCTTCGGTCCGGACCAACTCACACCGCCGCCCATTATCCTTCCAAGCCGCATGCCAGGGCGAGGGCCGGGTGTGGAGGGGGAGGAACGCTAAGCGGCTGACATCTCAGCTGCCATGCACCGCCA
Organism: Gemmataceae bacterium; assembly: GCA_035307785.1. GTDB lineage: Bacteria > Planctomycetota > Planctomycetia > Gemmatales > Gemmataceae > DATGHS01. The sequence goes on from DATGHS010000223.1 coordinate 26,622, forward strand.
TTCGTTGCCGAATTAGGCGGTCGGGTGCATAGTTCGGCCCAACGAATGCAACGTTGCAACGAATCTGTCGGGCCCGGCGATCAAGTCCTGTAAGTATCCAGTAGCAAACGACTTGCGCAGAAAACGCTGTCCGGCTGCGCAATCTCGATTTGTTGCCGAATCCTGCGACCGCCGCCGACATGGCCGACGCGCGCAACGAATTGAGCCGTATCGCAGTGCTGGTAGTAGTTCGTTCGAGCTGATTAGCAGCCGGAATGCACTACTACCTCGCCTCCCGTGGTGAGCTGCCCGGCGGCGGTTGACCGGGGCTCGATTCATTGGCATTGCCCGCCTTGGGCCCGCCCGGCAGATCGGGCCGGGTGGTCGATTGGTCGTTCTTTAATTCCTGGATGGGCTGACCGAAGTACATGTCCTTTGGTCCTGGGCCTTCCACTCCTTCGGGCCCCGGCACATCGTGATAGCGGCGCAGGAACTCCACGAGCTTGGCGTATTCTTTGCCCGTCAGATTGGCGCGCACGCGCATGTGGGCGGCCACATTCTGGAAGTTGGAAAATGGCCGCTCGGCCAGCGTAGGCGCACTGTGGCAATAGCTGCAATACATCGAAAAGACCTTGCCGCCCGTCAGCGAATCCTCGTACGATTGGCAGCCATTGCCGTCTTTCACCGGCGTCGGCATGCGCAGCGGCGCCGGACCTTCCTCCAACGTCGAAGTCGCGACCGGCGTTTGGTGGCATCCATACGAGCCGAGGATGCCGGCCATGATCAGGGCCGGGGCAATCAGCCAGCGCTTCCCTTTGCTTCGCATATACCGCTACTCCTTACCAGCCCCAGGCCAATTGGAAGAGCAAATTGTTGTCGTGAAGATGGAACCCGGGCTCGTCGTTGATTTCATAGGCCGCCTGCAACAGCATGCGCGGCGAAATATAGTAGTTCAGTCCAAACGCATTCTGTTGCCGGGTCACCGGCACATCGACCGGCGTGGGGTAGGTCCCGATCGTGAGCGTCGTGGGATCGATGCCCTGGAAATTCACGTAGCTATAGCGATAGACGAACTCCAGTTTTTGCAGGAAGCGGTTGGCACTGTCGCGCGGCCGGTAGGCGAGCTGGCCATAGAAGCCCTGGCGCACGATGTCGGTGCCAATGATGTCGCCGGCCTGCTGGTACAGCGCGCCGTACTCGAACCGGAAATCCCAGTTGCCTTTGCGGTAGTTGAAATCGGCCGCCCAAAGCGTGATCGAGTCGTTGAAGCCGGCCATGTACGGGCCGTTGTACATGGCCGACAATCCGGCCGCCAAACCAACTTCCGGCCACCACAGGCCGATTCGGCCGCCGAATGCCTTTTGATTCGAGATCAGGCTAAACGTGCCTTCCATGCCTTCAAGGTTGGCCAGCTCATCGGGAGTCGGCGCTCCAGGCGCTCCCGGCGTCACGTTCATGGCGTTCGACACGTACGCGTTGTACTCAAGCTTGATTGGCGAACAGCCCAGGTAGAAGGAGCCTTGTGCTTGGACGCCCAGTAGCGCCGTCGGCGGCAAAACTTGCATCCAGAGGATCGGCACGCCGCCGGGCGCATCGCCGGGGAGCTTGTTGATCCAGGGATTATTCAGGCGCTCGTTGTACCAGCCGATCGGCGCCACAAAGCGGCCGGCAATGATTGTCAGCCAGTCGTTGACAAAGAAGTCGGCCTGGAGGAACGTCGGATTCACGGTCCCGCCGGCGCCGACCGAGATTTCGCCCTCGAAGAGAATCCACTCGTTGAGCTTCAGGAAGAAGTCGGGCGAGAATTCGCCGAAGTAAAAGCCTCCTGGCACATCGGGCCGCCCGGCGCCATTGGCCGCCGTGGTTGGGTCGCCCAGGAGCTTCGCGTAACCAAACGCCATCGTGCTGTAAATGCTAAGCGGCGATTCATTGGTCTGGCTGGGGAAGAACAGTTCTTTGAGCTGCGTCGGCAAGCGCGGTCCGTTGCGTTCGTCGGCATCGATATGCGCGTTGAGGGCATCGACCGCCGATTCCAATTGCTGGTCGCGCTGGGCCGCTTGCACCGAGCGCGCTTCCAACGTGGCGGTCTGCGCCTGAAGCTTTTCGATGGCGGGAGCGGATGGCGGCTGCTTTTTCAGTTGCTCGGCCAGCAGTTCGATCATTTTCTGCTGAAGCTCGACTTGCTTGCGCAATAACTCGACTTGCTTCTTGACGTCGTCGTCTTTGGGTTCGTCGGCCTGGATGCGCACAAATTCCGGCGGCGCAGCGGCCGAATCTCGAACCGGCGGACCAAATTGCGCCGCCGCCGGACTGGGCATTCTGGGGGGGGCAAGAATGGGCTGGCCCGGACTTTCCTGGCCGCCGGCGTTATTCGTGGCCACCAGAACCACCGTTGCCATCAGGGCAGCGCCAAACCAAATGCGCATGGGAATTCTCGCCAGTTCGCTCGCACAATCGACGGGCCCAGGGCACCAGGCCCGCGCAGATTCGCCGCGCCGCCGTGGCGCGCGGATTTGCCGCAATTGCCGATTGGGCAGAATGTACTGGTATTATCGGTTTTGCTGCGTTTATTAATGAGCGAACTTTGGCAAACCGACCGTGCTTCAAGCCAGATGCAAGGTAGCAATTCAGCGAGCGCATGGTGCAAGCAATCTCAACGCTTGCAGCTCATGCGGCTACAACATTCCTTGTGCCGGAAACTTCTCTTTCAAAAAAGTGACAAGGATTTCGCCTTTCATTGCTGGGTTTCGCCAATGCGACCTTACTTTCATTCGTTCGTCCTGGTTTTCGTCGGTTTGACTCAATCCTCCTCATTCGCACAAACGCCGCCCATCCGAAACGGCACCGACGCCGCGCGGAAGGAGATGGCCGCGTTCCGCTATCCGGCCGGGCTCAAAGTCGAACTGTTTGCCTGCGAGCCGATGCTCGCCAGTCCGGTGGCCATTTGTCTCGACGAAAAGGGCCGCGTGTTCGTGGCTGAGGAGTATCGTTTCAACCAGGGGACGGAAGAGAACCGCACGCGCCCGTTTTTGCTCGAAGATGACTTGCAGTTGCGCACAGTAGATGACCGCCTCGCCATGTACAAGAAGCATGCTGACAAGTTTCCTGGCGGCATGAGTTGGTTCTCGAAACATTCCGACCAGGTGCGCATGCTGGTGGACCGCGCCGGCACCGGCCATGCCGATTATTCCACCGTCTTTGCGGGCGGCTTCAACGATCCGCTCGACGGTCTGGCCGCAGGAGTCCTGGCGCGCGACGGAAACCTTTATTTCACCTGCATTCCGCATCTGTGGCTGCTGAAAGACACGAGAGGCACCGGTCACGCCGACGTGCGCATTCCGTTGCATCGCGGCTTCGGCGTCGATTGCGCCTTCCTGGGCCACGACTTGCACGGCCTGACTTGGGGACCTGACGGCAAGTTGTATTTCTCGGTGGGCGATCGCGGGTTCAACGTCACCTCGAAGGAAGGGAAGACCTTCGTTGGCCCGCGCACCGGCGGCGTGTTTCGCTGCAATCCCGACGGCTCGGAATTGGAGCTAATCTTCCGCGGCCTGCGGAATCCACAGGGGTTGGCCTTCGACCAGTACGGCAACCTCTTCGCCGACGACAACAACTGCGACAAGGGCGACGATTCGCGCCTGGTCTACATTGCCGAAGGCGGCGACGCGGGCTGGAATATGGCCTACCAGACCATCCCCGAGCCGTATCTCACCGGCCCCTGGCACGCGGAGCGCATGTGGCATCTGTACCACAAGGGCCAACCGGCGTGGATCGTGCCGCCGGTGGGCAAGATCGGCACCGGGCCGTCCGGCTTCGAGTTCACGAGCGGCATCAGCCTACCGCCGCGCTACCACAACCGCTTCTTCATGTGCAATTACACCGGCAACGGCGGCGTGGAGTCATTCGGCGTCGTGAACAAAGGCGCGGGTTTCGAGATAGTCGATTACCACGATTTCCTCAAGCCGATCCACGCGACCGACGTAAAGATGGGCTACGACGGCAAGCTTTATGTTTCCGATTTCGTTGACTTGCTCTGGAACGGCGGCACAGCGGGGGGGCGGATTTACACGGTGCTTGATCCGGAGCGGGTGAAGAGCCTCCAGGTACAAGACGTCCAATCTCTGTTTAAAACGGGCATCTCCCGCCTCGCCCGGAACAGCGATTTGGCGGAGTTAATGGCCTATCCCGATTTGCGCGTCCGACAACGTGCTCAGTTCGCGCTCGCCGAACGCGGCGCGAAATCGATAGCCGTGCTTAACGAAGTGCTGGCACACGGGTTCCGACATCCTGAATGGAACACGGAACAACTAGGCAGAATGCACGCTATCTGGGGCCTGGGACAAATTGGCCGGCACGCACCAGAGGCATTGAAAAAGCTGCTGCCCTTCCTTAAAGACCCGGATGTCGAAATTCGTGCCCAGGTCTTGCGCATTCTTGGTGATGACCATTTCCGTGGCGCAGAAGACGAGTTCGTAGGCCTGCTGAAGGATGAGAGCCCGCGTGTCCGCTATTTCGCGGCGATGGGGCTGGGAAAACTAAAGCATCGCGCTGCCGTCGATGGCCTTTTCGCCATGTTGGAACAGAATCATGACGACGACCCCTTCCTTCGTCACGTGGGGATCTATGCTCTGGCTCAAATCGGCGATGCCGAAGCGGTGCAAGCCCGAGCGAAGCACCCGTCGCCATCGGTTCGCGTGGCTGTCCTCCTCATTCAGCGGCGCTTGCAAGACAAACGAATCAGCCAGTTCCTGAACGACAGCGAACTCGACATCGTCACGGAAGCGGCGCGGGCCATTCACGACCTGCCGCTCGACAGCGAGCTTCCCGCTCTGGCCGCCGCCCTGGATCGCTTCGCCGGCCGAATGGAATCGGAAGCGGAGCCCTTGCTGCGCCGGATTATCGATGCGCATTTCCGCCTGGGTCAAGCCGAGAACGCACGGGCTTTAGCTCGCTATGTGGCCAACGACGCCGGTTCGCCGCGAATGCGCTCGGAAGCATTGTCCGCCCTGGCCGACTGGACCGAGCCATCACCCCGTGATCGCGTGACCTGGTTCTGGCGGCCGCTGGCCAAGCGCGATCAGCAGATCATCAAGCAGGTATTGGAAGAATCCATCGGCACGATCCTGAGCCGGACTTCGGGCCAGCCACAGATTCAAGCGGTTAATCTCATCACGAAGAATCAGATCAAGGCCGACGATGGCACGTTCTTCCGCTGGCTGACCGATCCACAGCGCGATGGCCCGGCTCGTTTGGCCGCCCTCCGACTGCTCGTGTCCCGCAAGTTTCCGCAGTTGGACCTCGCCATTGGACTGTGCATGAAAGACAGCGACCCGCACGTCCGCGCGGAAGCTCGCCAGGCCCTGGCAGGTCTTCATCCCGAATTGGCCACGCCCTTGCTGGCTGAAGCACTTTGCCGGCCGCAAAGCGCGGTGGTGGAGAAACAGCAGGCCCTGGCCACCTTGGCCCGGATGCGCGCTGAGCCGGCCAGGAAACTTCTCGAAGCCTGGGCCGCCCGGTTGGCCAAGGGCGAAGCGCCGCTGGAACTGCAACTCGACTTGCTCGAAGCACTTGGCCAAGTGCCCGGCGATCCCTTCAAGCAGGCGATTCAGAAATTCCAATCCAGGCAATCGCCATCCGACCCGCTCGCCAAGTTTCGCGTCAGCCTGTACGGCGGCGATGCCGAGCGCGGCCGGCAATTATTCGTCGGCCATTCGGTGGCCCAGTGTATCCGCTGCCACAAGATCGACGGTCAGGGCGGCGATGCCGGGCCGGATTTGTCGAAGGTCGCCGAGCGCAATCCCAAGAACACGCGCGAGTATCTACTGGAATCGATGATCTTCCCGAACGCCAAAATCGCCCCGGGCTATGGTTCCGTCACGCTGACGCTAACCAACGGCAAAGTCGTCGCCGGCATCGTCAAGTCCGACACCGAGCAAGCCGTCGTGCTGCTTGGCTCCGATGGAAAAGAAGTAACTGTGCGCACTAAAGATATTGAGGAGCGCACGGCGCCAACGTCCGCAATGCCGGAGATGGGCCGCGCGCTCTCGCTGCGCGAATTGCGCGATCTGGTGGAATTTCTGGCGGCAAGGAAATGAAGGCGGAGTTTTTTTAATTGGTCCCAGTTTTGTTTCCCGAGGGCGGCACCGGCAGTCCGACAGAACGACACAGTTGCGGGAATTGGAGGTAGGTCCTGTCCAATACTACCGGTGCGGCGCGCCGTCGGGCTGCTTCTATTGCGTCGACAAGGTCACCACGTGGGTTTCATAGTTACGGGTGCGCCGGTTCCAGATCAGAAGCTCCACGGTCCCATTGGAACGCTGCAGCTCGTTCGGCAGCGGGTACACGTAACCGTTCACGATGCCGATCCGCTTCCCATCCACCCTCACAATGTAATCGCCTTGTTCCAACCCCAGCCTCCAGGCCGGTGAGTTCACGATGACACTCGTAATACGAGCGCCCGATTCCGTGTTCTCGTAGTACACGCCGAGTTTGTAGATGGGGTTTCGCCCGCCGGGTACCATTTGCGGCAGTTGCGCCTGAGCCTGGGCCAACGCAACGTCGGCGCCGCCCAAAGCGAAGGCCACCGCAAGACCCAAAGCCATCAGGTTTTTGCTTTGGTAAATCATGGGCGTTCTCCTTTCGGGATGCAGTGCAGGTGCCCCCAAATGCTGTCTTCTCTCCTCAACCTTTCTTAATTCAGGGAAACGGCGAAATCCTGGAGCGATCACCAAACAATTGGATAACCGCCGTATTCCCCGACCTTCCCTTCGCCGTGTGATTAGTCCTTCGGTGGTTGAGAATTCTCCTTTTCTTTGAGTTTCCGAATGTATTCCAGTTCGCTCAACGCCAACTTATTGTTGGGCTCGACTTTCAGCGATTGCTCGTAAGCCGCTTTGGCCTCGTCCAGGCGGCCGAGGTCGATGAGAGTCGCCCCTACTCCACGCAGCGCCACGCCGTGCTGGCTCTGGTTGCTGGCAAATTGCTCCGCCAGCTTCACCGCCTGCTCATACGACTCCAGCCCTTCTTGCAATCGGCCGAGCCGGTTCAGGATGAACCCCTGTTCGGTGAGCGCGTTGGTTGCGAGCGGCCGGTATTCAATTTCGACCCGCGAATACTCAAGTGCATCGGCGTATTGCTTCCGCTCGGCCGCGACGAAGGTCTTGTAATGAAGTGCTTCGCCATACGCATAATCCAGCCATTCGACTTTGCCGAGTTTCGGGTTGGCTTTTTGGTAATACTCGAATTCGGCCTTGTTGGCGAACGACAGATAGGTCGCCTTGGGGTCGGTCATGAGCTTCTGGAAGGCAGCGATAACCTCGTCGCAAGCCTGATCGACCTCGGCCAGTTTTCCCTGTTGCGCGAGATTGGTGAATTCTTCGATCACTTTGCGATGCTCAAAGCCAATGCCGGGCTCGAGGCCGGACACCGGCGCGTGCGTGACGACGGGTGTTGACTCCTGCGCGAAAGCGACGTTGGCAATCAAGATGACGCAGAACGTGAATAGGTGGCGTGCGAACATGGCATTCCCTCCCTATCGTTCGATTTGACGACGGTGAAGCGCCAGCCTCGCCGGCATAAAGTCCCAAGCAGAATCTCGGACCGAGGCACCGGAAAACGGAGCAAACCTTGTGCCCGCATAAACCAAGCGGCTGGCGGAGAGTGCAAACAGCAGGAAATGACGGGATTTAGCGAGGCGGTATCAAGAACGGCGAGTGCCTGGACCAGCAAGCGGCGCGCGGCCCCCGCACGCCGCCGCGAGCGGTGTGTGCCGAACCCGCACGGACGAATTCTGTTCATGAGCGAGCTGTATCGCATCGTTGAAGACATCGACGAGCGCCCGATCCGAACGCCCGCGATCCCGCAAATAGGCTGCGCGCTGTCGCTGCGCGAATTGCGCGATCTGGTGGAATTGTTGCCGGCAAGGAAATGAGGGTTGTGTCACTTCAACTGAGTAGTTCAAAATCTTAGATGACAACTCAATTTGATCCACATTCTTGGGATTTTCTTAAGAATTTTGCTTGACTCGCAGAAGCGCGCATGTTCTCATGGCAGGCAGTCGCGTGCTGGATTGCCCCCACACTCTCTACGCTAGGATCTGCCCCATGAAGTTGCCCCCGCGCTGGTTCGGCAGGAATCGCATTTGGCTGAGGCTCGAACAACTCGAAGACCGCAACGCTCCTTCCGACTCACTCTCGGCCATCCTGCAAGCCGCCTGCCTAAGTAACGCAGCGGTGGATTTTGCCGCTGCACAAACAGCTCCCGCCGGTGACTTCACGACTGCCGAAGACCCACTGGCTGCGGTCAGCCTCTCATCGTCGTCCCCTGCAACCACCGACTTGACCGAGTGGTTACCTGCCAACGATTCCGGGCGAACCCCGAGCGCTCAGACCGACTTGGATCGGCCCGCCGCGAACGGCTTATCTTTCGACCAACGCCCGGCCGACGCCCTGTTTGCCAACTGGATCGACAGCAGCATCGACCGGAGCGACCTCTCGGCGTCTCTCGACGGTCAATCCGCTGGGCCAAGCTTTGTTGCCCCAGGCAACAATGTGCCGGCTCCCCAGCCAGCGGGGGCAGCTACACCGGGCGGCGCGCAGACGGGGGCGACAAATGCCAATCCCACCAGCGCGTCGCCCTCGTTTTCACCGTCCACAAGCAGCAATTTCACGCCGCCATTTAT
>DATGHS010000224.1:0-2888 GCA_035307785.1 Gemmataceae bacterium
AGCGCCGCCTGGGTCGACTTCGACAAGGATGGCCGCCTGGATTTGGTGGTCGGCAACTACGTGCAATGGACTCCGGAAACCGACCTCTACTGCACCCTCGATGGCAAGAACAAGTCCTACTGCACTCCTGAGTCCTACAAGGGAACGAGCGCGAGGCTCTGGCACAATCGTGGCGATGGAACTTTCGAAGACGTCACCCAAAAGGCGGGCCTCGGCGAACCCACGTCCAAGACCATGGGCATCGCCGTCCTCGACTACGACAACGACGGCTGGCCCGACCTGCTGTTCTCAAACGATACGCAACCCAACAAGCTCTACCGCAACAATGGCAACGGCACCTTTTCGGAAAAAGGGATAATCGCCGGAGTGGCCTTCAGTGAGGACGGCGTGGCGCGCGCCGGCATGGGGGTCGACGCCGCCGACTACGATCATTCCGGATACCCCAGCGTGATGATCACCAACTTTTCGAACCAGATGCTTTCGCTTTACCACAACGAAGGCAAGGGCTTGTTTGTCGACGAAGCGCCGCAGTCCGCCATCGGCCGCGCCACGCTGCTGACCCTCGGCTTCGGCTGCTTTTTCTTCGACTATGATCTCGACGGCTGGCCGGATATTTTCATCGCCAACGGTCACATCGATCCCGAAATCCAGAAGGTGCAGGCCAACGTCAAGTACGCCATGCCGCCGCATCTGTTTCGCAATGTGGGCAAAGGAAAATTCGAAGAAGTGACCAGCCTCATGGGTTCGGCGTTCAACGCCCCGCGTGTCGGGCGTGGCGCCGCCTATGCCGACATCAACAACGATGGCCGCCTCGATCTGTTGCTTGCCACGAATGGTGGTCCGACCTATTTGTTCCGAAACGAAGCGCAATCCGGCGCAAATCGCAGCGTTCGTCTGAAGCTGGCCGGCACAAAATCGAATCGCGACGGCATCGGTGCCGTCGCGCGCGTCACGGTCGGTGGGGACACGCAGACGCAAATGCTGCGCAGCGGCTCGAGCTATCTTTCTTCCAGCGAACTGGTTCTAACGTTTGGGTTGGCCCAACACGACAAGGCGGACTCGATCGAAGTGCGCTGGCCGAGCGGCCAAATCGATCGTCTTCAAAGCGTGAATGCCGGTCAGACGATCACGGTAACGGAAGGCAAAGGCCAAACCTCCTCCAGGCCCTACGCAAGATAATTTGGAAGCGCGACGGTCTTGTTTATGCTGAGTCCTGGCGTGCCGACGCTTTTGCGGCCAACACCGTTGACCATAGCGCGTCCTAGGCGCTGCCCTCGACCGTGTGCCGGTACATGTAGTAGTGAATCGCGGGGGTAAAAATCAGCGACAACACCATCGAGCTGAGCAGCCCGCCAACCACGGCAATCGCCAATGGCTGCAGCATCTGGGAACCCTGCCCGATGGCAAATGCCAGCGGGAGCATCCCCGCTATCGTGGCCAGTGCCGTCATGGCGATGGGCCGCAGACGGCGCCGGCCCGCCTGGATCATCGCGTCTTCCGCGGAAAATCCCAGAGCGCGAAAACGATGCTCCGCATCCAGCAACAAAATACCGTTCTTCGCCACGATGCCGATCACCATGATCATGCCCATAAAAGAAGCTACATTGAACGTGGTGCGTGTAACCAGCAAAGCGACGAAACCTCCAAAGGTCGACAACAAGGCCGAAGCCAGAATCGCGGTCGGCGCAGAGAACGTGCGAAACTCAAACAGCAACACCACAAACAACAGCAGTAAGGCCAGCATCAACACGATCGAGAGGTCGTGAAACGACTTTTGCTGCTCCTGGAATGTTCCGCCATACTCAACGCGGATGGAAGAAGGGAGGTGCAAGTTTGCCACCGCTTTCTGCACCGCGTCCATGCCGCGGCCCAGGCCCAGCCCTTCGAAACGGCCGGTAACCTGCACAACGCGCTGCAGATTCTCACGGCGTATTTCCGTCTGGCCGGGGTCGGTGCTCAAAGAGGCGAGCGAGCCAAGCGTTGCGGTCCGCCCCGTGGTGCTTGAGACCAAGGTGTTCGTCATGCGATCGAGCGAAGACCGGTTTGCGTCCGGGAAACGCACGCGAATCGTATACGCCCGGTCGTTGATGATCACGGGAGTTGCCGCCGGTTCGCCCTCTAGAATCGCCGACGCATCCAAGGCAATTTCCTCGGGCGTGAAGCCGGATCGTGTCGCCACCGCGGAATTCACCTGATAGGTCACGGCCGGACCGCTGATGGTGTTTTCCACGCCGTTTAAAACGTCCACTACGCCTTTGATCTTTCCAATCGCGTCGGCAACCTTCGGTGCAGTGTCGTTCAGTAGCTTCGGGTCTTGCGAGAACAATTTGATCACCACCGGCTCCGGCTGGTTGCTCAAGTCTCCAATCATGTCCTGTAGCACTTGAATGAATTCGACCTTTGCGCCCGGTTCGCTTTCCTCGATCTGGCCGCGCACGTCGGAAATGATTTCTTCAATGTCCCGCTTCCGCTCGCGCTTCAGCTTTACCGTAAAGTCCCCTCGATTCGCTTCGGTCACCGCTGCCAGCCCCAATTGCAGCCCGGTGCGTCGCGACGTATTTTCCACCTCCGGCGTAGCGTGCAAAATCTCTTCGATATGCAGAAGAATGCGATTCGATTCTGCCAGCGAGCTTCCCGGCGGGGTGTAATAATCTAGAATGAATCCGCCTTCATCCATTTCCGGGAGCAGATCCGTGTCCAACACCGTGTAGCTGACATATGACAACACCACGATTGCGGCGGAGCTGACAATCAAGACCCAAGGCCGCTTCAGCACCGATTTCATGGCATTCCCGTAAAACTGAACGATGCGGCCAAAAAAGCCAGACAGATGCGCTTCTTCCGCCGCCAGCAGCGAGGCGGCGTCCAGTCCGCCCCCTGGTGCGGTC
>DATGHS010000225.1:0-12968 GCA_035307785.1 Gemmataceae bacterium
GGCCGTGGAAATGCCCATCTTGGACATGACCTTCATGACGCCCTTGCCGATGGCCTTTACGAAGTTCTTCTCGGCATGGTGATGATCAATCCCAACGAGGATTCCCTGCCGAATCATTTCGTCGAGCGTGTCGAAGGCAAGATACGGGTTGATGGCGCCGGCACCGTAGCCAATGAGCAGCGAAAAGTGATGCACCTCGCGCGGCTCGCCGCTTTCCAGCACCAGTGCGACCTTCGTGCGCGTGCCTTCGCGGATCAGGTGGTGATGCACGCCGGCCACCGCGAGCAGCGCCGGAATCGCCGCGTGTTCTTCATCAACGCCACGATCAGAAAGGATAATGATGTCGTAGCCGTGCCGAATGGCGGCGCTGACGTCGCGGAACAACCCGCCCATCGCCAATTCCAGGCCAAAGGTGCCCTGCTTGACTGGGAAAAGGATCGGCAGCGTGATCGACTTGTAATTGTGCGGCGCTTGGCCGTCGAGCGCCCGCAGCCGCTCCAGGTTTTCGTTCGTCATGATCGGCGTCGGCAGCTTGATCTGCCGGGCCGAGCGCGGCGTCGGCTCCAACAGATTTTGCTCGGCGCCGAACGTCGTCTCCATCGACATGATGATCTCTTCGCGAATGCAATCGACGGGCGGATTCGTCACCTGCGCGAAGAGTTGCTTGAAGTAGTTGTAAAGCAATTGCGGCCGGTCCGAAAGCACGGCCAGCGCGGCGTCGTTGCCCATGGAACCGACCGCTTCGTTGGCTTCCAGCGCCATTGGGGCCAGCAGGATTTTCAGGTCTTCGTTGGTGTAGCCGAACGCTTGTTGTTGCCGCAGAATTTGCTCCCCATCCAGTTGCTTTTCCGGTTCCGGCGCGCCGGGCAATTCCTCCAGCGCCACGGTGTTTTCGCGCAGCCAGTCGGCATACGGGTGCTCGGTCGCAATCTTCTGCTTCAATTCGTCGTCGGCAATAATGCGGCCCTGCTCCAAGTCGATCAGGAACATGCGGCCCGGCTGAAGACGGCCCTTGTGCAGCACATTTTCCGGCGCGATATCCAGTACGCCGACCTCCGAGCCCATGATGACCAGATCATCTTTCGTCACGTAGTAGCGCGACGGCCGCAGTCCGTTGCGGTCGAGCACGGCGCCGATCTGTCGTCCGTCCGTGAAGGCGATGGATGCCGGCCCGTCCCACGGCTCCATGAGGCAGGAGTGGTATTCGTAAAACGCCTTCTTCTCCGGCGTCATGGTCGGGTCGCCGCTCCACGGCTCCGGAATCATCATCATTACCGCGTGCGGCAACGACCGGCCGGCCAAGACCAGCAGTTCCAGTGCGTTGTCGAACATCGCGGAGTCGCTGCCCGATTCGTCAATAACAGGCATAATGCGCGAGATTTCCATGCCGAACAGTTCGGAGCGCATCAAACTCTCGCGGGCATGCATCCAGTTCACGTTGCCGCGCAGCGTGTTGATTTCGCCGTTGTGGCAGATGTAGCGGTACGGATGGGCCCGCGCCCAAGTCGGGAACGTGTTCGTGCTGAAACGCGAATGAACCAGCGCCAGCGCCGACGCGAGCGCCGGATTCTGAAGATCGGGAAAATACGGATCAAGCTGGAGTGCGTTCAACATTCCCTTGTAGATAAGCGTGTTGCACGACAGGCTCGGGATGTAGAACATATTCCGCTGTGCGAGCCCGGATTTCTTGACCGCCATTTCCACGCATTTGCGGATGACGTACAAGCGGCGTTCGAAAGCCAGGTCATCGTTTCCAAGGATGGGCACGTTGCGATCGCGCCGGCCGATAAACAGTTGCTTCATCACCGGCTCGCCGGACTTCGCCGTTGGGCCGATCATCGAATTGTTCGTGGGCACCGTGCGCCAGCCCAACACGTCCTGGCCCAGTTTGCGGACGATGTATTCGAACATCTGCTCGCAATGCCGCCGATCATGCGGATCGGTGGGCAGGAAGACCATCGCGACCGCATATTCGTCGAGCGGCGGCAGCTTGATCTTCAGCCGTTCGCATTCCTGGCGCAGGAAGGCGTCGGGAATTTGCACAAGGATGCCGGCGCCGTCGCCGGTGTTGGCCTCGCAGCCGCAGGCCCCGCGGTGCTCCAGATTCACGAGGACCTGAACTGCCTTACGGACGATGTCGTGCGATTTGCGATTCTTCAGATCCACAACAAAGCCGACGCCGCAAGCATCATGCTCGTGACGGGGGTCGTAGAGACCCTGCGCCGTGGGAGAGGATACGGTCGTCATAGCACTAACCTCGTTCGCGCCGGCCCTGGCGATGAGTCAAACACGGTGATAGCCATTACGCTGGTGCTGGGAGCCATTCGTCTGAAGCAAGTCAATGAAAGCCAGGGTCGCGCTGCCGAGCGCCGGCTGCCGCCGATGGATGATGCCGAGCGGCCGTACTAGGTGCGCCCCTTGCAGGTGCAAAGCCACAAGCCGGCCCGCGTTCACTTCCTGGCGAATGGTCGGTTCCGGCAACAATGCGAAAACGCCACCAACTTCTACGGCCTTCTTGATGTTCTCGATGTTGTCGAATTCGAAGGCAATGAGCGGCACAACTTCCTGGCTGCGCAGAAAGCTGTCCACCTTCCGCCGAATTACGAGTCCGCGGTCGAAGGCCACGATTTTTTCCCCGTCGAGGCGCGTGGCGCTAATGTTCTTGAATCGGGCCAATGCATGGTCCGGTGTGCAGACAACTACCATCTCTTCGTCCCGCCAAGGGATGATCGTCAGATCGCGCGACCGTGCGGGGAATGACACCAGCCCAATGTCCGCCATTTCGTCGCGTACGCGCTGATATACCTGATCCGGGTGGAGATACTCCATCTGCACTCTGGCGTTCGCATTCTCGGCCTGAAAACGCTCGATGTATTGTCCCATGTCACCCAGGCCGACCGAATAAATCGCCGCCACCCGAACCGTCAGCGCTCGTTCCGCATGCTCCCGCCGGAGCGACACTTCCAGCTCGGCATACTGCTCGAGCAAGCGCTTGCAGCCTTCGTAATAGGCCTGGCCGAGCGCGGTTGGCTCGAGCGGGCGTTTCGAGCGGTCGATGAGCTGGCCGCCCAGGCGCTGCTCAAGCTGGTGCACAAAGCGGCTAACCGTCGGCTGCGAAATCTCGTTGGTCTGGGCCGCCTTGGAAAAACTGCCCAAATTAATCAGATCGCAGAAAACCTTGATGGTCTCCAATTGCATTGAGATATGATACTATTTGTTTTTCGAATAGAAAGAGATAATACATGAAAAAAAATGAATGATTGCCCGAGTCAGCTCTAGCACAAAGATCGTGTTACGTAAGGGCTGCGGGTTTACCTAGGTGGAGTTGCTTTGGCAACTAACCGAAGCCGGAGATCCGCGACTGCTACAGCAAGCGTTTTTGGCATCGAATCGAGGTTCCACCATTTGCGGTAGGCACGCAATCACACCTGCATGCGCAAGCCGCGCCTTCGGTGGGTGTTTGTAGCCGAGGCCCTACTTGTACGGATTCACGCGACGCTGCTGGCAAAAGGACATGGCGATGCGATGACGCTCTGCTTCGACTGCCGGGCTTCAATCAAATCTTGGATTGGATTGCTCAGGCTGCGAATGTCCTATTCGCTGATGGCTCAATGCCTTTCGTCGAATTCGAATGGAAAAGCCGGAACTTAGAACTGCTGAGTTCAACTGTCCAGCAAACACCGTTAGCGAGCGGACCAGTTCCAGACCCGCTCCTTAATGAAAAGCGCGTCTCGTCGTGCCAAGAAATCATCGTCATCGGGATCGACGTCGGTGTATCGACCCTCTCGTTCGTGGAACCGAGTAAACCAGCTTAAAGTCACTTACAAGTTCGTCAATTCCGATGCCTGGATCAGCTGAGTCCCGGAAAACGCTCGGTTCGCGCTACGAGTCCCAGCTAGCTCGGAGTTGTGCAAGCTCGGTGAAAACGGCGTGCCTGACATCTGCAGAGATCTCCGCGCGCTATCTCAACGAGCGATGGGAGACATGCATCTTGGGATTTCTCTGCTTCTACAAGTTAGCAGGAACGAATTGCCATTGCGCCACTTCGAATCTGGAGTTTCACGGTCACACCTTTGCCTCGGCGGTCGGCGGCGCAGGGGGCGGGGCATTGAAGACCTTGTTCACCGCTTCCATCAGCCGCTCCATAGCGAAGGGCTTGCGGATGTAATCGACCACGCCCAGATACTCGGCGTAGGCCTTGTGCCGGCTGCCTTCGTTGGCAGTGATCATGATAATCGGGGGAGCGTCTTTGCCGCGGAAATGCTCAAGCACAGGGTAGCCGCCCATTCGCGGCATCATCATGTCGAGGATCACCAGGTTCGGCTTGTGGTTATAGATCATCTGTTTGCCCTGATGGCCGTCGTGCGCTTGGATGACCTTGTAACCTTGCCGTTCCAGCATCAGGCGCAAACCGTCTACCAGTTCCCGATCGTCGTCTACGATAAGTACGGTTTTCGTCTCTGCCATAGAGCGGGTCCTTGAAGCGAATGGGAGGCGTGCTGATGGTTAGCATATCACCGCAGCGCGCGATCTACAAGCGGTTCGTCGATCAGCTTTCCAGCCTGACGCGATGAAGGGGCAGTCGGGCTGGAAAGCCTGAGCTACGAGTTCGTCGGCTTTCGGCCAGTGTAGACGACGGTCAAGTACTGCATCGTCACCATGCCGCCATTTTCAAAGCGTTCGAATAACTCGTGCAGCGCTTGCGTCATGCGCTCGCGCTCCTTCGGGTCGCGCGGGGAGAACGAAATCGAAAAGGAACGGCCTAAAAGCCCGTCGAAATCCAGTTTCTGGCTGTGCGAGAATGCAACCCGCTCGCGATCTGTATAATGCGAACAGAGGAGCAAATGCTCGCCGTAATCGCTTTGCGGCTCGTCGGCATGGGCCGACAAGGAATGCTGCTGAAGAATCTGCCCAAACTCTTTGGTGAAGGGATCGCGGCGGTCGCGTTCGTTCCAGATGAGGGCAAGCCAGCCGCCGGGCTTGAGGACGCGCAAGAACTCGCGCAGCGCCGGCTCAACCTGGAACCAGTGGAAAGCCTGGGCAGCGACGACGGCGTCGGCGCAGTCGTCCGCCAGCCCAGTTGCTTCGGCGGTTCCAGAGCGATATTCCGGTGCAGGCGCGCCCGAAGAGACAGCAATCGATTGAGCTTGCCGGCGCATCTGGTCATTTGGTTCAATACCAATCACTTGCAAACCGCAAGCGGCCAGACGGCGCGACGAGATGCCGGTGCCGCAGCCAACATCCACCAACCGGCATCCTGGCTGCAATTGGCAGCGCGCCAGCAAGTAGTCGATCGCTGCCTCCGGATAGTCGGGCCGGAAGCGGTCATATAGTCCAGCCAAGCCATCAAAGCGGCCTACCGTGTCAGTGCTAGTGGGATCAAACATGCCCAGTTGACCGAATTAGAGGCGGTTTCAAAACGGTAGCCAAACTCGTGAGAGTTCGGTTTGCCGAACTCTCACGAGTTCGGCTACGACGCATTGAAACCACTTTTTAGCTCGTTGTTCTGTATCACGGTTTTTGTACGGATTGGCGGTGCGATGGATGCCGCCGCTATTGTCATAAAGGACATTCGTTTGCGCCTACGCTTTTCGATGTTGGCCAGCGGCAGTTCCGGGAATGCTGCGTTGCTGGAAACCGATGGCTTTGGCCTGTTGATCGATGCCGGACTCGGCCCGCGACAACTTTCCAATCGCCTGAGCACTGTCGGCGCTTCCTGGCAGAAGGTTAATGCGGTCATCCTCACCCACACGCACAGCGACCACTGGAAGGACCGCACATTCGAGACGTTGCGGCGCCACCAGATTCCGCTCTATTGCCATCCCGAGCATCAGCCGCCGTTGCGGAACTACAGCCTGTCTTTCGTGAAGTTGGAACAAGCGAAGCTCGTGCGCCACTACGAAGCAAGCCAACCATTCCGTTTGAGCAATTCATTACACTGCCTGGCTCTGGAACTGCATCACGATTCAGGCCCCACATTCGGCTTCCGGCTCGAATTGGCGCCGGATCTTTTCGGGAGTGCCGGGGCCATAGGTTACCTCGCGGACCTTGGCTGCTGGACGGAAGCGCAAGCCCAGGCTCTGGCCAATGTCGATATTCTCGCCTTGGAGTTCAACCACGACGTGGAAATGGAACGCACGAGCGGCCGGCATTGGGAACTCATTCAGCGGGTATTGGGCGATCACGGGCACTTGTCGAATCGTCAGGCAGCGCAATTCCTGCATGCCATTCTTGACCGCTCCTCGCCGGGGTTGCTCCAACATTTGGTGCAAACGCATCTTAGCCGCGAGTGTAATCATCCAAGCATCGCCCAGGCGGTCGCGCAAGATGTACTGGCAGCGCGCTCGCCGCACACGAAGCTGCACACGGCTCAACAGAATTGTCCCGGCCCGGTGTTGACGCTGGAATATGCAAATGGGTCAACGCAAAATGGCGCAGCAAGCGATTCTGTAGCCGCTGGGTTAGCCCGAAGCGCCAGCGAGGAACGTCGAACGCCCTCGCTGGCGCTTCGGGCTAACCGGCCCACTGAATGACGATATTCGCCTACGCGCTGTCCCTACTTGAGATGTAGCCGAATCGTTTGTTTTGGATGTGCTTCAGGAAAAGCCAGCGCTTCCAGCCCATTGCGCGGCAATTCCACTCCCGGCCGGCTCACGAATCCTTGGCTTACATTCACGCGCAGCCACAATCGTTTGTGCCATCGTTCATCGTAGACCCAAAGCTGGTCCGGCTGATGTTGGTCGCGCAACATGAGGCATTTCCCTGGCGCTAAGATGGACTGAAGTCCGATTCCTTCCAACGGCGCGAGGTCGAAATAGCCGAGAAAATCGTCCAGCGATCGGCGGGTCGTTCTTAGCAAGGCGAAATCGTCGGAAACTAAAAGCACATTCTCCAGGCCGGCCACTCCAGGCCGCTCCAACCGCTTGTCGGCTCGCCAGGTAACGCCAATCGAGAATTCCGAAGATTCCAGTCGCCGACCGAGCATTTGTAAATGCGGCGCGAGGCTCTCCATCCCGGCGCAGCGGCTAAGCAGTTGCAGACGCGCGTGGGCCACTTCTCGGCTGAAAGCGATGTACGAAAGCAGCGGCGTCCTGTCCGGTTCCCCTGGCCGCTTGCTGAGGCCTAAAGGCCGATCCAGAAACAGTGCTGTGCCAAGCTCCTGTAATTCGGTGGACTCGTTGAGATCGTCGAAGGTTCCCGACAGAATCCTTCCCACCGCTTCAGGCAGTTGCAGTTTCGCTTCAAAAAGATGATGCGTGCGCATTTCCGGGTTCAAAATCTCCTTATCCGGCAGGCGGTGATATGGAACCGGCAACACGCGGCCGTTTTCGCCTGACGATGTTGGCAATTCCGGCACCGCCAAACCCGCGTATTGATTGCGCAGCAACCAACCGAGCCGCAATCCACGCCGGCGAAGTCGTTTTTGCTTTGAATCGAATTCCGTGTCGCCGGGCTGGGGCAGGAATAGCTCGGGTATCGAGTCGGCGAGATAGAAAAGTCGGCGAAGCAATTCATCAAGCAGGAGCGCGTCGGGATAATTTGCGCCTCGATGATGAAAACGGATCAGGTCAAATGCGTTCAAATGTCGCCATAGTAGCTGCAGCTGCAATGCGACGAAATCCGCCACGTCGGCGTGGGAAATGGATCGAATCGGGACCAATGCGTTTACAAAGCCCAGGAACTTTGTCACGAAATCGGTGTAAGGCGAAAGCGAAATCTCCTGGAAAAGAGTTCGAAACAGGCCGAGCAAGTCGGTCTGCTCGTGGCCCACTGCTTTCCAACTCGAAAGCCATTGGTCGACAACGCCGGGAATGTCTTCGTTACCGCTTGTGCGGATGAGGAATTCCAGCAGTCTGGCTTTTTGTTTCCATGGCAATCCTGTTCGAAGCGTTGTTGCGATCCATTCGCGGGCGTTCGAGCAGGGCACGTCACCGGCGTTAGCGCGATAGCAATACATCCACTGACCAAACGTGAAGGCTGGATGCGGCGATTCTTCGGAGGTTAACGGTAGCCGGCTCGTGCCAACAATTGCCAGGAACAGTAGCGAG
Organism: Gemmataceae bacterium; assembly: GCA_035307785.1. Taxonomy (GTDB): domain Bacteria; phylum Planctomycetota; class Planctomycetia; order Gemmatales; family Gemmataceae; genus DATGHS01. The sequence continues at coordinate 8,049 of DATGHS010000225.1, forward strand.
GCCAAGTTATCCCGAAGTTGGTCGGCAGAGCTGGTTTCAGCCAGGGACAGGCTGCCGATCAATTCTCGGTTTCGCTTGACCGTTTCCCGACTTTGAATCGCGCCGATTTCGTCGGAGTAGGCTTCCCACGCATAACTGAGAATCGACCGCGTGACATGCACTTCACTCGCTGCCGCGTCAAATTTGACCGATAACACGGGTTCATTGTCCGCGATCGTTGGTTCGACTTCGTGTAAATTCCAGGCTTCGAACTTGCGTCGCTGCCGAGTCTTCGTTCGGTCAAGCACTCGCCCGTTGAAAACTTCCCAAAAAATCTCTTCATTCTCATGTGACCAGCGCACTTGCAACAAGGGCCCGGCGAAGAATTGCCCGGGTTTCATCACTTCGGTCACGACTCTGCGCACATCATCGGGTGGAAGCGGCGAATTCGGCGCCGCCGAATTATCAGTCGAAAGAGCGTGATCAATTGCCATAACATCAGTTTATCGCCGGAGGCTGGTAACGTGATTCACCAGCATCCCCTTTTGCCATGCCGGAATCCTGGCGAATTTCGTTGCGGGCAGTTTAAGCGAGGCAGACCTGGCAAACTTTGTGGATAATTCCATTCTGCGCGATCCTTTCGAGAAGAGCGTATTTGCCTTTGATGCGGGATGTAGCGAAGGTTTGGTCGAATCGATACTGGCAGGCAACAATCAGCGCGGCTCTTTCGGGAAAGGAATGAACGATGAAGCGGCTTGGAATAGCGATAATCGCCTTCGGTGCGGCCATCGGATACGTACACGCAGACAACTGGAGCAGCTACGTAAACCAGTCGGGCAACCCGCCCAGCAGCGCCCACACCGTCATCCCGACCTGCGCCACCTGCAGCGCTGGACCAGCTCCTCGCCAGCAGAGAAATCAAAAGAGCAGCGACTGCACAAGCTGGAGCGTAACGCAGGATGCCAGCGATGGCCGTGATGGCAAGCTGCTCAGCTTCCTGCTATACCGGCCCACGCCACCGTGCAAGTGCTTGCCGGAGCCGGCCCCCTACACCCCGCCCCTGTGGACGTGGTTCCCGAGCTGCGGCTGCACGGCCGCATTTCATTGCGGCGGTGAAGATTGTGGCTGCCAAGGAAAGTCGTGTATGCGTCCGATAAAGAATAGCTGCGGCCGGCAGACGAATGGCTGCGCCACCTGCGTCGCCCGGATTGGCGCTCCGGTCCCAGCACCGAACGCTTCGCCGAATACAACGACGACTGTAGCTGCAAACAAGCAGCAAGTTTCGCCGTATGGAAGCGGTCCAAGCAAGGGTCAGAATGTGGTGTTCGCCAACAAGCCGCAAAACATCTCGTTCGTAAATACCACCAACCAAGCGCAAAGCGTGCCGGTAGTTGTTTCTGGCAACAAGCCGCAAAGCGCTGCGGCAATGATTTACCCGCCCAGCACCATTATGCCCGGCGCCGCCCCGGCTGTTGTGCCTGCGGTCGTTGTTTCGCCCTATAGCGGCCTACCCGGCGGCTACCGTGTTGAACCGAATCGTAGCGTGTTGCCGGCGCGCAACGATCCGCAAACGGACGGACAGTAAAAAAACAATAGCCGCGTTCTTCCGAACACGGCTACTGTATTTGCAGCGGAATTCGCAAGAATTCCGCAATTCAAGAAGCGGAACTCTTGCGAGTTCCGCTGCATCATTTCTGCTAATGCACTAACACTTCCGCAACACGCCCACTAGCACCCCGAGAATGCGGACATTGGCATCCGGCGTCACATGAATCGGCGACATCGTGGAATTGGCCGGTTCCAGCATGATGTTGCCCTTCTTTCGCTGGAAGCGCTTGAGCGTGACCTCGCCATCGATCATAGCCACCACGCGGTCGCCGTTATCGGCCGAATCTTGCTTGCGAACAACCACCAGGTCGCCATCTTCAATGTGATCTTCGATCATCGACTGCCCTTTGACCTTGAGGGCAAAGCAATTGTTGCCGCAGAAATCGTGGAAATCGACTTCCTCGTCCTTCTGCTCGATGGCTTCAATAGTCGGGCCGGCGGCCACGAGGCCGAGCATTGGCAGCATGGGACCAGGCCTGCGATGGGTCGTGAGCTGGATCGCTCGGGCCAGCGGTTCGTCCGGCCGCTTGATGAACCCCTTCTTCTCCAAAGCCTTCAGGTGGCACATCACGCCGTTGGGCGACTTGATCTTGAAGGCGGTGCAGATTTCGCGAATCGACGGCCCATAGCCGCGATTCTCGATGCGCTCGCGAATGAATTCGTAAATGTGGCGTTGCTTGGTGGTGAGAACATTCATGTCGGCCATGGCAGGCTCCTAAGGGCTGGGTTTGGCCCAACGCATGAACGCCAGGCCACATAGGGAAGTTTATTCACTATGAACCAAAGTATATTCTACATCTGTACATTAGTTAAGCCCAGAAATGGGAAATTGTCAAGTTTTTTGTTAGAATGAGGGGCGAAAAATGGGAAGGTGGCGAAAGGGTTTAGAACAATGGCGCGAACCACCTGTAATCGCAATTGTCTTGGCATCTATTGCGGAAGCTTGAGACGCGCGCCTGCATCTTACATCAAAGGTGCTCCGCCTACTCCTCGATGCTGCGGGCGAGAGATGCATTTGCTTTCGCATGAGAAAACCGTTGCAATTGGCCGGCTTACTCGCGATGCTCGCCTGAAATGGTTTAGAGCAGGGGCTAGGATTAGAAAAGTTGGCGGGCGGCGCAAATGGAAGGCGTCGAAGTAGCTGGAGATGCCAGCAACCAAACCAATGTTCAACGAGTGAAGGGAGGAATGCAATGTCTCGCGACATCGATGGCATACGCCGCTACAGCGTTTCCTTCCGTAGCTCAGAGGTAAGAGCTCCGGCCTTATAAGCCGGTGGCCGCTGGTTCGAATCCAGCCGGGAGGACTTTCCGGCACCGACGTGAAGGTCGTGAATCAAGTGCGCGAGTATTCGACAATTCTCACCTCCGTTCTCGAAGGCCACGAAGCCGGCCCCGAAAAGCTAGCCAAATTGCTGTCCTCCATCCTCGCTGGCGAACTCGGCGAAGCCGAGACAGCGGCGTTCTTGATCGCGCTGCGGATGAAGGGCGAAACCGCGGGCGAGCTCGCTACCGCTGCTACCCTGCTGCGCGAACGTATGCTGCCCCTCGAAACTGGCCGTACCGGCTTGCTCGATACTTGCGGCACCGGCGGCGACGGCACCGGCACTTTCAACATCAGCACCGCGGCAGCCATCGTCGCCGCGGCCAGTGGCGTGCCGGTGGTGAAGCATGGCAACCGTGCTTTTTCCTCGCGCACCGGCAGCGCCGACGTGCTCACGGAGCTGGGCCTGAAGATCGATTCCGGTCCGGACTGGGCGAAGCGCTGTCTCGACGCCACCGGGCTGGCCTTTTGTTTCGCTCCACACTTTCATCCGGCGCTGAAACAGGTCGCCGATTTGCGCCGCCGGCTCGGCGTGCGAACCATCTTCAATTTGATCGGCCCACTCGCCAATCCGGCCGGGGCCGATTATCAATTGCTCGGCGTCGGCAAGGCGGAGTTGCTCGACCCACTAGCCGGCGCTCTTGCCAAGCTGACAATCCGGCAAGCGTATTTGGTCTGCGGCTGCGATGGACTGGATGAAGTAACGCTGGCAGCGCCGACGATGTTCCGACAGGTTCGCGGCAACCAAGTTACTGCGGGCGAGTGGACGGCATCCGACTTTGGCCTGGCTCCATGTTCACTCGAAGGCCTGCGTGCGGCCAACGCAAGTGAAAGTGCTGCAATCATTCGTTCGGTGCTGGCCGGGCATTCGGGACCGGCACGGCGCATCGTGCTCGCCAATGTCGCCGCGGCGCTGCTGACCGCGGAGCGAGTAGCCAATCTGCCCCAAGGTGTCTCGGTGGCAGAGATCGCGATTGATAGTGGGAAGGCTCGCGCGATCCTGGAGCACTTGCAGAAAATCGTTTAACTTCAGGAAAATTCTGCCCTCTCGCTTCAACTCCAATAAACTAATATCACCCCCTCGGAATGCGGTGATTCATCAACGCTGTTGGTTTTTGGACGGATAGGATCCGAAAATCAAGAGCGGCGGTCCTTTATGGCGCTTCGAAAACGGTAATCGGAATTCCGCATTTGCACCATGGCGCAAAAAGTCATTCTCATTGTGGACCCCGGCATCGACACGGCGTTTGCGACGGCGCTGGGATTCCTGGAACCGGAACTCGATGTGCTTGCGCTGGCCGCCACGGCCGGCAACGTATCGGCCGAGCAGGCCACCCTCAATGTGCACACGATTATTGGGCAGCTCGATCCGCCGCGCTGGCCGCGCATCGGCGCCGCCTTGCCCATCGCTTATGAACAGGATGGCACGAGGCTCCACGGAGCCGACGGGCTCGGCAATGCCGGTTTTCCGGCGGCCAGCCTGCACGCGCCGCATCATAGCGACCGGCTCATTGTGGAACTGGTGAAGGCCGAACCGCACGAGGTCACCATCGTCAACCTTGGGCCGATGACCATGTTGGCGCGTGCCATTAGCCGGGAGCCGACGTTGCCAGAACTGGCGCGGCGCATCGTCTGCGTCGGCGGAGTTTGGAAAGATCCGGGAAACGTTTCGGCCGTGGCCGAGTTCCACGTCTTCCTCGACCCCGAAGCCGCGCGCATGGTGCTTCATTGCGGCGGCGACGTCACGCTCATCCCGCTCGATGTAACACGCAAGCTGATTTTTTCGCCGAAGGACTTGCTTGAACTTCCGAATCCCGACTCGCCCACGTCGCAGTTTCTCAGCAAGATCATCCCCTTCGGCATCCGGGCCAGCTCGAATCTTTACGGAATCGAAGGCTTCCACCTGAAAGATGTGCTGGGCATCATCGCGGTCGCGTTGCCGAAAGCGCTGACCATCCGGCCGATGTATGTGGATGTGGAACTTGTCGGCGATTTGACGCGCGGCATGAC